>DYOR01000069.1 GCA_020720385.1 Rubrivivax sp.
CCTCGATGCGCCGGCTCACGCCGCCGCCGCGCGGGTTGTTGGGCATGAGCACCAGGTAGCGGCCGGCGAGACTCACGAAGGTGGTGAGTGCCGCGCCCTTGTTGCCGCGTTCTTCCTTTTCCACCTGCACGAGCAGGTTGTCGCCTTCCTTGACGGCATCCTGGATGCGCGCGGTGCGTGCGTCGACGCCTTCGCGGAAGTAGATCTTGGAGATTTCCTTGAAGGGCAGGAAGCCGTGGCGTTCCTCGCCGTAGTCGACGAAGCAGGCTTCGAGCGAGGGCTCGACGCGGGTGATGACGGCCTTGTAGATGTTGCCCTTGCGCTGTTCGCGCCCTTCGATCTCGGTCTCGAAGTCGAGCAGTTTCTGTCCGTCGACGATGGCCAGGCGCCGCTCTTCGGGCTGCGTGGCGTTGATCAACATGCGTTTCATGTGCACTCCTGTGCTCGCCCCATCAGACGGAGCGAGCCCGATCCAGCCGCACACTGCCAAAAGCGGCGCGCGGCCTTGCATCGATGCACGAAAAGCGCGGTGGAACCGTCGGCGCGAGTGCCCTGGACTGCGTTGCCCCGCCCGTGGCGGTCAGTGGCGCAGCGTTGGCGCGTGCGCTTTGGCGGCTGCGGCAGCGGGGGTCGGCGTCCACCCTGACCGCCGCGGATCGCGCAGCGGTGCCCCGGCGCCGGCCTCGCCGGTATCTGGCCGGGGCGAGGCATGGCGTTCAACGGGCGGGGTGGGAGACGGGATCGACATGGACTGCTGGAGCGCGCCTGGCGCGGGTGCGAGACGGCGGTGGCCGCTGTCTCGCACCGGTGAATTCACGATTGCCTTGCGCAGACTGCTCTGCGCGAGGCCGGGTTCCTGTGCGTTTCTCTGCCGCCAGCGACCCCGCCCTGCCGGGTCACTTGGGGACCCCGGCCCGAACGCGGCACGCCGGCGTTGCATCACTCTTGTGCCTGCACGACCTCGTGCAGGCGACCCCACGATAGCGCCGGGAGGGCCCGGGTAAACTCCGATAAATCAAGCACTTACGGCTCATACGTGGAGCATCGCATTATACGGGCCAAAGCACCGGCCAGCGCGGCCGCCACGGCGCCGGCGGTGCGCCACCTGAGCGTGGACGCCGAATCCGCCGGCCAGCGGCTGGACAACTTCTTGCTGCGCGTGCTCAAGGGCGTGCCCAAGACGCATGTCTATCGCGTCATCCGCTCGGGCGAAGTGCGCGTCAACAAGGGTCGCGCCGCGGCCGACACGCGGGTGGCCGAGGGCGACGACATTCGCCTGCCCCCGCTGCGCCTGCCGCCGCCGCGCGCAGATCAGGCCCTGCCGGCACCGGCGCGCGAATTTCCCGTGCTGCTGGAGGACGAGGTGCTGCTGGCGATCGACAAGCCCGCCGGCGTGGCGGTGCACGGCGGCAGCGGCGTGAGCTCGGGCGTGATCGAGCAGTTGCGCCGCGCGCGGCCGCAGGCGCGTTTCCTCGAACTCGTGCACCGTCTGGACAAGGAGACCTCGGGCGTGCTGCTGCTGGCCAAGAAGCGCAGCGCGCTCACCGCCCTGCAGGACCAGTTCCGCGCGCGCGACACCGGCAAGGTCTATGCCGCGCTGGTCTTCGGCGCCTGGCCCGACAAGCTCAAGCTCATCGATCTGGCGCTGCACAAGGGGCTGGACGCGGCCGGCGAGCGCCACGTGCGCGTGGTCGCGCCCGAGCATGCCGATGGTCGGCGCGCTATCACCCTGGTGCGCGTGGTGCAGCGGCTGAAGGACTGCAGCTTGCTCGACGTGACCCTGAAGACCGGCCGCACGCACCAGATCCGCGTGCACCTGGCGAGCAGCGGCCACCCCATCGTCGGCGACCCCAAGTACGGCGACTTTGCGCGCAACAAGGCCTTCGCCCGCGAACACGGCTTCGGCCGCATGTTCCTGCACGCCCGCCAGCTCGCCTTCGACCACCCCGCCAGTGGCGGGCGCATCACCCTCGTCGCACCGCTGCCGAGCGAGTGCGAGACACTTCTGCATCCATGAAACCACGCCACTTCGACCTCATCGTCTTCGACTGGGACGGCACGCTCTTCGACAGCACTGCGCTGATCGTGCGCTGCATGCAGGCCGCGAGCCGCGACATCGGCGTGCCCGAGCCCAGCGACGAGGCGGCCGCCTACGTCATCGGGCTGGGTCTGCAGGACGCGCTGGCGCACGCCGTGCCGGGCCTGGCGCCCGAGCGCTACCCCGAGCTGGGCCGCCGCTACCGCCACCACTATTTCGCGCGTCAGCACGAACTGGTGCTCTTCCCCGGCACGCTCGAGATGCTGGGCGAACTCAAGGCGCGCCAGCACTGGCTCGCGGTGGCCACGGGCAAGAGCCGGCGCGGCCTGGACGAGGCGCTGGCGAGCTCGCAGCTGCAGGGGCTGTTCGACGCCACGCGCACCGCCGACGAGACGGCGAGCAAGCCCAACCCCTTGATGCTGCAGCTGCTCATGCGCGAGTTCGGCGTCGACGCCGAACGCACGCTGATGATCGGCGACACCACGCACGACCTGCAGCTGGCGAGCAATGCCGGTGCCGCCAGCGTCGCGGTGAGCTACGGCGCGCACGACCCCGAGGCCTTCGCGGTGCACGCGCCGCTGCACGTGGCCCACAGCACGCGCGAGTTGAGCGACTGGCTGCGGGACCACGCGTGAGCGATCCCGTGGGCCACGCGGCGCGGTTTCTCTGCGATGCCCAGGCGCTGCCCGAGCGCGGCCGCGCCTGGGTCTGGGAGCTGCGCGAGCACGGACGACCCCTGCGCGCGTTCGCCTTGCGCTACGACGGCCGGGTGCGCGCCTACCTCAACCGCTGCGGCCACGTGCCCACCGAGATGGACTGGCAGCCCGGGGAGTTCCTCGACGCCGAGGGCCGCTGGATCCTGTGCTCCATCCACGGCGCCACCTACGAGCCTGCGGACGGTCGCTGCGTCGCCGGGCCTTGCGGCAGCGGGGCCCTCACGCCGGTGCGCGTGGAGGAGCACGAGGGTCGGGTGTATTGGTATCCTTCGCGCGACATCCAGCCGGCCCACGCAGACGCGCCGGCCGCAGAAAGCCCCCCATGAACACCCCAGACCCCGCTGCGCAGGACCCCGTGCAGGCGTCGACGCCGCGCGCCGCACCCGCCGCCGCCCCCGCGGCCGTGGACGCGCACCGCCTGGAGGGCGCGCTCGAGCGCCTGGCCGGCGAGTTGCTCGCCCAGCGCCGCACCGAGCGCCGCTGGCGCGTCTTTTTTCGCCTTTCGTGGCTCGGCCTGGCGGTGTTTCTCGTCGCCGCGACGCTGGTGCAGCAGGCCGGACCGATGGCCCCGAACACACCGCACACGGCCCTCGTGGAGCTGCGCGGCGAGATCTCCGCGGACGGCGAAGCCAGCGCCGAGGCCCTGGTTTCGGCGCTGAAGAGCGCCTTCGAGGACGAGGCCGCGCGGGCCGTGGTGCTGCGCATCAACTCGCCCGGCGGCAGCCCGGTGCAAAGCGGCATCGTCAACGACGAGATCCGTCGCCTCAAGGCGCTGCACAGGAAGAAGGTCTACGCCGTGGTCGAGGAGACCTGCGCGTCGGGGGCCTACTACATCGCCGTGGCCGCCGACGCCATCTACGTGGACAAGGCCAGCGTCGTGGGCAGCATCGGCGTGCTCATGGACGGCTTCGGCTTCGCCGGCCTGATGGACAAGCTCGGCGTGGAGCGCCGCTTGCTCACCGCCGGCGAGAACAAGGCCATGCTCGACCCCTTCAGCCCGGTCAACGCACAGCACCAGCGCATCGCCAAGGCGATGATCGAGCAGGTCCACCGCCAGTTCATCGCCGTGGTCAAGGCCGGCCGCGGCAGCCGCCTGAAGGAAACGCCCGACACCTTCTCGGGCCTGTTCTGGAACGGCGAGGAGGCGGTCAAGCTGGGCCTGGCCGACGGCCTGGGCAACCTCGACTACGTGGCGCGCGAGATCGTCAAGGCCGAGGAGATCGTCGACTACACGGCCCGCGAGAACGTCGCCGAACGCCTGGCCAAGCGCCTCGGTGCCGGCATGGGCGCCGGTGCGGTGAAGGCGCTGCGCGAACTCGCCCCGCTGCGGTGACGGCACCCCGCACCGGCGATGACGCGCAGGCCCCCGGCCTGAGCGAGCGCGTGGCGGTGGCCATGCAGCACCTGCTGCCCAAGCAGGCACTCACCGCGCTGGCCGGTGTCTTTGCGCGCTGGCGCGGCGGCGCCTTCACCACCGCGGCCATCCGCGCCTTCATCGCGCGCTACGGCGTCGACATGGCCGAGGCGGCCGACCCCGACCCGGCGGCCTACGCCAGCTTCAACGATTTCTTCACCCGCGCGCTCGCGCCCGGCGTGCGGCCGCTGGCCCGCGCCGACCTGGTGTGTCCGGTGGACGGGGCGATCAGCCAGTTTGGTGCCATCGACGGCCAGCGCCTGGTGCAGGCCAAGGGCCACGACTACAGCACCAGCGCGCTGCTCGGCGGCGACACCGCGCTGGCCGCGCACTTCCACGACGGCCACTTCGCCACCCTGTACCTCAGCCCCAAGGACTACCACCGCATCCACATGCCCTGCGCCGGGCGGCTGCTGCGCATGCTCCACGTGCCCGGCGCGCTGTTCTCGGTGAACCCGGCCACGGCGCGCGGCGTGCCCGGGCTGTTCGCGCGCAACGAGCGGGTGGTCTGCGTCTTCGACGGCGCGCGTGGGCCCTGGGTGCTGGTGCTGGTGGGGGCGACCATCGTCGGCAGCATGGCCACCGCCTGGCACGGCGTGGTCAACCCGCCACGGCCCGGCACGCTGCGCCAGTGGGACTACGGCGATCGGCGACTCAGCCTGCAACAGGGCGAGGAAATGGGCCGCTTCCTCCTCGGCTCCACCGTCGTCCTGCTCTTCCCCGCGGGCCCCTTGCGCTTCGATCCGTCCTGGGCCGTGGGCGGCGCCGTGCGCATGGGTCAGGCGATGGCGCACGGGTCGTGAGTCGCGCGCCGGGCCGCTGACCTGGGCGCTGGCAGGCCCGTGCCGGCGGCCGACCTAACTTTCATGATGCGGGGCGACGCCCCGGATCATGGAAGACTTTCACATTAGCGCGCCTTGGTCGCTGCGCCGGAGGCGGTACCCGCGCCCGCAGAGGCCGTGGGCAGGGCGATGCCCTGGGAGGGTGAGTCCAGGTGCTTGGCGTCGTTCAGTCGCTGGCCGCTCAGGGGCTCGTTGCCGCCGAGCAGTGCACGCATGCGCTCGAAGACCGAAGGGCCTGCCGCGCCCGCGGCCGCGGGCGAGGGCGGGACCGGTGCCGCAGCGTTCAGCGTGGGCGCCGATGCCGCCGCCGACGATGCTGCCGTCGCTGCGGCCTTGGGCCGGGCCTCGATGAGCACGATCCCACCCCATGTGCCCGCGTTCATCTGCGAGCGCACCCGGCCCAGCGACGGGCTGCCGCCGTCGGCCAGGGCGGAGCCGTGCGCGGCCAGCGCGAGGAGGCTTGCAAGGGTGAGCAGAAAGCGCTTCATGGGGTCCATTGTCCGTCGTCGTCAGCCGAACAGCCCGGGCGCGCGCACCGGGTCGTCGTCGTCGCTGTAGAAGCACGACGGGCACACCGCGCGGTAGCGCTCGTTGCCGCCGATGACCACCTGCTCGCCTTCCTTCACGCGCCGGCCTTCGTCGTCGATGCGCATGTTCATCGAAGCCTTGCGCGCGCAGGCGCAGATGGTCTTCATCTCCTCCAGGTCGTCGGCCAGCGTGAGCAGCATGGCCGCGCCGGGGAAGGCTTCGCCGCGGAAGTCGCTGCGCAGGCCGTAGCAGATCACGGGCAGGTGCTCGCGGTGCGCCAGGCGGTGCAGCTGGCGCACCTGCTCGGGCGTGAGGAACTGGGCTTCGTCGATGAGCACGCAGGCCACGCCCGCACCGAGGCCGGCGGCGTCGAAGACCGTGCGCGGGCCGAAGGTCTCCACCGCGCGCTGCAGGCCCAGGCGCGAGCCGATCACGCCCGCGCCGGCGCGCTCGTCGTGCGCGGCGGTGAGCAGGCGCACCTTCATGCCGCGCTCCTCGTAGTTGTGCGCGGCCTGCAGCAGGGCGGTGGACTTGCCCGCGTTCATCGCGGCGTAGCGGAAGTACAGCTTGCTCATGGATGCCGGCATGGTAGCGGCTGAGCCGGCAGCCTGCCCGGTCGCAGCCGCGGCAAGCGCCGAGGCGCGCACGGCGGCGATAATCGCCCGGTGAAGCAGGCCAGACCGCCGCTGGTGCGAGCGTGGAAACACGGCACTGGAGGAAGGTCCGGACTGCACAGAGCAGCGTAGCAGCTAACGGCTGTCCACCGTGAGGTGAGGATCAGAGCAACAGAGACGAGTCGAGGCGGGGTCCCAGTGCGGGTGCGCTGTGAGGCGCCGGCGCAAGCCGGCGGTACGTGCGGTTCTCCGCACGGACTCGGGCGAAAGCCCGAACCGAACAGCCACCCGCTGCGGGGCAAAGCCCCGCAGCGGGTGAAACGGGCAATCTCTACGCGCAGCAACACCAAGTAGGCCGGCGTTGACGTGGCTCGCGGAGCCGGCGGGTAGGTGGCACCGAGCCGGGGGGCGACTCCCGGCCCAGAGGAATGGCGGTCACGCCGGAGGTCGCGCAAGCGGCCGCCGGTGCACAGAATCCGGCCTATCGGCCTGCTTCACACTTTTTTCGCGCGGCGAGCCAGGCAAGCATGAACCCCAACGCCCAGACCCTGTGGCCCGGCCCGCGCTGGACGCTGGCCCTGCTGCTGGCGTGCCTGGGCATGATCGGGCCGTTCTCCATCGACACCTACCTGCCGGCGTTCGCCGGCATCGCGCAGTCGGTGGGCGCCACGCCGGTGCAGATGCAGCAGACGCTGTCGAGCTACCTGCTGGGCTTCGCGGTGATGAACCTGTTCCACGGGGCGCTTTCCGACAGCCTGGGGCGCCGCCCGGTGGTGCTCGCCGGCGTGGCTCTGTTCACGCTGGCGTCGCTGGGCTGCGCGCTCAGCCAGACCATCGGGCAGCTGGTGTTCTTCCGTGCGCTGCAGGGCGTGTCGGCGGGTTCGGGGATGGTGGTCTCGCGCGCCATCATCCGCGACATGTTCCCGCCGGCCGACGCGCAGCGCGTGATGTCGCAGGTGACGATCTACTTCGGCGTGGCCCCGGCGGTGGCGCCCCTGGTGGGGGGATTCCTCTTCGTGCACGCCGGCTGGCACTCGATCTTCTGGCTGCTCGTCGTGCTCGGCGCGGCGTTGGGGCTGGCGAACTGGCGCTGGCTGCCCGAGACGCTGCACGTCAGTGCCCGCCAGCCCTTCCAGCTGGCCGACCTGATGAGGGGCTACGCCGGCCTGCTGCGCAATCCGCGCTTCGTCGCCCTGGTCTTCGCCAGCGGCGTGCCCTTCAACGGCATGTTCCTCTACGTGCTCTCGGCGCCGGTGTTCCTCAGCGAGCACCTGCACCTGGCGCCGACGCAGTTCTTCTGGTTCTTCGTCTGCAACATCAGCGGCATCATGGGTGGGGCCTGGCTCTCCGGGCGCCTGGCCGGGCGCATCAAGCCGCGGCACCAGATCCGGCACGGCTTCGTCATCATGGCCGTGACCGGCTTGCTCAACGTCGTGCTCAACCTGCTCTTCACGCCGCACGTCGCCTGGGCGCTCGTGCCGCTGGGCCTGTTCTCCTTCGGCTGGGCCCTCATGGTGCCGGTGGTCACCCTGCTCGCGCTGGACCAGGCGCCCGAACGGCGCGGCATGGCCTCTTCGGTGCAGGCCTGCGTGGGCAGCCTGGCCAACGCCGCGGTCGCCGGCGTCGTGGCGCCGCTGGTGATGCACTCCACCCAGGCGCTGGCCTTGACCTCGCTGGCGATGATGGGCGTGGGCGTCGTCGCCTGGCTATGGGTCAAGCCGCGACTGGACTGAAGGGGTTCAAGTCGGCCCTGCAAGAGGCCGATAAAGGGCGAGGAGCCCGTGCCATGACCGACCTCAGATTCGCCCTTGCCGCGCCACTGTGGGTGGCCGCGATGTCCTTGCCCGCTGCCGTCGTGGCCGCCGAACACGCCGCTGGTCGCGCACCGGTGGGCGCATCGGCGGGCCATGCCGCGACGAGCTCCGCTGCGCCCGCGCAAGCCGCGAAGGCGGCGCCGGCACCGGCCGCGCCAACCGACCCGATGGAACAGCTGCGCCTGCGCCTGGCGGAGCGCCTGGCGGCCAGCCAGGGCGCCGGCGCGGGCCATGCACGCGAGCTGCGTGTCGCAGCCAGGCCTGCGGCAGCCGCCTCCGCCGCGCTTGCCGCACAGGCACCGCCAGCGCTGCGCAGCGCGCAACACGCGCCCGCGGCGGCACGTGCCACCACGGTGAAGAGCGTCGCGGCGCACAGCAGCGTGCCCGTCCCACCCAAGGCGGTCCTGGCCGCGCCCCGGCCCGTGGCCGCGGCGCACAAACCAGGCGGTGCCACGCATGCCGCCCACGCGCCGGCCCACTGGGGCTACCAGGGTCCGGCGGGCCCGCAGGCCTGGGGCGGATTGCAGCCGCAGTTCTCGATGTGCTCCACGGGCCAGCGGCAAAGCCCGATCGACATCCGCGAGGGCCTGGCGGTCGATCTGGAAGCGGTGCAGTTCAACTACCAGGCCAGCGGCTTCGCCGTCGTCGACAACGGCCACACGGTGCAGGTCAACGTGGCGCCGGGCAACAGCATCGAAGTCGGCGGGCGGCGTTTCGAGCTGCAGCAGTTCCACTTCCATCGGCCCTCCGAGGAACGCATCGACGGGCGCGCGTTCGAAATGTCGGCGCACCTGGTGCACAAGGACGAGCAGGGTCGCCTGGTGGTGGTCACGCTGCTCATCGACAAGGGGCCAGCGCAGCCCGTGGTGCAGAAGGTGTGGAACAACCTGCCCCTGGAGCGCATGGAGGAGGTCGCCGCGCGCGTGCCGCTCGAGCTGGCCAGCCTGCTGCCCGCCGACCGGCGCTACTACACCTACATGGGCTCGCTCACCACGCCCCCGTGCACCGAGGGCGTGCAGTGGATCGTGATGCGCCAGCCGGTGACGCTCTCGCCCGAGCAGATCGAACTTTTCGCGCGCATTTATCCGATGAATGCGCGGCCCGTGCAGTCGGCCTCGGGCCGACGCATCATGCAGTCCAACTGAGCGCCGGCTACAGGCGCAGCGCCGAGTGCCACACGGCCGCGGCGCAGAGCAGCCCGAAGAGCGCCAAGCCCGCCATCGACACGCGGCGCAGGCGCCGCGTGAGCCCGGGCAGCGCGGCACGCAGGCTCGCCGGCGGGCGCAGGCTCAGCGCGCCCGCGGACAGCCCGCAGGCGGTGCCCAGGAACAGGGGCAGGTAGAGGGCAAAGCCGAAGTAGCCGTACTCGCGCTTGAGCAGGCAGAACGGGCAGTGGTGGTGTGGGCTCTCGTAGACGTAGATCGACACCGCAGAGACCACGGCGCCCAGGGCGACGACGAGGAACGCCGCGCTGAACACGCCGTAGGCCAGGGCCAGGCGCGGGCGGCCATCGGCCAGCCAGCCCAGGAGCAGGCCTGCCGCGAGCGAGCCGAACAGCGTCGCCAGCGCCCACCGCGGGTCCCATGCCGCGGCATCGGCGCCCAGGCTCGCCTTTTCGGGATTGAAGGCGGTGCCGCAACACGAGGTGAGCATGTCGGCCTTCAGGTCGAGGAAGTACGCCAGGCTCAGGCCGGCGTCGGCCAGTGCCAGCGGCAGCAGCAACGCCAGCAGCAAGGCGTACTTGCGCCGCGTGAGCGGGTAGTCATCGGCCAGCGTGTCGGCCTGATGCAGCGCCAGCCATGCCACCGCGGCGAAGAACAGCGCGATCTTCGCGTACAGCGCCGGGAATCCATAGGCGCTGGCGTTGAAGCTGCCGAAGGCGCACATCGCGCCCGCCAGCAGCGGCGCGGTCCGGTCGGCGTTGAACACCATCAGCGGCAGCGCGAAGGCCTGCGCCAGCATGACCAGCGCGAGCACGGTGGCCACGAGGTAGGTGCGGCGCTCGAGCTCGATCTGCCGGCGCGCGCCGCTGGCCAGGTTCCAGTGGCGCAGCAGGTGCAGCGCAAAGCTTGCCGCCCAGGCCAGCGTGGCCGCGCCGAGCAGCGAGCTCAGCACCAGGGCGAGCACGGGCGGGTGCAGGATCATGCGCCCGCGGCCTCGGCGACGATGCGGCCGTCGGCCAGCGTGACCACGCGGTCCACCAGCGCGGCGCGTGTGATGCGCGGGTCGTGGCTGCTCATGACGATGGTCTTGCCACGTGCCTTGAGCGTGGCCATGATGTCCAGGAACTGCAGCGTCAGCGCGGCGTCGAGGTTGGCGGTGGGCTCGTCGGCGATGAGGATCGCCGGGTCGTTGATGAGCGCGCGGGCAATCGCCGTGCGCTGCATCTCGCCGCCCGAAAGCAGCTCCACGCGCGTGGCCTCGCGGTGCGCGATCTTCAGCTCGGCGAGCACGTCGCGCGCGCGCGCCAGAAGTTGCGGGTGCGGCTGGGCCAGCGGGTAGGCGGGCAACATCACGTTGTGCAGCACGCTCAGGCCCGCAATGAGGTTGAAGCGCTGGAAGGCAAAGCCGAAGGTCTGCCGCCGTACGCGCGCGAGGTGCTGCTCGGGCAGGCCCGACAAGGGCTGGCCGTGCAGCGCCACGCGGCCCTGCGTGGGCCGCGTCAGGCAGCCGACGATCGTCAGCAGCGTGGTCTTGCCCGAGCCGCTGGGGCCTTCGAGCACCGTGACCTGGCCGGTGGCGATGGACAGGCTCACCTCGCGCACGGCGGCCAGCTCGCCCGGCTGGCCCTCGTTGTAGAGCTTGGTGACTTGGCTGAGTTCGAGCATGGCGTGCGGCCTTCAGCGCATCGCGGCGTCGGGGTCGGCCGCCGCGCTGCGCCACACCGGCACCACGATGGCCGCGAGGTAGGGCAGCACGCTGAGCAGCGCCAGCGTGGCGATCTGCAGGCCGTCGATGGCCGGCGCGAGCGTCATGCGCGGGTACAGCGTCGACCAGCCCTTGAGCACGCCCTCGAAGAGCGGCGCCGAGAACAGGAACACATGCGCGTAGGCGAGCACGAAGCCGGCGAGGAAGGCCGTGAGCGAGATCAGCGCGGCCTCCCACAGTTTCATGCGCAGGATGTCGGCGGTGTCCCAGCCGATGGCCTTGAGGATGCCGATCTCGCGCCGCTCGGCCGCCGACAGCCCGCTGGCCTTGTCGAACGCCAGGATGGCGAATGCCAGCAGCGAGCCCGCCAGCAGCGCCAGCAGCAGGGCTTCGCGCCAGCTGAATACGGCCTCGTAGGTGCGCAGCACGTCGGCGCGCGTGATGACGCGGTGCTGGCGCAGCGCGATGCTCGCCTTCTCGGCCACCTTGGCCACTTCCTGCGGGTTGCGCACGCGCAGCACGAGGTCGGTGAATTCGTCCTCGGCGAGGGCGAAGAAACGGCGGAAATCGGGTTCCGACAGCAGCACCGCGTCGCTGCTCACGGCCGCGGCGGCAGCCGGCAGCACAGCCTTGACCTCGAGCTTGAGGAAGACGCCGGCGGGCGAGACCAGGAACACCGGCTGCCCCGCGCTCACCCGGCGCAGCCGTGCCACGCCCTCGCCGAGGATGGTCTCGCCCGGGCCGGGCTGCAGGCCCTCGGCCTGCGCCGGTGGCACCTGCAGCGTGTAGTTGGCCGCGGTGGAGGTGTCGTACAGATAGCCCCACAGCCGGCCCTGCGCAGCGTGGGCACCGCGCAGCTTGCGCAGCTGGTCCAGGTCGGCGCTGCGGCTCATCTCGTGGCGGCCCATGCGCATGCCCTGCAGGACCACGTCGGGTGCGTCCTGCAGCATCGCCGCGGCCTGGCTGCGCAAGGCGCTGCCCATCAGGATGACCGAGGCCAGCGCGAAGATGAGCAGCGTGTAGACGAGCATCAGGCCGAGGTTCTTGGCGCGCTGGCGCGCCATCGCCGCCACGGTGTAGTCGAGCAGGTAGCGTTGGCGGGTGAACCAGGCGTGCATCGTTTTCACCGCGGTGCGGGCGCGGCGGCCGAGGCTGCCGCCGACCGGTGCATGGCCGGGGCGAGCAGCGTGCCGGCCGGGTAGTGCTCGAGCGCGCCCGGTGCGTCCTGGTAGGCGCTGTGCAGGTCGGCCTGGCTCGGGTGACGCGTGTAGCGCGCCTCGGGGAACCAGGCCATGTCGGTGAGGTCCAGCGCGCGCACCACGGCGCGCGCCTGCTGCACGCGTGCCTGCGCCGCCGTACCCACCCAGGCGGCATGCGCCAGCGCGGCCAGCAGCGCCAGCGCCAGCGCGGCCAGCAGCGCCAGCGCCAGGCTGGAGCCGCGCCGCGGCGCGCGCGCGGCAGGCGTTGCCACGGGGGCTGCCTTCACTGGAACTTGCCGTTGTCCAGCGCCGCGGGCAACGCCGCCGTGACCTCGCTGAAGCGCAGCACGCGCCTGCCTTTGTGGTCGGCCATGAACTCCTTGGCGTCTTCTTCGGTGTCCAGTGGCACGAGTTCGTGGCCCATCGGCCCGAGCACGTCGGAGCCGACCACGAAGAAAGCGCCCTGGGCTTCGATGCGCGCCGTGCCGTAGTAGTCGGTCACGGCCATCGCCTGGATCTCTTCGCGCTTGCGTGTGGGCTCGTACTTCTTCAACTCGAACAGGTACTTGAAGAAGTCCTTCGCGCCGTCGAAGTGCACCGCGCGGCCGTCGCGCCACAGCACCGTGGCGACCCAGTGGGGGTAGGGGGCGACGAACATGCCGCACACCGGGCAGGTGTCGCGCGGGCCGGGTGCGGGCACCTTTACCGGCTTGGCCCAGCTGCGGCCTGCCAGGCCCAGGCCGGCCGCGGCGCCGAGCAGGCGTTGCAGCGCCTGGCGGCGGCCGGGGGTGAATGCCTGGCCGTGCGCAGGCCTTGCACACAGCGGGCGGTAGGGTCGATACGAATCGCTCATGAATCACCTTTCGACAAAAGGGGGGCAGGCCCCGGAGCGCGTGCGGGGGGCGCGCTGCACCGGGGCGGGCCGTTCAGGCGCCAGTCTTCTGCATTCGCTTGCGCATCTCGCCGCGGCGCTTGCGCAGCATCACCGTGTCCTCGGCCATGCCCAGGTAGGCGGCGGTGAGCGCGGCGTCGAAGCCGACGATGCGCGCGCCGGCCTTCAGCGCCGTCTCGGTGGCGGTGGCAGCCTCGGCCGCCGCGCGGCTGGCGTAGGCGAACTTGCTCGCCTTGGTCATCGTGCCCGTCTTGCTCGGGTCGAGCACGTAGTGTGCCTGGTCCACCGGCACGAGTGGCTTGATGGCCTCCTTGGAGCCGGCATCGCCGGCGTAGATGGCCTTGGGTCCGCGGTCCATGTTCAGCGCCAGGCTGATCGCCGCGCAGTGGATCGAGCAGGTGCCCTCGACACTGTCGTCCTCGTACACCAGCAGGTGGCGCGTGTGGCTGAACTTGGCGCGCTCCATGCCGCAGTAGCGGCAGCGCGGGTACTTGGTGAGTTCGTTGGTCAGCGGGTCGCTGTCCTTGGGCAGCGCGGCCACCAGGCCGAACTGGTCGGTCCATTGTGTCGGCGGCATGCCGGCCGGGGCCGCGCCGGCAGCCGGCGCGTTGGACGCTGTGGACGCGTTGGACGTGGCGCAGCCGGTGGCGCCCAGTGCGAGGCTGCTGGCCGCAGCGGTGGCCAGCCAATGGCGGCGGTTGACGGTTGTGTCTTGCATGATGAGAGTTCCTGAAGGATGGACGAGTGGCCGCAAGGGCCCCGCCGGGGCTTGCGCCGCCGGCCATCGAAACCGTGTCTGGGCGGCGGCCGGGCTTTGCACGAAGCGTTGCAAACCCGGGCGGCCGAGCCCGCCTTCAGGCCAAGGGGGGTGCGCGCGCCTGGCTCGCCGGCCAACTGCGGGCTGCAGGCGGCGGGGCTGCCGCAGGCGCGGGTTCAAGGGCCGCCGCGGCAGACAGCACCACGGCCCGCCACTCGGCCGACGCCAGCACGCTGGCGTGCCCCTGCAGCGAGGAGCACGGGAGGTCGGCCTGCGCAATGTGCTCCGCCGGGTTGGGGATGCGCTCGCCGCTGGGCAGGGCCTGCACCTGCACCACGCCGTCGGCCGTGCACAAGGGCACCCACGACGCGGAGTCGGCGGCGACGAGCACGCGGGTGGCGGCAGGCGCCAGCGTCCACAGCAGCATGGCCAGCGCGGCCAGCCAGGCGGCGGGGCCGTGGAGGCGGCGCATGTGGCGCATGCGGTGCATGTGGCGTGAGGCGTGCATGGGCGTGTTCAGCCCGCCTGGCCCGCGCCGGGGGCCGCTTTCAGCAGCGCGGCCACGTCGGCCGCCACGTCCTTGGCGGCGAGTTCCGGGCGCAGCGCCAGGCGCAGCCGCCCGGCAGGATCGAAGGCGTAGGTCATGGCGGTGTGCTCGATGGTGTAGCTGCCCGCCGTGGGCACCTTGCGGAAGTAGACCTTGAAATGGTCCGCCGTTTCCTTGGTGCGCAGCAAGTCGCCACGCAGGCCGATGAAACTCGGATGGAACGCCGCCGTGTAGGCCTGCAGCGTCGCGGGCGTGTCGCGCTCCGGGTCGACGGTGACGAAGAGCGTCTGCACCTTGCTGCCGTCGTCGCCGAGCAGGCTCATCACCTCGGCGGCGCGCGCCAGCGCGGCGGGGCAGACGTCGGGGCACTGCACGAAGCCGAAGAAGAGCAGCACCACCTTGCCACGAAATTCGGCCAGGCTGCGCGAGCGGCCCTGGGTGTCGTCGAGGTGGAAGTCCAGCCCGTAGTTGGCGCCGGTGATGTCCAGGCCCCGCGCAGACGGCGCTTCCTTGGGCGCGCAGCCCGCCAGGGCCAGCGCACCGAGCATCGTGCCGCACGCGGCGCGGCGCGTGCAGCGGCCGGAGCGGCCGTCGACGGGGCGCGTGGCCGGCGATGCGTGAGGGGTGCTCAAGGGTGGCCTTTCGAGGATGGATATTCTGAGGCCTGCGCGGCGCGCCGCAGCCGCCTCAGGCGTCTCCCGGGCCGCGTGCACCCTTGCCCGCCGTCCCGGCGAGCAGCGCGGGCCACAGCCACAGGCTGAGGAACCACCGGCCCGCGCGCCGCAGCGTCAGCGGCCGCGTCTCGCGCGCCGCGACCCTCGCCAGCAGCACGCCCGCGCCGAGCACCACGTAGGCCAGCAGTGCCGCATACACGGCCACGCGCGCGCCGTATCCGCCGCCCAGGGCGTCGCCCAGGACGCGCCCCAGCAGCGCCGCCGTGGGCACCGAGAGCAGCAACGCCACGCCCACGCCCGCCAGCGCATGGCGCAGCCGCCAGAGCACGTCGTCGTGATTCAAGCGCGCGCCACCCGCGCGCAGGGCAGGGCACGCAGGCGCTCCATGGCCAAGCCCGCCTTTGGGCGGGTCGGGCTAGGGGGGTCGACCTCACAAAACACTTTCATTTCATATGCCAAGTGCTTCATTTGGAAGGAGTTTTTGAACTCGAGTCTCGTGCAAAATGCGTTTGTAAGTGCTTGATTTGATTGAATTTTTGCCGGCCCACCGCATTGACCCCGCCAAGGCGCTCGGGTAGAGTGGGGCTTCGTGTCGTTTAGTGGGGTTTTGTGGTGGCGATGGTATTTCGCGGGGGGCCGGTGCTCACGCTGGACGGGAAGGGGCGCATCACCGTGCCCGCCCGTTGGCGCGAGCTGCTCATGGCCCAGGTGAACGGCCAGCTCGTGGTCGCCAAGAACCCCGACGGCTGCCTCTCGCTGTACCCCTTGCCGGTGTGGGAGCAGTTCGAGAGCAGCGTGCTCGCGCTGACCACCGAAGACGAGGCCTGGCGGCGCTTCTTCATCGGCAGCGCCACCGAAGTCGAGGTCGACAGCGCCTCGCGCGTGCTCATTCCGCCCGAGCTGCGCAGCTGGGCGGGACTGGAGCGTGAGGTGAAGTTCATGGGCGTGGGCGGGCACTTCGAATTGTGGGACATGGCCCGCCATGACGCCCATGAGGCCGAGGTGCTGGCCAAGGGCCGCCCGGCGGCATTGCGCAGCCTGGTCGTGCAGTGAGCGCCACGCAGGCATGGTCGCACACCACCGTGTTGCTCGACGAGGCCGTGCAGGCCCTCGTCACGCAAGCGGAGGGCAGCTACGTCGACGGCCCCTTCGGCCGCGGCGGGCATGCGCGTGCGCTGCTCGCGCGGCTCGCGCCCGCGGGCCGGCTGCTGGCCTTCGACAAGGACCCCGAAGCGGTGGCCGCCGCCGCGCAGATCGACGATCCGCGCTTCGCCATCTGCCACGCCAGCTTCGCCGACATGGCGGCCGAGCTGGGTGCGCGCGGCATCTCGAAGGTGCAGGGCGTGCTGCTCGACCTGGGCGTGAGCTCGCCGCAGATCGACAACCCGGCGCGCGGGTTCAGCTTTCGTTTCGATGCCCCGCTGGACATGCGCATGGACACCACGCGTGGCCAGACGGCGGCCGAATTCCTGGAGCGCGCGGACGCGCGCCAGATCGAGGAGGTGATACGTGAACACGGCGAGGAACGGTTTGCTTTTCAGATTGCAAAGGCGCTTGTGGCTCGCCGCGAAGGCGGGGCACCCGTTCGAAGCACCGGGGAGCTTTCCGCGCTCGTGGCTCGCGCCGTCAAGACCCGCGAGCCGGGCCAGGACCCTGCAACGCGCACATTTCAAGCTCTTCGGATTCACGTCAACGCCGAGCTTGAGGCGCTCGAACAAGGCCTGAAGGCGGCGCTCGCGCTGCTCGCCCCGCAGGGACGCCTGGTGGTGATCGCCTTCCACTCCCTCGAGGACCGCATCGTCAAGACCTTCATCGCGCGCGAGAGCCGCGACGTGGTCGACCGCCGTGCACCCTTTGCCCCGGCCAAGCCGATGCGTCTGCGCGCCGTGGCGCGCGTCAAGCCGACGGCGGCGGAGGTCGCCGCCAACCCCCGGGCGCGCTCGGCGGTGATGCGCGTGGCCGAACGCACCGAGGTCGCCGCATGAGCCGCCGGGCCGTTCCCAAGGGCAATACCGCAGTGCGAAGCACGGAGGTTGCTTGGTGAGCCGCCTCAACCTGCTCCTGCTCGCGCTGCTGCTGGGCAGCAGCCTGGTGCTGGTGAACACCGCCTACGAAGCGCGCCGGCTCTTCGCCGCGCTGGACCAGGCGCGCGTCGAGCAGGGCCGGCTGGACGCCGAATACAAGCGCCTGGATGCCGAGCGCCAGGCCCAGGGCACGAACCTGCGCGTGGAGCGCACGGCGCGCGAGCGCCTGCTCATGCGCGCGGCCACACCGGCGGTGACGGCCTACGTCTTCGACCCCGCGGCTTCGGGGGCGCGGCCATGAGCCGGCGCACGGCCGCCCGAAGCCGGCTCGCGCCCCCTCAGGGGGCCGACGCCGCAGGC
>DYOR01000070.1 GCA_020720385.1 Rubrivivax sp.
GCGCACGGCCGCCCGAAGCCGGCTCGCGCCCCCTCAGGGGGCCGACGCCGCAGGCGTCTTGGGGGCCGCATGACGCGAGCGGCCACCGGCGTGCGCAGCCTGAACTACGCCACCAGCCCGTTGCTGGCGAGCAAGACGCCGCCGTGGCGCTCGCGCTTCGTCGTCGTCCTCGTCGGCCTGGCCTTCGCCGTGCTCCTGGGCCGCGCCGTGCACCTGCAGATCTGGGCCACCGATTTCTACCGTGCGCAGGGCGAGAAGCGCTTCGTCCACAAGCTCAGCCTGCCCGCCAGCCGCGGCCGCATCTTCGACCGCAACGGCCTGGTGCTGGCCACCAGCGTGGCCCTGCCCTCGGTGCAGGTGGACGCCAAGACCTTCGCCGCCGACGTGGCGCAGCGCAAGACTATGGCGCGGCTGCTGGGCATGAGCGCGGCCGAGCTGGACCAGCGGCTCGACGGCGCCACGGGCGTCGTCACCCTGCGCCGCCTCGTCGAAGAACCCGTGTGGCGCGAGGTCCAGGCGCTGGGCTTGCGCGGCGTGCAGGAGGTGCGCGAGTACAAGCGCCGCTACCCCGAGGGCGAGTCCGCGGCGCACGTGGTGGGCTTCACCAACGTCGACGACAAGGGCAAGGACGGCATCGAGCTGGCCTTCCAGAGCCAGCTCGAGGGCCGCGCGGGCCAGCGCACCGTGGTGCGCGACCGGCTCGGCCGCGTGGTCGAGGACGTGGGCGACCAGGCCGACCCGGTGAACGGGCGCGACATCACGCTGAGCGTGGACTCCAAGGTCCAGTTCTTCGCCTACCAGCGCTTGCGCGACGCCGTGCGCCAGCACAAGGCCAGGGCGGGCAGCGTGGTCGTGCTCGACGTGCACACCGGCGAGGTGCTGGCCCTGGCCAACTACCCGAGCTACGACCCCGCGCGGCGGCCCAAACTGTCGGCCGACCCGATGCTCAACCCGATGCGCAACCGCGCGCTCACCGACGTCTTCGAGCCCGGCTCGACGATGAAGCCGCTGGTCGTCGGCTGGGCGCTGGAGACCGGCCGCGTGAAGATCGACACCGTCATCCACACCGCGCCGGGCAGCCTCGTCGTCGGCCCGCTGGTGGTCAAGGACGCCCACCCGCACCAGGCGCTCACGGTGCAGGAGGTGATCCAGAAATCGAGCAACGTCGGCGCCGCGCGCATCGCCATGCAGATGCCCGCGCGCGAGCTGTGGGAGCTGTTCAGCAACGTCGGCTACGGGCAGCGCCCGCAGATCACCTTCCCCGGCGCCGTCACCGGGCGGCTCAAGCCGTACAAGACCTGGCGGCCGGTGGAGCAGGCGACGATGGCCTACGGCTACGGCCTGTCGGCCTCGCTGCTGCAGATGGCGCGCGCCTACACGGCGCTGGCGCGCGACAGCGGCGATGTCATTCCCGTGACCCTGCTGCGCCAGGAGCAGGGCGCGGTGGGACTGCACGTCTTCAAGCCCGAGACCACGCGCGAGCTGCGCAAGATGCTGCAGCTGGCTGCCGGCCCGGGCGGCACCGGCCCCAAGGCGCAGACCATCGGCTACTCGGTGGGTGGCAAGAGCGGCACCGCGCACAAGCAGGAAGGCAAGGGCTACGCCAGCGACAAGTACCGCGCCTGGTTCGTGGGCATGGCACCCATAGGCACGCCGCGCATCATCGTCGCGGTGATGGTCGACGAGCCCAGCGCCGGCCAGCACTTCGGCGGCGACGTGGCCGCACCGGTGTTCAGCGAGGTCGTGCAGCAGACCCTGCGCATGATGAACGTGGCGCCCGACATCGATGTCAAGGCGCAGATCAGCGCCAAGCCCGTGCCCGCCGAACTGGAGAGCTTCTGAGATGCCCACCCTGCTGCAGCGCCCCGCCGACGTCGTGCAGTGGCTCGCTGCGCGCGTGTCCGGCACGCTGCGCACCGACAGCCGCGCCGTGCAGCCGGGCGACGCCTTCATCGCCTGGCCGGGCTACGCCCACGACGCCCGCGCCTTCGTCGACGCGGCGCTGGCCGCCGGGGCCGCGGCCTGCCTGGTCGAGGCGCAGGGCGTGCAGGCCTACGCCTTCGACGACGCGCGCATCGCCGCGCTGCCCGGGCTGAAGGCGGCCACCGGGCCGATCGCCGACCTCTGGTTCGGCGAGCCCAGCAGCCAGCTCCAGGTGGTTGCCACCACCGGCACCAACGGCAAGACGAGCACCGCCTGGTGGATGGCGCAGGCGCTCACGCGCCTGGGCCGGCGCTGCGGCGTCATCGGCACGCTCGGCACGGGCGAGCCGCCGCCGGCCGGTGCCGCGGCGGAGTCGCGCACGCTCGAGCCCACCGGCCTGACCACACCCGACCCGGTGACGCTGCACGGCACGCTGCGCCGCTTCGTCGACCAGGGCCTGGCCGCCTGCGCGATCGAGGCCTCGTCGATCGGGCTCAATGAGCACCGCCTGGCGGCCGTGCGCATCGCCGTGGCGATGTTCACCAACCTCACCCGCGACCACCTCGACTACCACGGCGACATGGCGCACTACTGGGCCGCCAAGCGCGC
The DNA here is from genome assembly GCA_020720385.1 of Rubrivivax sp. GTDB lineage: Bacteria > Pseudomonadota > Gammaproteobacteria > Burkholderiales > Burkholderiaceae_C > Rubrivivax. Next base: position 2,533 of record DYOR01000070.1, read on the forward strand.
GCTTTTCGACTGGCCGGGGCTGCGCGCGGCGGTGGTGAACATCGACGACGAACATGGCGCGGGCCTGGCGACCGAACTGGCTGCCAGCCACCTGGACCTGTGGAGCGTCTCGCTGCGCCGCGCGGCGCGCCTGCAGGCGCAGGGGCTGCACACCACCGAGCACGGCCTCGGGTTCGAGATCGTGGAGGGGACGCAGCGCGAGCCGGTGCGCTCGACCCTGGTGGGCGAGTTCAATGCCGCCAACCTGATGGTGCTGCTGGGCGGGCTGCGTGCCCAGGGGGTGCCGCTGAGGGAGGCCGCCGCGGCGCTGGCGCACCTTGGCGCGGTGCCCGGGCGGTTGCAGCGCGTGGCCGGCCCCGACGCGGCCAGCGCGGTGGAGGTGGTGGTGGACTACGCCCACACCCCCGACGCGCTGAGCAAGGTGATCAAGGCACTGCGTCCGCTGGTGCACGCGCGCGGCGGCCGGCTGTGGTGCGTGTTCGGCTGCGGCGGCAAGCGCGACGCCACCAAGCGCCCGCTGATGGGCGCCATCGCCACCTGCGGGGCCGACCACGTCGTGCTCACCAGCGACAACCCGCGCGACGAAGCGCCCGAGGCGATCCTCGCGCAGATCCTCGCCGGCGTGGTGGGCCACGACGAGGTCGACGTGATCGAGGACCGTCGCCAGGCCATCCGCCACGCCGTGCAGCAGGCCGCGCCCGGCGACGTGGTGCTGCTCGCCGGCAAGGGGCACGAGGAATACCAGGAAGTGGCCGGCGTGCGCCGCCCCTTCTCCGACCTGCTCGAGGCGCGCGCGGCGCTCGCGCTGCGCGCCGGAGACGCGCCATGATGACGCTGGCCCAGGCCCAGGCCCTGCTGCCGGCGAGCCGGCTCGTCGGCGACGGCGCGACGCGCATCCTGCGTGTGCACAGCGACACGCGCAGCGTGCAGCCGGGCGACCTCTTCGTGGCCTTGCGCGGCGCGCACTTCGACGGCCACGACTACCTCGCCCAGGCGCGGGAGGCCGGCGCCGTGGCGGCACTTGCCGAGCATGGCCTGGGCGACGGCCTGCCGGGCCTGCAGGTGGACGATGCGCTGCGCTCGCTGCAGCAGCTGGCGGCGGCCTGGCGTGCGCGGCTGACCTTGCCACTCGTCGCGGTGACGGGCAGCAACGGCAAGACCACCGTCACGCAGATGGTCGCGGCGATGCTGCGTGCCTGGCTCGGCGAGGCCGCGCTGGCCACCGTGGGCAACCTCAACAACCACATCGGCGTGCCGCTCACGCTGCTGCGCCTGCGCCCGAGCCACCGCGCTGCGGTGATCGAACTGGGCATGAACCACCCGGGCGAGATCGCCCTGCTCGCGCGCCTGGCTGCGCCCACGGTGGGCCTGGTGAACAACGCGCAGCGCGAGCACCAGGAGTTCATGGCCACGGTGGAGGCGGTGGCGCGCGAGAACGGCAGCGTCATCGCCGCGCTGCCCGCCGCGGGCACGGTGGTCGTTCCGGCCGACGACGCCTTCACGCCGCTGTGGCGCGAGATGGCCGGTGCGCGCCGCGTGATCACCTTTGCGCCCGAGGGTGCGGCCGACGTCGGCGCGCAGGCGCAGTGGAGCAGCGCGGCGCAGCACTGGGCGCTGACCCTGCGCACGCCTTCGGGCCGCGCGGCGACCACGCTGGCCCAGGCGGGCCGCCACAACCTGCGCAACGCGCTGGCGGCCACGGCCTGCGCGCTGGCCGCGGGGGCGCCGCTGGCGGCGGTGGCGCAGGGCCTGGCCGCGTTCCGCCCGGTGGCCGGGCGCTCGCAGATGCTCGGCGTGACGCTGGGCGGGCGCAGCGCCACGCTGGTCGACGACAGCTACAACGCCAACCCCGATTCGGTGCTCGCGGCGATCGGCCTGCTCGCCACGCTGCCCGCCCCGCGCTGGCTGGTGCTGGGCGACATGGGCGAGGTGGGCAGCCAGGGCGCGCCCTTCCACGCCGAGGTCGGCGCGCAGGCGCGGCGCGCCGGCATCGAACATTTCTGGGCCGCCGGCACGCTGTGCGCGCACGCCGGTGCCGAGCGTCACTTCGACACCGTGGATGCCCTGCTGCAGGCCTTGCCGCAGGCACCCGCGGCCGCGGCTGTGCTCGTCAAGGGGTCGCGCTTCATGAAGATGGAACGGGTGGTGCAGGCGCTGGTCCGGAGCGCCGCGCAGGCGCCCTCGGCCACGCAAGGGGGTTCGCATGCTGCTTAGCCTGAGCCAGTGGCTGGCGCAACTCGACCCGGAGCGCCTGGGCTTCCTGCGCGTCTTCCAGTACCTCACCTTCCGCGCGGTGATGGCGGCGCTGACCTCGCTGCTCATCGGCCTGGCCTTCGGGCCCTGGGTCATCCGCCGGCTCACCGAGATGAAGATCGGCCAGCCCATCCGCGAGTACGGCGTGGCCTCGCACCTGGGCAAGCGCGGCACGCCCACCATGGGCGGCGTGCTCGTGCTCATCGGCATCGGCGTGGCCACGCTGCTGTGGTTCGACTGGAGCAACCGCTTCGTCTGGGTGGTGATGCTTGTCACCTTCGGCTTCGGCACCATCGGCTGGATCGACGACTGGCGCAAGGTGGTGAACAAGGACCCCGAGGGCATGCGCTCGCGCGAGAAGTTCTTCTGGCAGACGCTCATCGGTGTCGTCGCCGCGCTCTACCTGGCCTTCAGCGTCTCGGAGACGAGCAACCTGCGCGTGCTCGAGCTCTTCGTGCGCTGGGTGGGGAGTGGGTTTTCCAACGCCCTGCCGCCGCGCGCCGACCTGATGGTGCCGTTCTTCAAGACCGTGAGCTACCCGCTGGGCGTGTTCGGTTTCATCATCCTCACCTGGTTCGTCATCGTCGGCGCGAGCAATGCGGTGAACTTCACCGACGGGCTCGACGGCCTGGCCATCATGCCGGTGGTGATGGTCGGCGCCACGCTGGGCGTGTTCGCCTACGTCGTCGGCAACTCGGTCTTCTCGCGCTACCTGCTCTTCCCCTACATCCCGGGCGCGGGCGAGCTGCTCGTCTTCTGCGCCGCCATGGCCGGCGCGGGGCTGGCCTTCCTCTGGTTCAATGCCAACCCGGCGCAGGTCTTCATGGGCGACGTGGGTGCACTCTCGCTGGGCGGTGCGCTGGGCACCATCGCCGTGATCACGCGCCAGGAGATCCTGCTCGGCATCCTGGGTGGCGTGTTCGTCGCCGAGGCGCTCTCGGTGATGCTCCAGGTGGCTTGGTTCAAGTTCACCAAGCGCCGCTACGGCGAGGGCCGGCGCATCTTCCTCATGGCGCCGCTGCACCACCACTTCGAGAAGAAGGGCTGGGCCGAGACGCAGGTGGTGGTGCGCTTCTGGATCATCACCATGCTGCTGTGCTTCGTCGGCCTGGCGAGTTTGAAACTCCGATGAGCTGGCTGCAAGACCGCACCGTTCTCGTCCTCGGCTTGGGCGACAGTGGCCTGGCGATGGCGCGTTGGTGCGCCGCGCGCGGTGCGCAACTGCACGTTTGGGATTCGCGCGATGAACCGCCGCAGGCTGCGGCGCTGGCGGCCGAGCTGCCGCGGGCGCCGCGCCTGGCCGGCGCGCTGGGGGTCGATGCGCTCGAGGGTGTCTCTCTGGTGCTGAAGAGCCCCGGCCTGGCACCTTCGGACGAGCGCATCGCGCCGCTGCTGGCCGAGGCGCGCGCGCGCGGCCTGGCGGTGATGGGCGAGCTCGACCTCTTCGTGCTCGCGCTGCAGCACCTGCGCGAGACCCAGGGCTATGCCCCGCAGCTGCTCGCCATCACCGGCACCAACGGCAAGACCACGACCACGGCGATGACGGCGCTGCTGGTGGAGCGTGCGGGCAAGCGCGTGGCGCGGGCCGGCAACATCGGGCCCACGCTGCTGGACACGCTCGCCGCACGGCTCGAGGACCTGCCCGAGGTCTGGGTGCTGGAGCTGTCGAGCTTCCAGCTCGAAGGCGGTGGCCAGGGCGTGCGCGGCTTCGAGCCCAGCGCGGCGGTGGTGCTCAACCTGACCCAGGACCACCTCGACTGGCACGGCAGCATGGCCGCGTACGCGGCGGCCAAGGCGCGCGTCTTCGGCAGCCAGGGCGTGATCGTGCTGAACCGCGACGACGCGCGGGTGATGGCCATAGCGCCGGCGGCGCCGGCGCCTGCGACGATGACCCCGGCGCGGGCAGCGCCCGCGGCGAAAGGCAAGGTCCGGGTGAAGGACCGCGTGCCCGATCGCCGCGTGCTGGGTTTCGGGCTGGATGCCCCACCGCGGCCGGGCGATTTCGGCCTCGTCGAGGAGAACGGCATGGCCTGGCTGGTGCGTGCGCTGCCGGCCGACGAGACGCTCAAGCGCCGGCCCGGCGACGAGGTGGAGATCCATCTGCAGCGCCTCATGCCCGCCGATGCGCTGCGCGTGCGCGGGCGCCACAACGCGGCCAACGCGCTGGCCGCGCTGGCCCTGGCCACGGCCATCGGCTGCCCGCTGGCGCCGATGCTGCACGGCCTGCGCGAATATGCCGGCGAGGCGCACCGGCTGCAGTTTGTCGCCAGCGTCGATGGCGTCGAAGCCTGGGACGACAGCAAGGGCACCAACGTCGGCGCCACGGTGGCGGCGCTGGAGGGCCTGGGTGCGGACAAGGCACCGGGCAGGCTCGTCGTCATCCTCGGTGGCGTTGGCAAGGGGCAGGACTTCTCGCCCCTGGCCGCGCCCCTGGCGCGCCACGCGCGCGCGGTGGCGACGATCGGGCGCGACGCGGCGGCCGTCGAGGCCGTGGTCGCCGTGGTCGAAGGCCTGCCGCTGCAGCGCCACGCCTCGCTCGAGGCCGCGCTCGCCTGGTGCTTCGCGCAGGCCCGGCCCGGCGACGCCGTGCTGCTCAGCCCGGCCTGTGCCAGCCTGGACATGTTCCGCAACTACGGCCACCGCGGCGAGGTCTTCGCCCAGGCCGTGCAGGCGCTGGCGCGCGAGCGGGGGCAGGCATGAAGCTGGGCGCGCCCTCGCTCGGCCCGGTGAGGCACTGGTTGAGCGCGCGCCGCCAGGACAGCGGTACGCTGCCGGTGCGCGACCACGTGCATGTCACCGGCGAGCGTGCGGTGCGCTTGTCTTCCTTCGACCAGGCCCTGGTGGCCGTGGTCGGTGCGCTCGTCGCGCTGGGCTTGGTGATGGTCTATTCGGCCAGCGTGGCGCTGCCCGACAACCCCAGGTTCGCGCGCTATGACCAGGCCTACTTCCTGCTGCGCCAGGCGCTCTACGCCGCCTGCGGCTTCGTCGCCGCCACCGCGGCGTTGCAGGTGCCGGTGCGGGTGTGGGAGAAGTGGGCGCCGACCCTCTTCGTTGTCGCGCTGGTGCTTCTGGTGCTGGTGCTGATTCCCGGCGTCGGCCGCGTGGTGAACAAGTCGCGGCGCTGGATTCCTCTGGGGCTGATGAACTTCCAGCCCAGTGAGCTCGCCAAGCTCGCCATGGCCATGTACGCCGCCAGCTACATGGTGCGCAAGATGGATGTGAAGGAGAACTTCGTCAAGGCGGTGTGGCCCATGGCGGTGGCGCTGGGCTTCACCGGCGTGTTGCTGCTGCGCGAGCCCGACATGGGCGCCTTCATGGTGGTGTCGCTGATCAGCATGGGTGCGCTGTACCTGGGCGGCGTGAACGGGCGCATGTTCCTGCTCTCGGGCATGGTGCTGGTGGGGGCCTTCGTGCTCGTGATCGCCTCCAGCCCGGAGAAGAGCGAGCGCATCTTCGCCTACCTGAAGCCCTGGGACCCGATGTATGCGCAGCGCGAGGCCTACCAGTTGACGCACTCGCTCATCGCCTTCGGCCGCGGCGAGATCTTCGGACAGGGGCTCGGGTCCTCCGTTGAAAAGCTGCATTACCTGCCCGAGGCGCACACCGACTTCCTGCTTGCGGTGATCGGCGAGGAGCTCGGCTTCGTGGGCGTGGCCAGCGTGGTGGTGGCCTTCTTCTGGCTCACGCGTCGCATCTTCGTCATCGGTCGCCAGGCCATCGCGCTGGACCGCGTGTTCGCCGGCCTGATGTGCCAGGGCATAGGCATCTGGATGGGCGGGCAGGCCTTCATCAACATGGGCGTGAACATGGGGGTGCTGCCCACCAAGGGCCTGACGCTGCCGCTGATGAGCTACGGCGGCAGTGCCATCCTCATGAACCTGGTGGCGCTGGCGATGGTGCTGCGCGTGGACATCGAAAACAGAGCGCTCATGCGCGGAGGCCGCGCCTGATGCCACACCTTGTCGTGATGGCGGCGGGCACGGGCGGGCACATCATCCCGGGCCTGGCCGTGGCCAGGGAGATGCAGGGCCGCGGCTGGAGCGTGAGCTGGCTGGGCACCACGCATGGCATGGAGAACCAGCTCGTGCCGCGCAGCGGCCTCGCCCTGGACACCATCGCCTTCAGCGGCCTGCGCGGCAAGGGCGCGCTGCACACCCTCACCGGCGGGCTGCGCCTGCTCAAGGCCTTCTGGGACTGCTGGGGCGTGCTGCGCCGGCGCCGCGCCAGTGCCGTGCTCGGCATGGGCGGCTACGTGTGCTTCCCCGGCGGGCTCATGGCTTCGCTGCTCAACCGGCCGCTGCTGCTGGTGAATGCCGACGCCGCGCTGCTGCTGAGCAACAAGTCGCTGCTGCCGGTGGCCGACCGCGTGGCCTTCGGCTTTGCCGGGCCGGCGGCGGCGGGCACGAAGCGCGCCGTCGTCACCGGCAACCCGGTGCGCGCCGAGATCGAGGCGCTGCCCGAGCCGACCCTGCGCTGGGTCGGTCGTGAAGGCCCGTTGCGTGTCCTGGTGGTCGGCGGCAGCCTGGGCGCGCAGGCGCTGAACCAGACCGTGCCCGAGGCCCTGGCCCTGCTCGGCCGCGAAGAACGCCCGCGCGTCGTGCACCAGACCGGCACGCTGCAGTTCGACGATGTGCGCGCCGCCTACGCCGAGGCCGGTTTCGCCGTCGACGGCGTCGCGGCCGGCGCAGGTGCCACCAGCGCCGCCAGCGCCGAGGTGCTGCCCTTCATCGACGACATGCCGCGCCGCCTGGCCGAGTGTGACCTCATGATCTGCCGCGCCGGCGCCATCACCGTGAGCGAGCTGTGTGCCGCGGGCGTGCCGGCGATCCTCGTGCCGCTCATCGTCAGCACCACGGCGCACCAGCGCGATAACGCGCAATGGATGGCCGGGCAGGGCGCCGCCGTCCATCTGCCGCAGAGCGAGTTGAGTGCGCAGGCGCTGGCCGACTTGCTGCGCCGCCTGACGCGCGAGGGCCTGCTGGCGATGGCGGTGAAGGCGCGCGGCCTGGCCCGCCCACGGGCTGCGGCGCGCGTCGCCGACGAGATCGAAGCCTTGGTGAAGCGCCCATGAAGCACGCCATCAAGCCCGTCCACTTCGTCGTGACTTGCACGTGGCCGACGAAGCTGCGTGCCTTGCGGGAGGTCTCCGCATGAAGCACGCCATCAAGCCCGTCCACTTCGTCGTGACTTGCACGTGGCCGACGAAGCTGCGTGCCTTGCGGGAGGTCTCCGCATGAAGCACGCCATCAAGCACATCCACTTCGTCGGCGTGGGCGGCGAGGGCATGAGCCCCATCGCCGAGATCCTGCACAACCTGGGCTACCGCGTCTCGGGTTCGGACCTGCACGCGAGTGCGGCGACGCGCCGCCTGGCCGGGCTGGGCGTGAGCGTCTTCATCGGCCACGACGCCGCGCACATCGCCGGCGCCCAGGCGGTGGTGACGAGCACGGCGGTGGGCAGCGACAACCCCGAGGTCGTGGCCGCGCGCGCGCAGCGCGTCCCGGTGGTGGCGCGCGCCGTGCTGCTGGCCGAGCTCATGCGCCTGAAGAAGGGCATCGCCATCGCCGGCACGCACGGCAAGACCACCACCACCTCGCTCGTCGCCAGCGTGCTCGCCGAGGCCGGCGTCGACCCCAGCTTCGTCATCGGCGGACAACTCATGAGCGCCCCCTGGGCCGGCCCAAGCCGGCCCGCCCCCCGTGGGGGTTCAGGCAAAGTGGCGGAGCCACATTTGCTCGAGAGCGCGGGCGCCAATGCGCGCCTGGGCACGGGTGAGTTCATCGTCGTCGAAGCCGACGAGAGCGACGCGTCCTTCCTGCACCTCGGCCCGGTGATCAGCGTGGTGACGAACATCGACGCCGATCACATGGACACCTACGGCCACGACCTCGCACGCCTGCGCTCCGCCTTCGTCGATTTCGTCCACCGCCTGCCGTTCTACGGCCGCGCCATGCTGTGCAGCGACGACGCCGGCGTGCGCGCCATCCTGCCGCGCATCGAGCGCCCGGTGACCACCTACGGCCTGGGCGAGGATGCCGACCTGCGCGCCGTGGACGTGCGCGCATTGCCCGGTGCACGCATGGGCTTCGTGGCGCGCCAGGCCGGCCAGGCCGACCTGCCGGTGACGCTGAATCTGGCCGGCGTGCACAACGTGCGCAATGCGCTGGCGGCCGTCGCCGTGGCGCGCGAGCTCGAGCTGCCCGACGCCCCCATCGCCCGTGCCTTGGCCGCCTTCTCCGGCGTGGGCCGGCGCTTCCAGCGTCACGGCGAATTGCCCCTGCCCGCGGCCCAGGGGGGCGGCTCGTTCACCCTCGTCGACGACTACGGCCACCACCCGGTGGAGCTGGCGGCGGTGCTCGCCGCGGCGCGTGCCGCCTTCCCCGGCCGGCGGTTGGTGCTGGCCTTCCAGCCGCACCGCTACACGCGCACGCGCGACTGCTTCGACGATTTCGTGGCCGTGCTCGCCGGTTTCGACCAGGTGCTGCTCACCGAGGTCTATGCCGCGGGTGATGCGCCCATCGCCGGCGCCGACGGCGCTGCGCTGGCGCGCGCCACGGCGGGCGCCGAATTCGTTGCCGACGTGGCCGCGCTGCCCGCCGCCATCCGGCGCGTGGCACGTGCCGGCGACGTGGTCCTCACCATGGGCGCGGGTTCCATCGGCCAGGTGGCGGGGCAACTCATGCAGGGCCGCGAGGTGGCGGGATGAACATCGACATCGAGGCCCTGGGCAAGGTCGCCGTGCTCATGGGCGGCAGCAGCGCCGAGCGCGAGGTCTCGCTCATGTCGGGCCGCGGCGTGCTCGCCGCGCTGCGTGCGCAGGGCGTGGACGCGCAGGCCTTCGACCCGGCCGAGCGCGACCTGTCGGCGCTCAAGGCCGAGGGCTTCGGGCGCGTCTTCATCGCGCTGCACGGCCGCCACGGCGAGGACGGCACGGTGCAGGGGGCGCTCGAGCTGCTCGGCATCCCCTACACCGGCTCGGGGGTGATGGCCTCGGCCATCTGCATGGACAAGGTGATGACCAAGCGCGTGTGGGTGGCCGAGGGCCTGCCCACGCCGCGCTGGCAGTGGCTGGCCCCGGAGCAGCAGGCACGCGCCGACGTCCACGCCGTGCCCGACACCCTGGGCCTGCCGCTCATCGTCAAGCCGCCGCGCGAGGGCTCGTCCATCGGCATCACCAAGGTGCAGGGCTACTCGCAGATGCAGGACGCGGTGAGCCTGGCGGCACGCTACGACGCCGACGTGCTGTGCGAGGAGTTCATCGACGGCATCGAGCTCACCGCCGCGGTGCTCGGCCAGGGTGCGAGCGCACGCGTCTTGCCGGTGATCCGCATCGACGCGCCCGAGGGCAACTACGACTTCGAGCACAAGTACTTCTCCGACGACACCGGCTACCGCTGCCCCAGCGGCCTGCCGCAGCAGGAGGAGGCCGAGGTGCAGCGCCTGGCGCTGGCCGCCTACCGCACCCTGGGCTGCCGCGGCTGGGGCCGTGCCGACCTCATGCTGCGCGCCAGCGACCGCAGGATCTTCCTCCTCGAGATGAACACCAGCCCGGGCATGACCAGCCACTCGCTGGTGCCGATGGCGGCGCGCGCCGCGGGCCTGAGCTACGAGCAGCTGTGCCTGCGCCTGCTTGCCGACGCGAGCCTGGACTCGCGCGCCAGCGCCAGCCTGGGCCGCGTGGCGGGCTGAGGACACGAACGATGGTGCGCGCCCCCGCCCCCGCCCGCGCGGCCCTGCCGCTGCCGGCCGACGTGCGCCTGACCCATGCCGTGGCCAACGCGGTGGTCCTGGTGGCGGCGCTGGGCGCGCTGGCCGCCGGCGTGCTCTGGCTCATGCGCTCGCCGCTGTTCCCGTTGCGCGCCATCGCGCTCGACGGTGACCTGGCGCGCAACAGCGTGCCCACCATCCGCGCCAACGCCACGCCGCTGCTGGCGGGCAACTTCTTCAGCATCGACCTGCAGCGCGCCCGCGCCGCCTTCGAAGGCGTGCCCTGGGTGCGCCACGCGGTGGTGCGCCGCGTCTGGCCCGACCACCTGGCGGTGCGCCTGGAGGAACACCAGCCGGCTGCGCTGTGGGAGGGCGAGGAGGCCTCGGACCGGCTCGTCAACACCTTCGGCGAGGTCTTCGAGGCCAACCTCGGTGCCGTCGAGGACGACGCCCTGCCCGCCTTCGCCGGCCCCGCGGGCACGGCGGCGCAGATGCTCGCCCTGTACCGCCGCCTGCAGCCGGTGTTCGCGCAGCTCGAGCAGGGCATAGCGCGCATGCAGCTCTCGGGCCGCGGCTCCTGGCGCGTCGAGCTCGACAGCGGCGCCACGGTGGAGATCGGCCGCGGCAGCGAGGACGAACTGGTGGCGCGCAGCGAGCGCTTCGCACGCACCCTCACGCAGGTGGCCGGGCGCTGGCGCGCGCCGCTGGCATACGCCGACCTGCGCCACGCCGACGGCTACGCCGTGCGCCTGCGCGGCGTGAGCACCCATCCACCCGCGGCCAGCGCCGCGGCCAAGACCCGCTGAGATCAATCGAGGAACACGCGCATGGCCAAGGAACTCAAGGACATGGTCTTCGCCCTGGACATCGGCACGGCCAAGGTCATGGTGGTGGCCGCCGAAGTCATGCCCGACGGCGAACTGCGCGTGGCCGGGCTGGGCGTGGCGCCCACGCATGGCCTCAAGCGCGGCGTGGTGGTGAACATCGACGCCACCGTGGCCAGCATCCAGCAGGCGCTGAAGGAGGCCGAGATGATGGCCGCCTGCAAGATCACCAGCGTCTACACCGGCATCACCGGCAGCCACATCCGCGGCCTCAACAGCACCGGCATGGTGATCGTGCGCGACAACCGCGAGGTCACCCCGGTGGACGTGGCGCGCGTGGTGGAGACGGCCAAGGCGATCAACATCCCCAACGACCAGCGCCTGCTGCTGGTGGAGCCGCAGGAATTCATCATCGACGGGCACGAGGTGAAGGAGCCCGTGGGCATGAGCGGCAGCCGCCTCGAGGTGAAGGTGCACATCGTCACCGGCGCGCAGAGCGCGGCCGAGAACATCCTCAAGTGCGTGCGCCGCTGCGGGCTGGAGGTGGAGCGCCTGGTGCTCAACCCCAGCGCCAGCGCCGCGGCGGTGCTCAGCGACGACGAGAAGGTCCTGGGCGCGGCGGTGGTGGACATCGGCGCGGGCACCACCGACGTGCAGATCTACACCGATGGCAGCGTGCGCCACACCGCGGTGATCCCGATTGCCGGCGACCTCATCACCAGCGACATCGCCATGGCCTTGCGCACGCCGACCAAGGACGCCGAGGAGATCAAGGTCGGGCACGGCGTGGCCAAGCAGCTGCTCGCCGACCCCGGCGACCAGGTCGAGGTGCCCGGCCTGGGCGACCGCGTGCCGCGCCTGCTCTCGCGCCAGGCACTGGCCGGGGTGATCGAGCCGCGCGTGGAGGAGATCTTCTCGCTCGTGCAGCAGGTGATCCGCGAGAGCGGCTACGAGGAGCTGCTCTCCAGCGGCGTGGTCATCACCGGCGGCAGCGCGGTCATGCCGGGCATGGTGGAACTGGGCGAGGACATCTTCCTCAAGCCCGTGCGCCGCGGCCTGCCGCTGTACCGCGGCCCGCTCAACGACATGGTGGCCAACCCGCGCTCGGCCACCGTGATGGGGCTGCTCGAGGAGGCGCGCATGGCACGCGCGCGCGGGCACAAGGCGGCGGCGCAGGCCGGTTCGATGAAGAACATGGTCGGGCGCGCCAGGGACTGGTTCCTGGGGAATTTCTGATGGTTTCTAGGAGGGGCCCGGACGAGGCCCTGGTTTTCTGTCAACGGCAACTGCAACTCACTCAGTAGGAGGCTTACATGCCCATCGAAATGATCGACGAATTCGACGAAGGCACGCAGATCAAGGTGATCGGCGTCGGTGGTGGCGGCGGCAACGCCGTCGAGCACATGATCACCCAGGGCGTGCAGGGCGTGGACTTCATCTGTGCCAACACCGACGCGCAGGCGCTGCAGCGCTCCAACGCCGGCACCCTGGTGCAGCTGGGCAAGACCGGGCTGGGCGCGGGCAGCAAGCCGGAGAAGGGCAAGACCGCCGCCGAGGAAGCCGAGGCGCACATCCGCGAGAGCATCGCCGGCGCGCACATGCTCTTCATCACCGCGGGCATGGGCGGCGGCACGGGCACCGGCGCGGCGCCGGTGATCGCCCGCCTGGCCAAGGAGATGGGCATCCTCACCGTGGGCGTGGTCACCAAGCCCTTCGAGTTCGAGGGCCGCAAGCGCGGCAAGCAGGCCGAGGAGGGCGTGATCGAGCTCGAGGCCAACGTCGACAGCCTGATCGTCGTCCTCAACGAGAAGCTGCTCGAGGTGATGGGCGACGACGTGACGCAGGAGCAGGCCTTCGCCCACGCCAACGACGTGCTGAAGAACGCCGTCGGCGGCATCAGCGACATCATCCACATCCCGGGCCTGGTGAACGTCGACTTCGAGGACGTGAAGACGGTGATGAGCGAACCGGGCAAGGCGATGATGGGCACGGCCGTGGCCGGCGGCCCGGACCGCGCCACCAAGGCCGCCGACATGGCCGTGGCCTGCCCGCTGCTCGAGGGCATCGACCTGTCCGGCGCGCGCGGCGTGCTCGTGCTCATCGCCGCGAGCAAGGCGACCTTCAAGCTCGCCGAGAGCCGCAACGCGATGAACACCATCCGCCGCTACGCCGCCGAGGAGGCGCACGTGATCTACGGCACCGCCTACGACGAGGCCCTCGCCGACCAGTTGCGCGTGACGGTCATCGCCACCGGCCTGGGCGCCTCGCGCAAGGCCGTGGCCACGCCGCCGCTGACGGTGGTGCAGCAGCCCGTGCCGGCCCAGCTGCGCACCGGCACCGACAACCTGCCCATCCTCAACCAGGTGGCGCAGCCGCAGTCGGTGCAGGGCGCGGCGCCGCCGGCGCCGGGCAGCTACGAGGGCCTCAACGTGCCCAGCGTGTGGCGCACGCCGCGCAGCCAGGCCACGGCCAAGGTCGACGCCTACACCAGCAGCGGCATGGACGAGATCGAGATCCCGGCGTTCCTCAGGAAGCAAGCCGATTGATGTCGGCTTGCGGGCGCAAGCAGGCGGACTGACGTCGGCTTGTAGGCCCAGGCAGGCCGACGAGCTGCTTGCCGGGGTCACGCGCGTGAGCGTCGAGACGGTGCGCATCGTGCAGGCTCTGGAGCGGCTGCCGCGCTGAGTGCGCCCGCCGTTCGCGGCGCCAGGTGCGGCGTATGCGTCAGCCTTTGACCCACTCGACCCGAGCGCCGCGGGTGATCGAGAAGAGGGCCGGCGCCGCATGCCGCGCCACGGCGCGCTGGATGGCCGGCCAGGCGGCGACGCACAGAGCTGCCGTCTCGCCGGCCGAGAGGTTGCCCGAGGTGAGCGCGAACAGATGGATGCGTGCGGCGCGGACGGCGGCCAGTTCGTTGGGGCGGCGGCGGATCTCCTGGTCGCGTGTCAGCACCACCAGACCACGCCGCCCCACTTCGGCGATCCATTCGACGTCCGAGGTGTCGTGCGCGAACAGATCGCGGTGGGCCACGAAAGGGATGCCAGCTTCGCGCAGGGCCGCATCCAGGCGGCGGCTCCAGAGGTCGCGGTCGATGAAAAGCGTCGCCAGGGCCGTGCCCTCAGGCGGCACTGCGGTGCTCAAACCTCAGCGCCTCTTCGATGGTGGCCGCCGGCACACCGTAGTCTTCGGCCATCTCGGCGATGGTGTCGCCGGCGCGGAAGCGCTGCTCGACGACTTCCGTGCGCACGTAGATGCCGGCCAGCACCGGCCGGCCGAAGGAGCGTGCAGGGTCCACCACCACGCTGCGCGGCTGGTCATCGCCTGGGGATGCGTTGCGTGTGAACGGAAACAGCAGCACGGGCCCGCCGTGCCGACCGAACTCGATGCGCGACAGCGCCTGCGCGAAGTCGTCGCGCAAGGCCTGTTGACCTTGCTCCGAGACGTTCAGCAACTCGCCCGCATGTTCGACGAACAAGGCCACGCCGTTGGTCAGGAACTTCTGCGTCGCCAGGGGGCGCGGCACATCCAGTTTGCGTCGCAGGAAGTCGATGGCCCGGCGGACCTGAAGCAGCTTGACGCCGTGGTGGCGGCGAATGACACCCAGCAGATGAAGTTCGCAGAGATTGACGAAGGACAGCTCGCGGCGCTTCAGGTCGGCCGGTTCGATGACGCGCTTGAACTGCTTCGGGGACCCGTCATGGTGGCGGTAGTCGTGCCCGAAGCACCAGGCGTTCACCGTGCCGGCCGGCAAGCCGAGAATGCGCGCCGCCTCCGCGGCCCGGTAGGCGGCTTGGTCGTAGATGTGGGGGTTGGCTTCGACCATGATCTCCTCGGTCGTGAAGCAACGGTGCCATGGATTCTAG
>DYOR01000071.1 GCA_020720385.1 Rubrivivax sp.
TCGAAGGCGTGATCTACACCGACATCGGCCGCGACGGCATGCTCAGCGGCATCAACATCGAAGCCACGGTGAAGCTGGCGCGGGCGCTGAGCATCCCCGTCATCGCCTCGGGCGGCCTGTCCGACATCACCGATGTGGAACGCCTGTGCGCCGTGGAGTCCGAAGGCATCAGCGGCGTGATCGTCGGCCGCTCGATCTACACCGGCGCGCTGGATTTCGCCCTGGCGCAGCGGCGCGCCGACGAACTGGGCCCGGCCTGAGCGCCGCGGCGCCGCGCCCGCCTCGCCCGCCTCGCGCACGCGCTCCATCGCCCATGCTTGCCAAGCGCATCATCCCCTGCCTGGACGTCACCGGCGGGCGCGTCGTCAAGGGCGTCAACTTCGTCGAGTTGCGCGATGCCGGCGACCCGGTGGAGATCGCCGCGCGCTACAACGACCAGGGCGCCGACGAACTCACCTTCCTCGACATCACCGCCACCAGCGACGCGCGCGACCTGATCCTGCACATCATCGAGGCCGTGGCCTCGCAGGTGTTCATCCCGCTGACGGTGGGCGGTGGCGTGCGCAGCGTGGCCGACGTGCGCCGGCTGCTGAATGCCGGTGCCGACAAGGTGAGCTTCAACTCGGCGGCGGTGGCCAACCCGCAGCTGATCCGCGACGCGTCCGACAAGTACGGCGCGCAGTGCATCGTCGTGGCCATCGATGCCAAGCGGCGTGTCGGCGAAGACCTGGCGGCGAGAGGCGCCGGCTGGGACGTCTACACCCACGGCGGGCGGCGCAACGCCGGCCTGGACGCCGTGCAATGGGCGCGGCGCATGGCCGAGCTCGGCGCGGGCGAGATCCTGCTCACGAGCATGGACCGCGACGGCACGAAGATCGGCTTCGACCTCGAGCTCACGCGCGCGGTGAGCGACGCCGTGCCCGTGCCGGTGATCGCCTCGGGAGGCGTGGGCGCGCTCGAGCACCTCTCCGAGGGCATCCGCATCGGCCGCGCCGATGCCGTGCTTGCCGCCAGCATCTTCCATTACGGCGAGTTCACGGTCGGCCAGGCCAAGGCGCTGCTGGCGCGCGACGGCATTCCCGTGCGCCTGTGAGCCGACCGCCGTCGCCGTGAAGAACGAGGTCCGCCTCATCGGCGGGCGCTTCAAGCGCAGCAAGCTGCCCGTGGCCGACCGCCCGGGGCTGCGCCCCACGCCCGACCGCGTGCGCGAAACGCTCTTCAACTGGCTCGGCCAGGATCTCTCGGGGTGGCGCGTGCTCGACGCCTTTGCCGGCAGCGGCGCGCTGGGTTTCGAAGCCGCCTCGCGCGGCGCCGCCGAGGTGCTGCTGCTCGAGCGCGACGCGCGCCTCGTGGCCAGCCTGCGCGAGTCGCGCGAGCGCCTGGGCGCCACGGCGCTGCGCGTGGAGCAGGCCGACGCCATGGCCTGGATGGGCGGCGCCGCCGCGGGCCGCTTTGATCTGGTGTTCATCGATCCACCCTTCGATGCCGGCCTGGCCGACGCCGCGGCGCGCGCCGCGGCGCGGCTGGTGGGCAGCGGGGGCTTCGTCTACGTCGAGGCGCCCGAGGCCCTGACCGAGCCGCCACCGGCGCTGCAGCTCCACCGCCATGCCCGCGCGGGGGCCGTGCATGCCCACCTCTTCCAGCGCGCCGCCTGAGCGGGGCTACACTGCCGCGGCCCCATCGTCCCGTCCGCGCCCGGAGGAATGCGCCGTGACACTGAAAGCTCCACTCACCGCCATCTACCCCGGTACCTTCGATCCGATGACACTGGGCCACGAGGACCTCATGCGCCGCGCCTCGAAGCTCTTCGACCGCCTCATCCTGGCGGTGGCGGCGGGCCACCACAAGCGCACCATGTTCACCCTGGCCGAGCGCACCGAGATCGCGCGCGAGATCTGTGCGCCCTACAAGAACGTCGAGGTGACGGCCTTCCGCGGCCTGCTGCGCAATTTCGTCGTCGATATCGGCGGCAAGGTCGTGGTGCGTGGCCTGCGCGCGGTGAGCGACTTCGAATACGAGTTCCAGATGGCGGGCATGAACCGCCAGCTCATGCCCGAGGTCGAGACCGTCTTCATGACGCCCAGCGACCAATACCAGTTCGTCAGCGGCACTTTCGTGCGCGAGATCGCTGGCCTGGGCGGCGACGTTTCCAAGTTCGTCGCGCCGTCGGTGCTGCGGCGGCTCAAGGAACGCATCTCCCAAGTGGAGGACTGAACGCCATGGCGCTGTGGATCACGCACGAATGCATCAACTGCGATGTGTGCGAACCCGAGTGCCCGAACGAGGCGATCTCGATGGGGCCGGAGATCTACCAGATCGACGCGGCGCGCTGCACCGAATGCGTGGGGCATTTCGACGCGCCGCAGTGCGTGCAGATATGCCCGGTGAGCTGCATCCCGGTCAACCCCGACCACGTCGAGTCGCCGGAGCAACTGCGCGCCAAATACCGTCGTCTGCAGGCTGCGGGCGATGCGCCCGGCGCGCCGGCCGCTGCGGCAAGTCCGCCTGCGTCTTTGCCTTGACGCTGGCGCCGCGCCTTGCGGCCGCCGCCGGGTGCGCTGCGCTGGCCGATGTGGTGGCCTGTGCCTCACGCTCGTGGCGTTCGCGCCGCAACGCATCGGCGAGCTCGCGCTCGCGTTGCGCGACCTTGCGCGCGGCGGCCACGTCGGCCTCGGGCCGGGGCACCGTCAGCGCCAGGGCCTGCCCTGCGGCGCAAGGAGCGTCGGCATAGCTGCGCCCGTCGGGGCCGCAGCGCCAGATGGCCTGGGACTGGGCCAGGGCCAGCGTGGGCAAGAGCAGCGCGAGCACGAAGATCGTGGGTTTCATGACGTTCCTCCTTCGGTTGGGGGCAGGTCGACGGGACGGGGCGGCTTGGGCCGAGGCGGCTGCGCGTGGATCGTGGCCAGGGCCTTGTCCATGTCGCCGGCGATGAGCTGATCGGCCGCGCCCAGCGAGCGCTCGATGGCCTGGGCGATGGCCTCGCGGTCCGCCGCCGAAGGCCTCTTGAGCACGTAGTTCACCACCTCGGCCTTCACCCCCGGGTGGCCGATGCCCAGCCGCAGGCGCCAGAACTCGGGCGTGCCGAGCAGGCCGTGGATGTCCTTCAGGCCGTTGTGCCCCGCCGCGCTGCCGCCGAACTTGAGCTTGGATTGCCCGGGCAACAGGTCGAGCTCGTCGTGCACGACGAGGATCTGCTGCGGCTCGATCTTGAAGAAGCGCGCCAGCGGCGCCACCGCCGCGCCGGAGCGGTTCATGAAGGTCATGGGCTTGATCAGCCACACCGGCCCGTCGGGACGGTTCACGCGTGCCACCAGACCCTGGTAGGCGCGTTCGGGCGCGAAACGCGCGCCGAGCTGGTCGGCCAGCGCGTCGAGCCACCAGAAACCCGCGTTGTGCCGCGTGGCCTCGTATTCAGCGCCCGGGTTGCCCAGGCCGACGAAGAGTCGAATCATGTCAGCGCCCGCCCGGCCGCCCGAAGGGCGCTGAGCCCCCGTGGGGGGCAGCGAACGCAGTGAGCTTGGGGGCTGTCATGCAGGGATTATGGGAGGCGCGCCCATGAAAAAGCCCCACCGGAGTGGGGCCCGAAGAAGGGGGTGAGGGCTTATCCCCCGCGACCCTTCTGCTGCTTCTCTTCCTTGCGGGGCTTGGCGCCCTTGCCCTTTTCGGGGGCCGCCACCACCGCCTCGGCCGGGGCGGCTTCCTCGGTTTCCAGGCGCGGCGTGGTGACGGAGACGATCACCGGGTTCTGCGTGCCGTGCTTGACGGCCTTGATGCCCTCGGGCAGCTTGAGGTCGCTGGCGTGCAGGCTCGTGCCCTTGACCAGGCCGGAGAGGTCGATGCTCACGAATTCGGGCAGGGCCGCGGCCAGGCACTCGATCTCGAGCTCGTTGGCGACGTGGCCGACGAGACACTTGTCGGTCTTCACCGCGGGCGAAGTCTCTTCGCCGGAGAAATGCAGCGGCACCTTCTTGCGCAGCCGGGTGGTCTCGTCGACGCGCTGGAAGTCGATGTGCAGGACCATCGGCTTGTAGGCGTGCATCTGGAAGTCGCGCAGCAGCACCTTCTCGGTCTTGCCCGCCAGTTCCATCTCCAGGATGGAGGAGTGGAAGGCCTCCTTCTTCAGCGCGAAGAACAAGGCGCTGTGGTCGAGCTCGATCATCTGCGGCTGGCCGGCGCCATAGACGATGCCGGGGACCTTGGCGACGTTGCGCAGGCGGCGGCTCGCTCCGGTCCCCTGCTGCGTACGCTCGTAAGCGGTGAATTTCATGAAGACTCCAATGGGTCAGTGAGGTGCGGCGCCCGCGACCAGGCGCCGTGGATGGGACGGGCCATCGGCCCGCCAGCGAAACGGGCTCCCGCGGGAGCCCGCTGTCGATTCAGAAATTGTTGTTCTGCTCCGCGAACATGGAGGTCACCGATTCGCCGTCGCTGATGCGGCGGATGGTCTCGGCGAAGAGGAAGGCCACCGAGAGCTGGCGGATCTTCGGGCAGGCCTTGGCCTGCTCGGAGAGCACGATGGTGTTGGTGACGACGACCTCGTCGATGTGCGACGCGGAGATGCGGTCCACCGCCGGACCCGAGAACACCGGGTGCGTGCAGTAGGCGTACACGCTCTTGGCACCGCGCGCCTTGAGCACTTCGGCGGCCTTCACCAGCGTGCCCGCGGTGTCGATCATGTCGTCCATGACGACGCAGTTGCGTCCCTCGATCTCGCCGATGACGTGCATCACCTCGGAGACGTTGGCGGTGGGGCGGCGCTTGTCGATGATCGCCAGGTCGCAGCCCAGTTGCTTGGCCAGCGCGCGCGCGCGCACCACGCCGCCGACGTCCGGCGAGATGACCACGAGGTTGGGGTAGTCCTTGCTCTTCAGGTCGGACAGCAGCACCGGGCTGGCGTAGATGTTGTCCACCGGGATGTCGAAGAAGCCCTGGATCTGGTCGGCGTGCAGGTCCATCGTGAGCACGCGCTCCACGCCGACGGTTTCGAGCAGGTTGGCCACCACCTTGGCGCTGATGGGCACGCGCGTGCTGCGCGGCCGGCGGTCCTGCCGGGCGTAGCCGAAGTAGGGGATCACGGCGGTGATGCGGCGGGCGCTGGCCCGCTTGAGCGCATCGACCATGATCAGCAACTCCATCAGGTTCTCGTTGGTCGGCGCGCAGGTGGGCTGCATGACGAAGACGTCGCGGGCACGCACGTTCTGGCGGATCTCGACGGTGACCTCGCCGTCGGAGAAGCGGCCCACCGAGGCCTGGCCCAGGTCGACCCCCAGATGGTTGGCGATCTCCTGCGCCAGCACCGGGTTGGCGTTGCCGGTGAACAGCACGGTGTTGAACAGCACGGTGGTCTCTCCGTCGAGGGCGCGCCGGCGGTGCGGGCCCGGCTTCAGCAGAAGATTTGGCAGGGGAGGAAGGACTCGAACCCTCGCATGTCGGAATCAAAATCCGATGCCTTGACCAACTTGGCGACTCCCCTACACAGGCTGCGGCTCATCGCCGCCACCCCACAACCCTTTCAGCTGGCCCACCCCGCGAGCGGGTGCCCGGACAAGCTGCGGCATTGTCGCCCCACCCAGCCCGCCGGAAGCTCTTCCGCCGGAAACGCCGCCAGGAGCGGTTCGACCGTGCCCACCCTCGAGAAGACGGCGCTGCCGGAGCCTGTCATGCGGCTGTTGCCGTAACGGGCCTCCAACCAGCGCGTGGCTTGCGCCACTTCGGGGCAGCGGTCCTCGGCGGGCGCCTGCAGGTCGTTCTTGCCGAAATTCTGCAGCCAGCCCGGCGGAAAACCGTTTCCACCTACCCCTTCGGGAGAGCCCGTGAGTATAACAGGATCGGTGTCGCGGACGAGCCGCGGATGCTCGAAGATCTCCCGCGTGGCGATCGATGCGCCGGGCTTGACCACCGCGAAGCGCATGGGCGGGACGGCGACCGGCGTGAGCCTCTCGCCGATGCCTTCGACGAAGGCGTTCTGCCCGCCGATGAAGAAGGGCACGTCCGCACCCAGGCGCAGGCCCAGCGCGGCCAGGCGCGCACGCGGCCAGTGCAGCGCCCACAGGCGGTTGAGCGCCAGCAGCGTGCTCGCCGCGTCCGAACTGCCGCCGCCCATGCCTGCGCCCCAGGGCACGCACTTGTCGATGGAGATGTCCACGCCCAGCGGGCTGCCGCTCTCGGCCTGGAGGGCTCGCGCGGCGCGCAGGCACAGGTCGTCGGCGGGCAAGGGCGCGCCGAGGTCGTGCCGGGCCACCCGGCCGTCATCGCGGCGCTCGAAGTGCAGGCGGTCCATCCAGTCGACGAGGACGAACAGCGACTGCAGCAGGTGGTAGCCGTCGGGGCGCCGGCCGACGACGTGCAGGAACAGGTTCAGCTTGGCCGGGGCGGGCACGTCGTGCAGGGCGAGCAGGCTCACCGGGCTACCCTGCGCGCTGTGCGCTCCGGGATGAGCGCTTGGTGAACTGAGGCCGGACACGGACCGTCCCTGCGGACTGTCCGTGCCTGCCGAAGGACATCGGCCTCTGGCCGATGGCGGCCCGGCGCACTCATGCGGGTTCGTCCAGCTTCACGCGCATCCTCACCGCGGGCGGCGCCAGTCGCCGCAGTTCGATCCAACCTTCGGCACGCCGCTTCAGGTCGATGTGCCAGCCGAGTTGCTCGAAGCTGCCATTCGCGCCCGGGGCATGCGCAGCACCGCCCCAGGGTCTGCCGGCGAGCCAGTCCGCAAGGGCCGCCAGCGGCAGCGCTTCACCCAGGGCGCGCTCGGACAACTCGTCGAGGTCGCGGAAGTGGCTCTCGCCGTCGCTCGTCGTGAGCACGGCCAGGCCGGGCGCCCAGCGCGCGGTGGCCAGGCGTGTGCCCAGGGGCGAGCTCAGCCGCAGTTCGCCGCTGTGCCCGTCACCCTGGAGTTCGAAGGCCGCGCTGACGCTCTGCGCGACCTGCGTCGGCGATGCCTCGGCGCGCAGGCTCAAGCGCCCGCTCACCCAGGGTGCGTCGTCATGGCCGCGCGGCGGCGTGGTGCAGGCGCCGAGCAGCGCCAGCACGAGCAGCGGCAGGGCGCGCCGGATCACAGATCCACGCGCAGCCTGGCCAGGGTCTCGCGCAGCACCTCGTTGGCGGTGTCGCGCACGCGGCCCTCGCGCCAGACGCGGCGGGCCTCATCGCGCTGCCCCAGGGCCCACAGGACTTCGCCCAGGTGGGCTGCAATCTCCGTGTCGGGCCGCGAGGCGTAGGCGCGCTGCAACAGTGCCGCAGCCTCGCTGCGGTTGCCGAGGCGGAATTCGACCCAGCCCAGGCTGTCGGTGATGAAGGGGTCGCCGGGAGCCAACTCGAGAGCGCGCTGGATGAGCTGCCGCGCCTCGGGCAGGCGCTGGCTGCGATCGGCGAGCGAATAGCCCAGCGCGTTGTGGGCATGCGCGTTTTCGGGCTTGAGCTCGATCACGCGGCGCAGCAGGCGCTCCATCTCGTCGAGGCGGTCGATCTTCTCGGCCACCATGGCCTGCTCGTAGAGCAGGTCCGCGTCGTCGGGGAAGCGCTGGTTGGCGCCACCCAGCAGCGCGAAGGCCTCGCGCCAGAGCTTGACCTCGCGCAGCAGGCCGGCCTCGGCCAGGAGCTTGGCGCGCGCGTCGTCGGGCTTGCGCTCGGGCACCTGGCGCAGGAGCTCGCGCGCCTGGTCGACCTTGCCCTGGCGCGCGAGCATGGAGGCACGCCGGCTCTGCACGTCGAGTGCATGCTGCGGGTCGTCCACCTTGTCCAGCCAGGCCCGCGCAGCGGTGAAATCGCCGCGCTGTTCGGCGGCCTGCGCAAGCATGAGCCAGGCCTGGACGAGGCCTTGCTCCGGGCGCGCCGGCGTCGTGTCGTCGTCCGCGTCGTCCGCGTCGTCCTCGCCTTCGGCGGCCACGCTCAAGGACTGCGCTGCCTGGGCCGACGCGGGCTTGCCGGCCTGGGCCTGGGCCAGCTCGACGTAGCGCCGCAGCGAAGCTTCGCCCTCGGGCAACTGCTTGAGTTCGAGCTGCAAGGCACCGAGCGAGAGGTGCGCCGGCGCCAGGTCGGGCTGCTGCTGCGTCAGCGTCATCAGCTGCGCCACGGCGTCGGCGTAGCGCTGGCTGGTGGTGAGCAGGCGCACGTAGGCCAGGCGCACGCCGGGCTCGGCCCGGGCGCGCTGCAGGTACTCGACCACGAGGTCCTCGGCCGCCGGGCGCTCGCGCATCAACTCCATGGCCAGCAGCGCCCCGCCGGGCGACTGGGGCTCCAGCGCTTGCGCTTCGCGCGCCAGGGCCAGGGCACGGTCGGGGTCGTGGGCCTGCTGCCAGGCCCGCCCCAGGGCCACGCGCACGGGCACGCGGGTGCCCGCCGCATCGCGGTACGGCGCCAGTGTCTCTTCGAGCAAGGCCCCCACCAGTCGCGGCTCACCGGCGCGCTGCAGGAAACGCGGCAGTGCCGCAATCAGCCCCGGCCGCGCGGCCACCGGGGTCTGCGCGAGCAAGGCCTCGAGCGGCTCGCCCAGGGCCTCGGTGCGATTCAGCACCATGAGAATCTGCAACTGCAGGCGCAGCGCAGCCAGCGATTCAGGATGGCTCACGCGCCAGGCGCGGCTGGCGGCCAGGGCCTGCTCGCCCGCGCGTGCGCGCAGTGCGATGTCCACGGCGCGGCCGAACAGCCCCTCGTCGCGCGAACGTCGGGCGGCGTCGAGGATGAGTTCGTAGGCGCTGGCCGCGTCGCCCGAGCCCAGGGCCATCTCCGCGATCAGCACTTGATAGAACAGGCGCTGGTCGAGTGCGGAGTTGGCGATGGCGGCAGGCACCGCAGCCGCGGCCGTGGGCGCGGCCGCCGCAGGCTGTGCGCGTGCCGCCGCTGGCGTGAGCACAAGGCCGGCGACGAGTGCGAGGGCCAGGCAAGAGGGCGCGAACCGCGGGTAGAGCCAGAACGGACGGTCGGACATCGGGATTCCCATGCGGTACTGAGTCATTCTCACATAATGAGTTCATGCCCGAACTGCCCGAAGTCGAGGTTACGCGCAAGGGAATCGCCGCGCCGCTGCTCGGCGCCCGCGTGCTCGAAGTGCGCCTGGGCAAGCCCTTGCGCCGGCCGCTGGGGTGCCCGCCGGGCGCCTTGGCCGGGGCCACGCTGGGAGAGATCACGCGGCGGGGCAAGTACCTCTGGCTGCCGCTGGCTGCGCCCGACGGCGGGCTGCTCGTCCACCTGGGCATGTCTGGCTCGCTGGCGCTGCTCGAACGGGCCGGGGAACCCGGGCCGCACGATCACTTCGATCTGGTCACCGACCGCGGCACCCTGCGCCTGAACGACCCGCGCCGCTTCGGCGCCGTGTCCTGGTCCGCCTCGCTCGACGACGCGCCGGCCGCAGCGCTGCTGGCGCGCCTGGGGCCCGAGCCTTTCGACGCCGCGCTCACGCCGCAGTCCTTCCATGCCGCCCTGCGGGCCCGGCGTGGCGCGCTGAAGACCGTGCTCATGGCGGGCCAGGCCGTCGTCGGTGCGGGCAACATCTACGCCTGCGAGGCCCTGTTCCAGGCCGGCATCCACCCGGCGTTGCGTGCCGACGCCCTCAGCCGACCGCGCGCGGCGCGCCTTCTCGCCGCGCTGCGCGCGACCTTTGCCCGTGCGCTGGACGTCGGCGGCTCGACGCTGCGCGACTTCAGCGACGCGCACGGCGTGAACGGCGCCTACCAGGCCGAGGCGGCGGTGTACGGCCGGGCGGGGCAGGACTGCCGGCGTTGCGGCGGCCGCATACGGCGCATCGTGCAGGCGCAGCGCTCGACCTACTTCTGCCCCAGTTGTCAGCGCCGGTAACGGCGCGGCCGGTCGGGCGGGCGAGCGTGCATTCCGGACACAAATCCCGCCCCGCGCCGGCCTGCGCCGTGCCCGCGCTGCGCTAGCATGCTCCGGCCGACGAGCCTGCCGATGCCCATGCCCAGCCCCATCGCCGCAAGCCTGGATGCACTCGCCTCCTGGCGCACCGAGCTCGACCACCAACTCGCGCAACTCGGCCGCTCGCTGATCGAGCACGAACTGCTCGACGACACCGATGCCGCCGTGCTCGCGGCACTGCGCGAACGCCTGAGCTCGGACAAGCTCGTGCTTGCCTTCGTCGCCGAGTTCTCGCGCGGCAAGTCCGAGCTCATCAACGCCATCTTCTTCGCCGATGCCGGGCGGCGCGTGCTCCCGGCCACGCCGGGCCGCACCACCATGTGCCCGGTGGAGCTGCGCTTCGACGCGCATCTGCCGGCGCGCCTGGCGCTGCTGCCCATCGAGACCCGGCTGCGCGGGCTGTCGCTGGCCGAGATGCGCCCGCGCGAGGAGCATTGGCAGCAGGTGCGGCTCGATCCGGGCAACCCGTTGACGCTGGTGCAGGCCCTCACCGCGGTGACGCGCACCCAGCGCGTGAGCGTGGAGCAGGCCGCGGCGCTCGGCCTGTGGAGCGAGACGCAACCCGAGGACAACCCGCCGCGCCTGCCCGACGGCAGCGTGGAGGTGCCGGCGTGGCGCCACGCCGTCATCAACTACCCGCACCCGCTGCTCGAGCGCGGCCTGGTGGTCATCGACACGCCCGGCCTCAACGCCGTGGGCGCCGAGCCCGAGCTCACGCTGGGCCTGCTGCCCTCGGCCCACGCGGTGGTCTTCGTGCTCGCCGCCGATACCGGCGTGACCAAGTCCGACCTGGCCATCTGGACCGACCACCTCGGGCAGGGCAGCCTCGAGCGCTTCGTCGTGCTCAACAAGATCGATTCGCTCATCGATCCGCTGCTGCCCGCGGCGACGGTGCAGGAGCAGATCGAGCACCAGCGGCAGGTGGCCGCGCAGATGCTCGACATCCCGCCCGCGCGCGTCTTTCCGCTCTCCGCGCGCGACGCCCTGGCGGCGCGCGTGGACGGCAACACGCCGGCCCTGCTCGCCAGCCGGCTGCCACCGCTGGAGCAGGCCCTGGCCGAACAGCTGCTGCCGCGGCAGCGCGAGCTGCTGGTGCAGTCGGCCGTGGCCGTGGTGCAGCAGCTGCGAGTCTCGGCAGGAAAGCGCCTGGCCAATCGCCGCCGCCAGCAGGCCGAGCAGCTGCTCGAGTTGCGCGGCCTGCGCGGCAAAAGCGGCACCAAGCTGCGCATGATGGTCGATCGCATCGACGTCGAGATGAACGAGTTCGAGCTCTGCACTTCGCGCCTGGCGGCGCTGCGCGCGGTGCAGCTGCGTCTGCTGCGCACGGTGCTGGCGCAGCTCTCCAGCGAGTCCCTGCGCACCGAGGTTGCGGCGATGCACTCGGCGCTCGGAGCGCGGCCGTTCCGGCTGGGCGGCCGGGCGGCCTTTGACACCCTGCTCGAGCGGCTGCGGGCCGCGCTCGGCCGCGCCGAGTCCCAGGCCGACGAGATGTGCCAGATGCTGCAGGCGAGCTTCCGCCAGCTGAACACCGAATTCGGCTTCAGCTTCTCGCTGTCACCGCTGCCCGAGCTCACGCCGTTCCGCAAGGAGCTCGATCTCATCGAGCACAACTACAGTCGCTACCTCGGATTCAGCCAGGCCTGGCGCCTGGCGGCGCCGGGTTTCGCCGAGCAGTTCAGGCGCATGCTGGTGTCGAAGCTGCGCGTGGTCTTCGAGAACGCTGCCGGCGAGCTGGAGCTGTGGAGCAAGGGCGCATCGAACCAGGTGGAAGTGCAGCTGCGCGAACGCCGGCGCGCCTTCGCGCGGCGGCGCGAGGCGCTGCAGCGCGTGCAGGCCGCCGCCGGGGAGCTCGAGCAGCGCATTGCCGAGGTGCAGGGCCAGGACGAGCACCTGGCGCAGACGGGCGCGCGGCTGGATGCGCAGGCCGCCGAGGTCGTCGCCGCCGCGCAGCAGGCCGTCGACGAGACGCCGACGCTGCGTCTGGACCTCGAGACGCGCCGGGACGCCGCTTGACGCCCCGCGCTGGGCCGACGCTGGCCGCGCGCGTCATTCGCTGGCAGCGCCGGCATGGCCGGCACGACCTGCCCTGGCAGGGCACGCGTGACGCCTATCGCGTGTGGCTTTCCGAGGTCATGCTGCAGCAGACGCAGGTGGCCACGGTGCTCGCCTACTACCCGCGCTTCCTGGCGCGGTTTCCCACGCTTCAGGCGCTGGCGGCGGCGCCGCTGGACGACGTGCTCGCGGCGTGGAGCGGGCTGGGCTACTACAGCCGGGCGCGCCACCTGCATCGCTGCGCGCAGGCCGTGGTGGCCGAGCATGGGGGTGTCTTTCCCGACCACAGCGCGGCGCTGGCCGAGCTGCCCGGCGTCGGCCGCTCCACCGCCGCGGCGATCGCGGCGTTCTGTTTCGGCGAGCGCGCCGCGATCCTCGACGGCAACGTCAAGCGCGTGCTCACGCGCGTGCTCGGGTTCGAGGGCGACCTCGCCCTGGCTGCCGAGGAAAGGCGTTTGTGGGCGCTGGCCCAGGATCTGCTCCCGCAGCGCGCTGTCGACGTCTACACCCAGGGCCTGATGGACCTGGGCGCCACGCTGTGTCTGGCGCGCTCGGCGGCTTGCGCGCGTTGTCCGCTGGCCGCGCCGTGCGTGGCCCATGCCGCCGGCACGCCGCAGCGCTACCCGGTGAAGACGCGCCGCGGCAAGCGCGGGCAGCGCGTGAACGCCTGGCTCTGGCTGCGCCGGCGCGGTGCCGTCTTCCTGGTGCAGCGCCCCGCGCACGGGGTGTGGTCCGGGCTGTGGAGCCTGCCGCAGTTCGACTCCCCGCACGCGCTGGCCGAGGTCTGCGCCGACTGGCCGGGCCGGGGCGCGTGGCTGGCGCCCATCGCCCACGCGCTGACGCACTTCGACTGGACGCTGCACACGCTGGCCTGGCAGCTGCCCGCGCGCGCCGCGGCGCCGGCGGCCTTGCCCGCGGGGCGCTGGGTCACGCCGCAGGAGGCCCTGGCGATGGGCCTGCCGGCGCCCCTGCGCCGCTTGCTCGGCGGCTGAGCGCGCGCGGCGCCAGTGGCGCGGACGCCGGGCCGCGTGGGGCACTTCGATTCAGCCGACGACGACCTTCTTGTCGCGCAGGAAACCGTCGACCAGCGACAGGCGGATCACCGGGTCTTCCAGTTGCATGAGCTTTTGCTTGGCGGCCAGCGACACGGGCAGCAACTCGCACCAGCGGTTGGCCACCCAGCCGGCATCGTCGAGCCGGTAGGGCTGGGCGAAGGGCGCGTGCCCCTGTTCCTTCAGCCTACGGATGGCCTCGGCCAGCGCGGCCACCGTCTGCAGCATGGCCGGGCCGGGCATGCGCAGCGGGTCGTCCGCCACGGCCTGCACCGGCGCGCGCCACAGGCCGTTGTCGGCGCGCTGCGGCGCGCCCTCGAGCCGGAAGCGCCGGCCTGCGGTGCAGCGCAGGCGCAGGATGCCGGGCTGTTCGGCGTCGACCTCGTCGATGTGCGCCACGGCGCCCACGCCTTCGAGCTGCACGGAGGTGCTTGCGGGGCCGGCCTCCGCACCGTGGCGCAGGCAGATCACGCCGAAGGGCTGGCGGCTGCGCAGGCATTCGCCGACCAGGTCGAGGTAGCGTGCCTCGAAGACCTTCAGCGACAGCAGCCCGCCCGGAAAGAGCACCGTCTGCAGCGGGAACAGTGGCAGTGGCGCGGGCCAGGGCGGCGGCGCGGCGGGATCAGTCTCGCGCATCGAGCTCGCGGTGACGCACCAGGGTGGCGAAGCGGCTCTCGAAGCGTCGCGCCAGCCATTCCACCGCATACACCGAACGGTGCTGGCCGCCGGTGCAGCCCACGGCCACGGTGAGGTAGCTGCGCTGGTCGTCCTCGAACGATGGCAGCCAGCGTTGCAGAAAGGTCTGGATCTGCCCCAGCATCTCGGCGGCCTCGGGTTGCGCCTCGAGGTAAGCGGCCACCGGGGCGTCGCGCCCGGTGAGGGGACGCAGTTCGCGGATGTAGTGCGGGTTGGGCAGCACGCGCATGTCGAACACGTAGTCGGCATCCAGCGGCACGCCGTGCTTGAAGGCGAAGGACTCGAACACCAGTGTCAGCGCCGCTTCGCGCGCCCCCACCAGCGAGCGCACCCAGCTGCGCAGCAGCGCCGGGCGCAGCTGGCTGGTGTCGATGACGGTGGAGATCTCGCGCAGGTCGGAGAGCAGCTCGCGCTCGAGCTCGATGGCCTCGGGCAGCGCCCGCGAGTGGTCGCCTTCGCCCGGCGCGGTGATCAGCGGGTGCGGCCGGCGCGACTCGGAGAAACGGCGCACCAGGGCGTCGGTGTTGGCGTCGAGGAAGATCAGGCGGATGCGCACCTCCTCGCTGCGCAACTGCTCGATCAGGGGCACCAGGCGCGGCAGCGAGGAGGCGGTGCGCACGTCCACCGCCACCGCCACGCGGCGCGTGTAGCGCCCGTGCTCCAGGTGGATGAAGTCGCGCAGCAGTTCCGGGGGCAGGTTGTCGACGCAGAAGTAGCCGGCGTCCTCCAGCGCGTGCAGCGCCACGGATTTGCCCGAGCCGGAAATGCCGGTGACGAGGATGACCTCGTCACGCGGGTTGTTGTCCAATGCCATCCACTCGCTCATGGCGCTGCTCCCGTGTTCGAACCCAGCAGGGCCTGCGCATGGGCCTGGCCGGAAAGCCGCTCGCCGCCGAGCATGCGCGCCACCTCGGCCACCCGTGCCTGGCCTTGAACGGCAAGCACCTGCGACAAGGTCTGGCCGCCCTGGAGCGACTTGCTGACGACGAAATGGCTGTCGGCGCTGGCCGCGACCTGCGCCAGGTGCGTCACCGCCAAGACCTGACTCGTGCGGCCCAGGGCCTTCATCAGGCGCCCGACGCTGTCGGCCACCGTGCCGCCTACGCCGGCGTCGATCTCGTCGAAGATCAGCGCCGGCGCCGGGGCCGCGCTGCGGCCGCCATGCGCCACCGTCACCGCCACGGCCAGCGCCAGGCGCGAGAGCTCGCCGCCCGAGGCCACCTTGGCCAGCGGCCGTGGCGTGCTGCCGGCGTGCGCCGCGACGCGCAGCTCGACCGACTCCAGGCCGAAGGCCTGCGGCTGCGCCTGTGGCAGCAGGGCGACCTCGAAGCGGCCACCGGACATGCCCAGCTGCTGCATGGTCTGGGTGACCGCGGCGGCGAGCCGCGGCGCGGCCTGGTGGCGCTGGCGGGAGAGGCCCTCGGCATGCCCGCGCCAGGTGCGCTCGGCATCGGCCGCCGCACCCTCGAGCGCGTCGAGGTCGGCCGCGGCGTCCAGCGCCGCGAGTTCGGTCTTCCAGCCGACGAGCAGCGCGGGCAGCTCGGCCGCAGGGCGGCGGTGGCGTCGCGCCAGCGAGACCCAGGCGGCGAGCCGCGCATCGAGCTCGGCCAGGCGTTCGGGGTCGGGCTCGCGCCGGCCGAGGTAGGCGTGCAGCGAGTGCGCGGCGTCCTCGATCTGCGCCTGCGCCGCGCGCAGCACGTCGGCCACCGCGGCCAGCCCGGGGTCGTAGTGCTGCACTTCGGCCAGGGCGGCGATGGCATGGGCGCTGAGCGCAGCGGCGCTGGGTTCGTCCTCGGCCAGGGCCTGCAAGGCGGTGCGCGCGCCGTCGAGAAGGGCCTGTCCGTGGGCCAGGCGCTGGTGCTCGGCGCTGAGCGTGTCCCATTCGCCCTCGGCCGGGGCGAGCTTGTCGAGCTCGCCGATCTGCCAGGCCAGGCGCTCACGCTCGCGCTCCAGGGTGTCGTGCCGGCCGCGCGCTGCGGCCAGCTGTTCGAGCGCCTGCCGCCAGGCCTGCCAGGCCGCAGTCAGGGGTGCGGGGTCGGCACCGGCGTGGGCGTCGAGCAGGGCGCGCACGGCAGGCGGCCGGGTGAGGCTTTGCCAGGCGTGCTGGCCGTGGATCTCGACCAGGTGATCGGCCGCTTCGCGCAGCTGCGCCACCGTCGCCGGGCTGCCGTTGATCCAGGCGCGGCTTTTGCCTTGCGCATCCACCGTGCGGCGCAGCAGCAGCAGGCCGTCGTCGCCGTACCCGGCATCGTCGAGCCAGGGTCGCAGCGACGGCGGCGTGTCGAACTCGGCACTCACCTCGGCGCGCGCCGCGCCCTCGCGCACGAGCACGGCCTCGGCGCGGCTGCCCAAGGCCAGCTGCAGGGCGTCGACGAGGATGGACTTGCCGGCACCGGTCTCGCCTGTGAGCACCGTGAAACCGGCACCGAGCTCCACCTCCAGCTCGGCGACGATGGCGACATCGCGCAGAGACAGCCGGCGCAGCATCGCTAGACCACGCCTTCGTACCAGCGCAGCTTGCGCCGCAGCGTGGCGTAGTAGCTCCAGCCGCAGGGGTGCAGAAAGCGCACCTTGAACGCCGAGCGCCGCACGCGGACCTGGTCGCCATGCACCAGGCTGGCCAGGTTCTGCATGTCGAAATTCGCCGAGACGTCCTTGCCGCCGACGATGCGGATGCGCACCTCGGCGCGGTCGGGCAGGACGATGGGGCGGTTGGAGAGCATGTGGCTGGCGATGGGCACCATCACCCAGCCGCTGATGCCCGGGTGCAGGATGGGCCCGCCGGCCGACAAGGCGTAGGCGGTGCTGCCGGTGGGTGTGGCGACGATGAGCCCGTCGGCGCGCATGTTGGCGACGAAGTCGTCGTCCACGTCCACGCGCAGCTCCACCATGCTCGCCGTGGCGCCGCGACTGACCACCACGTCGTTGAGCGAGAGGGCCGAGAAGATGCACTCGCTGTCGCGCCACACCTCGCCTTCGAGCATGGCGCGCTGCTCCTCTTCGTAATTGCCGGCGATGATCGGTGCCAGCGCTTCCTTGAACTGGCCGTCGGGGATGTCGGTGATGAAACCCAGCCGCCCCTGGTTGATGCCCACCAGCGGGAGGTCCCAGCGCGACAGCTCGCGCGCGATGCCGAGCATGGTGCCGTCGCCGCCGACGACCACGGCGATGTCGCAGCGCTGGCCCAGCGCCTGCGGGTCGAGGGCATCGAAGTCGGTGACCCCGGTGTTGAGCGCGGTCTCGCGCTCGAACGAGACCTCCAGGCCCAGGCCGACGAGGAAATGGGCAAGATCCTCCAGCACCGGGCGAATGCCCCGCGCCTGGAACTTGCCCACGATGGCTGCATGACGAAAGCCCGACGGCATGCGTTCCATTACACCATAGGGCTGCGCGTGGACCGCACTGGTGCGGG
>DYOR01000072.1:0-11801 GCA_020720385.1 Rubrivivax sp.
TGAGACGATGGAAATTCGCCGCAGCGCCCTCGTCGGCCACCCCGCCGCACGGATGTTCGAGCTGATCGAAGCGGCCGAGCACTACCCTGAGTTCCTGCCCTGGTGCGCCAGCGCGCGCATCCTCGAGCGCAGCGACGAGGTCGTGGCGGCGCGCATCGAAGTCGCCTGGCGTGGGGCGCGCTTCGGCTTCGTCACGCGCAACGCCAAGCGCCATCCGGAGTGGATGAGCATCGGCCTGCAGGAGGGGCCCTTCCGGCGCTTCGAGGGCCACTGGCAACTCACCCCGTTGTCGGATTGGGGCTGCCGGGTGGAGTTCGTGCTGAGCTACGATTTCGCCGTCTCCGTGGTGGGCTCGCTCGCCGGCCTGGTGTTCGACCCGCTGGCCAACACACTCATGGACGCCTTCATCCAGCGCGCCGATCATCTGGCGCTGCTCTCGCCACCCCCGGTCCCGCCCGCCCTGAGCGCCCCGCCGTCCCCGCCGTCGCCACCGTCCCCGCCCGAGTCGCCCGCCCCGCCCGCGGGCCCCGTCCCGCCTTCCGGAGAGTCATGACATGAACCCCACCACCCCCTTCGACGCCTTGCGCGGCTCACGCCTGGCAACCGAACTCAGCGAGGAGCAGTGCCGCACGCTGGCCGCGCTCATCACCCTGCGCGACCTGGCCGATGGCGAGGTGCTGGTGCGCGAAGGCACGGCCCACACGCAACTCTACGTGGTGCTCGCGGGCTCGCTGGCGGTGGCGCGCGGCGCCGGCACGCCCGAAGAGGTCTCGCTCTTCCTGCTCGGCCCCGGGGACATGGTCGGAGAACTGAGCTTCCTCGACGACAATGTGCACTATGCGTCGACGGTCTCGCGCGGCGCCAGCCGCGTCTTCGGGCTCGAACGCAGGCAGCTCGAGTCGCTGCTCGACAGCGCCCCGCACATCGTCTATCGCGTCATGCGCGCCATCGTGCGGCGCGTGCACCAGAACCAGCACCGACTGTCGGCACAATTGGGTGAGATGACGAACTACGTCTACAAGCAGCATGGTCGCTATTGAACGGTGCCGATGACAAGACTGGCCCACACCTTCGGCTACCAGGCCGTCGACGAAGAGGAGCGCGAGCAACGCATCCGCCGCGTCTTCGTCGCCGTGGCGCGGCGCTACGACCTGATGAACGACCTGCTCAGTCTGGGCGTGCACCGGCTGTGGAAGCGCGCGCTGGTGCGCATGGCCGCGCCGGCGGCCGGGCAGTGCATCGTCGATCTGGCCGGTGGCACGGGCGACGTGGCCTCGCGCATGGCCGGCGCCGACCGCCTGGTGAGCGTGTGCGACCCCAGCGTGTCGATGATGCAGGCGGGCCAGCTGCGCGCCCATCGCCATGTGCACTGGATGGCCGGCACGGCCGAATGCATGCCGCTGGCCAGCGACAGCGTCGACACCGTGACCATCGCCTTCGGCATCCGCAACGTCACGCGCATCGAGGATGCGCTGGCCGAAGTGCGGCGCGTGCTCAAGCCCGGCGGCCGTTTCCTGTGTCTGGAGTTCTCCACGCCGGCGGCCCTGCTGCGCCCGCTCTACGACTTCTTCTCGTTCAAGGTCATCCCGCGGCTGGGTGCCCTCATCGCCGATGCCCCCGAGGCCTACACCTACCTGGTCGAGTCGATCCGGCGTTTTCCCGACCAGGACGCGTTCAAGGCCCTCATCGAGCAGGCCGGATTCGCCGACGTGCGCTGGCGCAACCTGAGCCTGGGCATCGCCTGCATCCATGTCGGCCACAAGGCGCCGCGCGAGGCCGCAGAGGACGACCATGGCCGTTGACCGGCAGGCCCCTGGCGTGATCGTGCGCGCGGGCTCGCCGGCGGCCTGGGCCGCCGCGGTGCGGCCACGCACCCTGCTCGTGGCCATCAGCCCGGTGCTCGTCGGCGCCGCGTTGGGCTGGCAGCGCACGGGTGCGCTGGATCCGCTGGTCTCGCTCGTCATCCTCGCCGCCGCCCTGCTCATGCAGGTGGTGACGAACATGCAGAACGACGTCGGCTACACCGTGCGCGGCGGTGAATCCGGCGGCACGCGCACCGGGCTGCCGCGGGCCACGGCGCTGGGCTGGCTGGGCGTGCGCACGGTGCGCTGGGCGATCGTGCTCGTCGCCGCACTGGCCACGGCGCTGGGCCTGGTGCTGTTCGCGCGCTGTGGCTGGCCGGTGCTGGCCATCGGCGTGTCCTCGCTCATCGCTGCGCTGGCGTACATGGGTGGGCCGCGGCCGATCGCCTATTCGCCCTACGGCGAGTTGACCGTGTTCATCTTCTTCGGCCTGATCGCGGTGATCGGCACCGACTGGGTGCTCACCGGCGAGATCGGCGCCGCCACCATCGTCGCCGCGGTCGCGCTGGGGGCGTTGGCGGCGGCGGCGCTGGCGGTGAACAACCACCGCGACGTGGCACACGATGCCCAGGTCGGCCGACGCACCTTCGCCGTCACCTTCGGGGCGGCGACCTCGCAGCGCATGTACGGCGTGCTGCTGCTCGGGCCGTTCGCGCTCACACCGGCCATCGCCTGGCTCGCCGCCTCGCCCCTGCTGCTGCTGCCCTGCCTGCTGCTGCCGGTGGCCCTGACCCTGTGGCGTGACTTCCGCCACTGCCCGCCGGGCACGGCGTTCAACACCATCCTCTTCCGCACCTTCAAGCTCGAACTCGTGTTCTCGGCGCTGCTCGCCAGCGGCGCCGTGCTCGGTCGACTCTGGTCTCAGGCGTAGGCACCATCGAATGGCGCGGCTGCGCGCGCCGGCAGTTCACTCGCTGCGCCGGGCTTCCTTGTGCCAGTTCAGGCAGTCCGGGTGGGACCGAAACTCGGCACGCAGGCACGCGCGCTCCATGCACACGAAGCGCCGGATGGGGTTGAGGCCGGCGCACCTGGCCAGCGGCCCGGCGGCAATGACTTGCGGCACTGCGGAGGCCGCGGCCGGTGCGGCCGCGAGGGCGGTCACGGCCGCTTCGGAGGCCGGCCGGCGTGGGGCCGGCGGCTCCTGCGCCTCCTTCTGCGCCTCCTTCTGCGCCTCCTTCTGCGCCTCCTTCTGCGCCGCTGAAAACGCTTCTGCCGGGCGCGCGGTGGCCTGCATCGAAGGTGCGGCGACGGCAGCCCGTGCCGGCCGCGGCCCAGCGCTGCCAGCGGCACTGCGCGACGCGTCCTCGGCAGGCTGGCGTGCGCTACCACGGGCAGATGCGGCAGGCGAAAGTGCGCCGTCGTCGGGGCTCGCCGCCGGCCTGGGTTGGGGCGCGTGCGGACGCACGACCACGGTGGCCACCGTCGACTCGGGCATCGACGCGCCTGCAAGCGCGGGCGGCGAGGCGGGCAAGACCGCGGAGGCGGGCGTCTGGGCAAGATCGGGGGCCGCGGCCGAGGCGGCCGGCCCCGCGGCCAGGCCCGGCGCGGGCTGCCGCGGCCACAGTGAGAACGCGGCCACGGCCACCGCCACCGTACCCAGGCCCGCGCCCAGCGGCAGCCACCTGGTGCGACTGAGCGGACGCGGCGGGGCAGACAAAGCCCCAGCCACCGGCGGCGCGGCAAAGCTGAGTTCGGGCGCCGCCTGCGGCGCGGCAGGTTTCGTGGGCGAGCGCGCCGCCATGGCCGGCGCTGGTGCGGCGGCCGGGGTGGCCTGAAGCGCCGGCTCTTGCCGGGCCGGCGCTGCGCCGTGGCGTGCGCCCTCGACGTCGACAGGCTCGGCACCACGCGCCGCGTTCGCACCGTGTGGCAGGACCACGGTGCGCTCCCATGGCGCGTCGTGGTCGTCCGGTGCAACCCGGCGCAGGGCGGGCTGCGTGCGTCCGTCGAGCGCGTCGCGCAAGGCGGCCACGCTGCGCGGCCGGTCGTTGGGACGCGGCGCGAGCATCCAGTCGACGGTGCGCAGGAAGGCCTCGCTGCAGCCCGGCAGGGCCTGCGTCGTCAACGCCGAGGCCTCGTCGTGGATGGCGCGCGCGGTGGCGGGCGCCGGCGGCCGCGCCAGCAGCAGGAAGTGCAGCGTGGCGCCGAGCGCGTAGAGGTCCGTCCACGGGCCCTGCCTCACCGAACCCGCCTCGGCGTACTGCTCGATGGGCGCATAGGCGGGCTTGAGGATGGCGGTGAGGGTCTGGCTCTTGTCGCTGATGACGCGCCGTGCGGCGCCGAAGTCGAGCAGCACCGGGTGGCCATCGGGCTCGATCTGGATGTTGTCGGGCGCGATGTCGCGGTGGTACACGCCCTCGGCATGCAGCTTCTCTATGGCCCCCAGCAGGGGCTCGAGCAGCGCGCGCAGCCAGGCTTCGGCGGGCGGCGCGGCCATCGCCAGGCGCACCTCGCGCACGGTGCGGCCGCGCATCACCGGCATGGCCATGTAGGCGGTGCCGTTGGCCTCCCAGAAGCGGTGCACCTTGAGCAGCGAGGGGTGGTCGAATCGCGCCAGCAGGCGCGCCTCGTTGACGAAGCTCTTCAGGCCCAGGGCGAAGGTCTCGGCGTCGGACTGCGAGCGCAGCGAGACCTGCATGGTCTCGGTGCGACCGGCCAGCGACGCCGGCATGTACTCCTTGATCGCCACCTCGCGCTCCAGCGCATGGTCGAAGGCGAGGTAGACAATGCCGAAGCCGCCCACACCGAGCAGGCCGCGCAGTTCGAACTCGCCCAGCCGCGTGCCCATGGGCAGTGCATTGGGGGTGTCGTGGCGGATGTGCGGCGGTTCTGACGACATCGAATTTCGAGCTTAACAGGGATACCTCGCCATGAAATCGCTGCACTGGGCCAGGATGGGCTTGATCGTGCTGGCCCTCGCCCCCGCCGCGGGGGCCCTGGCCTTCGACCTGCAGGGCCACCGTGGCGCGCGCGGTCTGGCACCGGAGAACACGCTGGCGGCCTTCCGCACCGCCATGGACATCGGCGTGAGCACGCTGGAGCTCGACTTGGCCATGACGCGCGACGGCCACCTCGTCATCGCCCACGACCAGCGGCTCAGCCCCAACCTGGCGCGCGACGCCCAGGGCCGCTGGCTCGCCGAACCCGGCCCGGCGATCCGCTCGCTCAGCCTGGCCGAGCTGCAGGCCTTCGACGTCGGGCGGCTCAAGCCGGGCACGCGCTACGCCCAGGGCCTGCCCGAACAAAGGCCCGTGGACGGCGAGCGCATGCCGACGCTGGATGCGCTGTTCGAGATGATCCGTGCCGCCGGCAACGCGCGCGTGCGCCTGAACATCGAGACCAAGCTCACGCCGCTCGCGCCCGAACTGGCCCCCGAGCCCGAGGCCTTCGCGCGCGCCCTGCTCGCCGTGGTGGACCGGCATGGCATGCGCGCGCGCATCACCGTGCAGAGCTTCGACTGGCGCACCGTGCAGGCCCTGCGGCGCCTCGCACCGGAGGTGGCCACGGCGGCGCTGAGCGCGCGCCAGTCGTTCCTCGACAACATCAGCGACCCGCGTTGGACCGGCGGCCTGAAGCTCGACGAGCACGGCGGCTCGGTCCCGCGGCTGGTGCAGGCCTGCGGCGCGGGCACCTGGTCGCCCTTCCACCGCGACCTGAGCGAAGCCACGCTGGCCGAAGCGCATGCGCTGGGCTTGAAGGTGATCCCGTGGACGGTGAACGAGCCTGCCCTCATGGACCAGCTCATCGGCTGGGGCGTGGACGGTCTGATCACCGACTACCCCGATCGCCTGCGCGCCGCCATGCAGCGCGCCGGCCTGCCCTTGCCCACGCCATGACGCCGCCCGCATCGCTGCGGGCGCAACGCGCCTTCATGCGGCTGTGGTTTGCGCGCCTCTTCGCCGTGGCGGGGGGCAGATGCTCATGGTGGCAGTGGGCGGGCAGATCGACGACCTCACCGGATCGGCCTGGGGCCTCGGCCTGGTGGGCCTGGTGGGCCTGTGGCTGCGGCTCGTTCCCACGCTCGCCACGCGCGACGCACTGCTCCAGGCCGGCACGGCGAAACCCTGAGGTCGGGCACGGGCCTGAAGGGCACCGGGGGCAGCCACGCGGCGCCCCGGCACGGCGCGGGTCGGGCGCGGTCCGACCCCCGGCAAGACTCAGCCACGCTTGGCGGCGCTGCGCATGCGGCCTTCGCGCCCGCGCGCCTTCCACTGCTGCACCTGCGCCTTGCGCTGCAGCGCGCTGAGCGTGTCGCGCTGGGCCTCGCGCAGCAGCTTGCGGTAGCTGCGCAGCCGCTCCTCGCCCACGGCCGCGCGCACGGCGCAGCCCGGCTCGGCCTCGTGGCGGCAGTCGCGAAAGCGGCACTGCAGCGCGAACTGCGCGATGTCGTCGAAGACCGCGTCGAGTTCGCCCGCCTCGGCGTCCAGACGCAGCGTGCGCAGGCCCGGCGTGTCGATGATGCACGCCCCACCGGCCACGACGTGCAGGCTGCGCACGGTGGTGGTGTGGCGGCCCCGTCCATCGGCCGAGCGCTGGCCGCCGGTGCGTTGGCACTCGGCCCCGACGAGCGCGTTCGTGAGCGTGCTCTTGCCCGCGCCGCTGGAGCCCAGGAGCACCAGCGTGCACCCGGGCGACAGCCACGGCGCCAGGGCCTCGCACGGTTCCCCGCCCAGGGCATTCACGGCCAGGGCACTCACCTGCGCCGGCAAGGCCGCGCGCACCGCGCGCAGGCGCTCTTGCCCCTCGCCCGGCGCGAGCAGGTCGCGCTTGGTGAGCACGACCACCGCCGCCACGCCGGCCATGCGCACGAGGGCCACGTAGCGCTCGAGCCGGCGCAGGTTGAAGTCGCGGTCCAGCCCCATCACCAGCAGGGCGGCGTCGACGTTGCTCACGATCACCGCGCGGGTGACCTTCTCGCGCCCGTCGTGCAGCCGGCGCGCCAGCTGGTTGAGCGGCGGCACGCGCTCGTGCACCCAGCACTCGGCCAGGTCATTGGGCGCGGCCAGCACCCAGTCGCCCACGGCGAGGGCGTCGCCGGCCTCGGCCAGGCGATGGCGCAGTGCAGGCAGCAGCCGTGCCGGGTACTCCCCGGCGCCGTCGTGCAGCGTGAGGCCCTCGCGCTGCACCTCGGTGACGCGGCGCAGCGTCGCCGCCTCGCCCGGCAGCGCCGCCGGGAGTCTTGCCACGAGCGCCGGCGTCAGGCCGATGGCACGCAGCCGCTCGAAAGTCGATGCATCGATGATCATGAGTAAAACCGTTCCGTGCAGGACAAACCACCGCGGCACAGGCAGGCCGCTTCAGCCGCGGGCCGTTCGGGCCCGGGGCAAGGTCAGGGGTGGGGGTCTGTCGGCCGCGACGATGGGGTCACGGCATCACGAAACGCGGTTTCTCCGGCCGGCGGCTGGAGCCGCCGCAGCGCGAGGCGCGATCAGCGCACGCAGGCCGACAGCAGGGCGAGATCGATCGTCTTCATGGCGGCCTCCGTGGGTGAGTGGAAAGGAGCGCGCAATGTGCCCCGGCCCGCGCCGTGCGTCAAGACCCTCGAACGCGCGCTGTGGCGGCGTGCCCACGGCGGGCCGATATGCTGCCGGCATGTCCGAACCCGCGATCGTGCATGCCGACGCCGCACTGCTCGTCGTCGACAAGCCCGCGGGCCTGCTGGCCGTCGCGGGCCGCGGCGAGGCGGGCCGCGAGCATCTCACGGCGCGGGTGCAGGCACGCCACCCCGACGCGCTCGTCGTGCACCGCCTGGACATGGCCACCTCGGGCCTGATGCTGTTCGCGCGCGGGCCACAGGTGCAGCGCCAACTCAGTGCGGCCTTCGCTGCGCGGCAGGTGGCCAAGGGCTACGTCGCCATCGTCGAGGGCGGTCTCGCCGCAGACCAGGGCGAGATCGACGCGCCCCTCGCGGCGGACTGGCCGCAGCGCCCGCGGCAGAAGGTCGACGGCGTGAGCGGCAAGCCTTCGCTGACACGCTGGCAGGTGCTCGAGCGTGGCCCGGATTGGACGCGCCTGGCCCTCGAACCCGTCACCGGCCGCTCGCACCAGTTGCGCGTGCACCTGCAGTCCATCGGCCACCCCATACGCGGCGACACGCTCTACGCCACGCCGCCGCTGCATGCCGCGCGGTTGCTGCTGCATGCCACGCGCCTGGCCCTCACCCATCCCACGCGCGGCGGGTGGATGGAATTCGCCAGCGCACCCCCGTTCTGAAGCGCGGCTACAGTGGCTGCATTTGCGCGCCCGCGCTGCAGACCGACCGCGACGGACCCATGCACGCCAAGATGACTGCACACCTCACCATCCTCACCGGCGCGTCGCGCGGCCTGGGCCGCGCCGTGGCCGAGCAGCTCCTCGCACGCGGGCAGCGCGTGCTCGCCCTGGCGCGCGGTACCGTGGACCTGCCGGTTCCACCCGGCGCGGCGCTGCAGGCCTGGGCCGTGGACCTTGCGTCGCCCGGCGCAGTCGCCGCACGTCTGGGTGCGTGGCTGGGGGAACAAGATCCCGCGGCGCTGGCCTCGGCCACGCTGATCAACAACGCGGGGGTGATCTCGAGACTGGCGCCGCTGTCGGAAATCGAGTCCGGCGACCTCGCCAACGCCATTCGCGTCGGCCTGGAGGCACCGCTGCTGCTCACCGCGGCCTTCCTGCGCGCCACGCAGGCCTGGCGCGTGCCGCGCAAGGTGCTGTTCGTGTCGTCGGGCCTGGGGCGCCGGGCGATGGCCGGCAGCGCGTCCTATTGCGCGGCCAAGGCCGGCCTGGACCATCTGGCGCGCGCGCTGGCGCTCGAGGAAGCGGCCAGACCCGGCGGCGCGCGCGTGGTCTCGCTGGCGCCGGGTGTCATCGACACCGACATGCAACTGCAGCTGCGCGCTGGCGATGCCAGCCTGTTCCCCGAAGCGCGGCGCTTCGCGGCACTGAAGAGCGGCGGGCAACTCGACAGCCCGCCGGCCGCGGCGGCCAAGCTGCTGGCCTACCTGGACCGGCCCGATTTCGGTGCCCAGCCGGTAGGTGACGTGCGCGACGCCTGAGGCGCTGCCGCTGGACGCGGCGGCACGCGGCGGCACGCGGCGGGCGCGCTAGGCGCGGGGCGAGCCGGCCTTGGCCGCCCGTTCCGCGGCCTCGTCGGCCTGCATGTGCTTGATGAAGAAGCGCACGAAGAACACGCCCATGCCCAGCATGAAGACGATCCCGGCCAGGCTCATGAGGCCGTAGTCGGTGGTGACGAAGTCGATCAGCGCGTGCATTTGATCCTCCGGGTCGATGGCCAGCCTGGCTGGCTCCGACATTATGGATGCCGGCAAGCGCTTGCGGTACAGCAAACCCGCGATGCCGCGCTCCCCGGGTTGACCCCAGGGCGGCGCCGGCGCCGCGGCGCCCTCACTGCGCCAGCCAGGCCGCCAGATCGGACTTCAGCTGCGCCAGGTCCGCGCCGCGCGTGTACATCATGTGCCCGGCGTCGTAGTGGTGGTGGCGCACGCGCGCCAGCACATCGGCCGGCGCGTCGAGCTGCGCCAGCGACCAGTCGCTGGCGCTGTAGGGCGTGCCCAGGTCGTAGCGGCCGCTGGCGGCAAACACCTTGAGGTGCGGGTTGCGGCGCAGCGCGCGCGCCAGGTCGGGGCTGGTGCAGGCGAAGCCGTCGTGGCTGCCCTCGCCGCGGTTCCAGTTCCAGCCGCGGTTGACCTCGCGCGAGAGGACCTCGTAGCGCTGTTCCATGTCCAGGCCGAGCTGCTCGTTGAAATAGGCCATGGCGGCCATCGTGTAAGGCATGGCGATGGCCTCGACCCCCGGGTCGAACTCCCAGTCGCGCGTGCGGCTGGCAGCCATCGGGCCGGTGGCGCGCGCCTCCAGGCGGCCGACGATGCGGCCGCGCGAGCGCAGGGCCTCGAAGAAGAAGGTCTGGTCGCTGATGCGCAGGTTCTTCTCCTCGACCAGCTCACGCGCCAGGCCGGTGAGTTCGCTAAGGCGGCGCGCCACGCGGCGGCGCTGGCGCTCGCCCAGGCGCGAGCCGGCGTGCAGCGCGGCGACGTAGTCCTCCTGCACGAAGGCTTCGGCGGCGGCGCGCGCCGCGGCCGGCGAGGCCGCGAGCGGGCCGGCGAGCAGGCCGTGGTACTGCGCCACGTTGGCGAAGCCCGGCAGGAAGAGCGCATAGGGCAGGTCGTTGGCCGGGGCGAAGACGATGCTCTGCAGGTCCATCGCGCAGGACACCAGGATCACCCCGCTGAGCGCCACGCCCAGGGCCTGCAGCTTGTCCGCCAGGCCCGCGCCGCGCGTCGTGCCGTAGCTCTCGCCGGCCAGGTACACCGGCGAGCCCCAGCGCTTGTGCCGCGTGAGCCACAGGCGCATGACCTCGGCCAGGGCATCGATGTCGCCGTCCACCGAGAGCATCTTCTTGCGCGCCGCGGCGCTCGCCGTGGTCGACCAGCCGGTGTGCGGCGGGTCGATGAAGACCATGTCGAAGTGCTCGAACCAGCTGTGCGGGTTGTCCTCCACCGTGTACGGCGGCAGGGGCATGCTGCCATCGTCGGGCATGGGCACGCGCTTGGGGCCGAGCGCGCCCAGGTGCAGCCAGATCGACGCCGAGCCCGGGCCGCCGTTGAAGGCGAAGCACACCGGCCGACGTGCGCAATCGGCCCCCTTGAGCAGGTAGGCCGTGGCCAGGATCGCCGCCTCGGGCTCGCCGGGCACGCCGTCGAAACCGGGCGCAGCCACCGGCACGAAGGCGGCGTTGACCTCGTATTCGAGGCGCTGGCCGGCGAGCGTCACCGCGCCGCTGCTCAGCGCCGCGGGGCGCGCCAGCAGCTTCTCGACATGGGCCTTGAGGCGCTTGGCGGTGTCGGGTTCGGGGGTGTCGGGGGCGGTCTTCTCGTCGGCCATGGCGCGGGTGCGGAGTGGGTGAGGCCGCGACCTTAACGTGAAAGTCAGCGCAAGGCGCCGGCGAGCAGGCCGGCGTAGCGCCCGAGGTCGACGTTGCCACCGCTGAGGATCACGCCCACGCGCTCGCCGCGCGCCGTCTCCACGCCTTCGAGCAGCGCCGCGGCGCCCAGGCAGCCGGTGGGCTCGACGACCATCTTCATGCGCTCGGCGAAGAAGCACATGCTGCTCACGAGCTGCTCGTCGCTGACGGTGACGACGCGCTCGACCAGGCGCTGGATGACGGGGAAGGTGAGCTGCCCGCTGTGCTGCGTCTGCGCGCCGTCGGCGATGGTCCGCGGCGTGTCGATGTGCACGATCTCGCCGCGCGCCAGGCTGAGCTGGGTGTCGTTGCCGGCCTCGGGCTCGACGCCGACGACCCGGATGCCTGGGCTCAGCGCATGCGCCGCGACCGCGCATCCCGAGATCAGACCGCCGCCACCCACACACACCAGCAGCCGGTCCAGCGGCCCGACCTCCTCGATGAGTTCGGCCGCGGCCGTGCCCTGCCCGGCCATCACGTGCGCGTGGTCGTAGGGCGGGATCAGCGTCATGCCGCGCTCGCCCGCCAGGCGTGCGCCGATGACCTCGCGGTCCTCGGTATAGCGGTCGTAGAGCACGACTTCGCTGCCGGCCTGGCCGAGCTGGTACTCGCGCGTGGCGGCGAGCTTGGCCGCCGGCGAGTCCTGCGGCATGACGATCACCGAAGGCATGCCCAGCAGCCGCGCCGACAACGCAATGGCCTGGGCATGGTTGCCCGACGAAAAGGCGATCACGCCGCGCCGGCGCTGCTCCGGCGTGAACTGCGCCAAGGCGTTGTAGGCGCCGCGGAACTTGAAGGCGCCCATGCGCTGGAAGTTCTCGCACTTGAAGAACACGCGGGCACCGGTGCGCTCGTCGGCCGTGCGCGACGTGAGCACCGGGGTGCGCCGGGCCACGCCGCTCAGGCGCTCGGCCGCGGCCTGGATGTCGGCGGGGGAGATGGCGAGATCGGGCATGGCGGGAATCCTCGCAGGAGCGAATGGAGCG
>DYOR01000072.1:11901-16851 GCA_020720385.1 Rubrivivax sp.
CCGGCGCCGCGCCATGCACGAAGCCGCCCCGCGGCGTAGCATGGCCGTGTCCGCGCCGCCAAGCGCGCCGCGCGGGTGGAGGTCTGCCATGGGCACGTTGCCGACATCCCGCACCTGGATCGTCCTGCTGCTGTGCGCGCTGCTCGCGGCGTGTGCGCACCGGGGGCCGCGCGAACCCGTCGCCGGCCTGCTGCGCGACGCGCAGTTCGCCCCGCCCAGCGAGCCCATCGATGCCGGCGGCGTGTTCGCCTTGAGCGACGCCATGCGCCGTTTCGCGGCCACGGAGTTCAGCGGCACGGCCGCGTCGCACGACCCACGGCAGACCCTGATCAAGGCCCTGTCCGACCCGCAGCGCCTGTCGCTCGTCTACGACGCAGGCAGCACGCGCACGGCGGCCCAGGCTTTCGAGGCACGCGCCGGAAACTGCCTCTCGCTGGTGATCATGACGGCGGCCTTGGCCCGCCACATCGGCCTGCCGGTGAGCTTCCGCAGCGTATTCGTCGACGATTTGTACACGCGCAGCGGCGATCTCACGGTGGCCAGCGGCCACGTCAACCTGGTGCTCGGCCAGCCGCTGGCGCGGCGCATGCGCGGCTCGCTGGACGCGCCCGACCTGATCGTCGATTTCCTGCCCGCCGAGGAGGTGCGCAGACTGGCCAGCGTGGCGGTGAGCGAAGAGACCATCGTGGCGATGTTCCTCAACAACCGCGCCGCCGAGGCCCTGGCCGACGGCCGCGTGGCCGACGCCTACTGGTGGGCGCGCGCGGCCCTGCTCGAGGACGCGAGCTTCGACGCCGCGTCCAACACGCTGGCCGTGGTCTACCTGCGCAGCGGCATGCTGCGCGAGGCCGAGCAAGCGCTGCAGCGCGTGCTCGCCCAGGAGCCCGAGAACACCGCGGCGCTGTCCAACCTCGTCATCGCGCTGCAACGCGCCGGCCAGCCGGCACAGGCCGCGGCCGTCGCCGCACGCCTGGCGCAGGTCCAGCCCTACCCGCCCTTCTACTTCCTCGACCTCGGCCGCAGCGCCATGCAGGCCGGGGACTTCG
Source organism: Rubrivivax sp. (assembly GCA_020720385.1). Classification (GTDB taxonomy): domain Bacteria; phylum Pseudomonadota; class Gammaproteobacteria; order Burkholderiales; family Burkholderiaceae_C; genus Rubrivivax. Next base: position 12,948 of record DYOR01000072.1, read on the forward strand.
ACCGGGCGCGCGATCTCTTTGCCCGCGAGCTGCGTCGCCAGCCCTTCCAGCATGAGGTGCACTTCTGGGCCGCGTTGGCCGCGTGGCGCCTGGGCGACGAGCGTGCCGCCGCACTTCACCTGCGCCAGGCCATGGAGAACAGCCTCACGCGCGGGGCGCACGACCTCTACGCGGCCAAGCTCGAGCGGCTGCGCGGCGTGCACTTGCAATAGCCCTGCCGCGGTTTCGTGGCACAGTGCGGCCCCGCCGCCCGCCACCGTGAACGATGTCCCCCGCGCCGCCGCCGCCGCGGGTTAGTCTTTGCACCGCATGACCAAGACCGCCAAACCCAATCCGCTCTTCGAGATCGCCATCACCATCATCGTGCCCGCGGTGGTGCTCATGAACCTGAGCAGCGACCAGCGCCTGGGCAACACCGGCGCCCTGATGCTGGCCCTGGCTTTCCCTTTGGGCTGGGGCCTGTGGGAGGGCTGGGCGCGGCGCAAGCTCAGCTGGCTCTCCGTGCTGGGCGTGGTGAGCACGCTGCTCACCGGCGGCATCGGCCTGCTCGCGCTGGACGCGCGCTGGCTGGCGGTGAAGGAAGCCGCCGTGCCCACGCTCATCGGCAGCGTCATCCTCGGCTCGGCCTGGACCGCGTCGCCCCTCATCCGCATGCTCGTCTTCAACGCCACGCTGTTCGACGTCGAGCGCGTGCACAAGGCCCTCGACGAGCGCCACAACACGCCGGCCTTCGAGCGCCGCTTGCGCACCGGCACGATCCTGCTCGCAGGCACCTTCTTCTTCTCGGCGGTGGCCAACTACCTGCTCACGCGCTGGGTGGTGCACAGCCCCGCGGGCACCGAGTCGTTCAACCAAGAACTCGGCCGCCTGACCCTGCTCAGCTACCCGATCATCGCCGTGCCTTCGATGATCATGATGATGGCGCTGATGTTCTGGCTCGCGCGCGGCGCCAAGGCCCTCACCGGCCTGGACCTGGGCGACATGCTGCAGGGGGACTGACCCGCATGCGGGCAAGGCCCGGGCCACCTAGAATCCGGCCGCCCGCCACGCGCACCCCCCATGCCGCACCCACCGCGCCGAGCACGCCCCACCCGCCCTGCGCGGCGCGCCTGCCTGCGTGCGGCGGCGAGCCTGGGCTTGGCCGCCGTGCTGCCCGCGCGGGCCCTGGAGAGGCCTTTGGGGCCGGTGGTCCTGACCCTCACCGGGCGCGTGCGCAATGCCAACGACGGCAAGCACGCGCAGTTCGACATGGCCATGCTCGAAGCCCTGCCGCAGACCAGCTTCGTCACCCGCACCCCCTGGTATGCGCGGGCGCGGCGCTTCTCGGGGCCGCTGCTGCGCGACGTGCTTGCCGCCGCCGGCGCCCAGGGCAGCGTGCTGCGCCTGGCCGCGATCAACGACTACCGCGTCGACATGCCCTTCGAGGACACGCAACGGCACGACGTGATCCTGGCACGACTTCTCGACGACCGCCCGATGGCCGTGCGCGACAAGGGCCCGCTGCTCGTCATCTACCCCTTCGACGACCAAGCTGAACTGCGCAGCATGGTCTACTACAGCCGCTCGGCATGGCAACTGCGGACGATCGAGATCCGTTAGTCGCGGCGCCGGGCCGGCCTGCGCGCCTGTCCTGGCTGGGCCTGGTGGGCCTGGGCCTGATGGTGGCGCTGCTCGCCGCCGCGCTGGTGCAGGCACGGCAGTTCTCGCTGCTGCGCCAGGCGCTCAAGTCGGGCAGCGAGTACAGCGTCCTCACCATCTACCAGGCCGAGACCGAGTATCTGCGGCTGCGCGAGCAATGGCACCGTGCCGCTGACGAGCGCGTGCCGCTGGACCTGCCGGAGCTGCGCTTGCGCTATGAGATCTGGGTCAGCCGCGTCGACACGCTGCATGCCGAGCGGCCGCGCCGGCTCATCCGCGACCAGGTCGGTCACCGCCAGACGCTGGAGCAGGTGGACGCCTTCATCGTCACCGCCGACCGCGCGCTGGGGCGCCAGCCCGAGTTGCCGGTGACGCGCGAGTTCCTCATCCCCCTGGGGCCCGCGCTGGACGCCCTGGGCGTGCCCATGCACGACATGTCGCTGGGCGCCGGACGCCATGTGGCGCAGGAGATGACCGAGCGCGCACAGACGGTGCGCACGCAGAACCTGCTCGGCTTGGGCCTCACGATGTTCCTCTCGGTGCTCACCCTGGCCTTTGCCGCCATCGCCCTGCGCCAGGTGCGACAGCTGCGCGGGCGCCGCCTGGTGCTGGAGGATCTCGCCGCCAACCTGCGCGAGGCGCGCCACGGGGCCGAGGCCGCGAGCGCCGCCAAGAGCGCCTTCCTGGCCAACATGAGCCACGAGATCCGCACGCCGTTTCACGGTTTGATGGGCATGCTCTCGCTGCTGCGCGAGACGGGCCTGACGCCGCGGCAGGTGGACTACCTGCGCACCGCCACCGAGTCTGCCGACCACCTGCTCGCCCTGCTCAACGACATCCTGGACATGTCGCAGCTCGAGAGCGGCCGCATGACCCTGGCCCCGGCGCCGCTGGAGATCCGCAGCCTGCTGCGCGATGTCGAGGCCCTCATGCGTCCGCAGGCCAACGCCAAGTCGCTGGCGCTGCACATCGACGCCGACCCGGCGGTGCCCGAGCGCATCATGGCCGACGCCACGCGGCTCAAGCAGATCCTCTTCAACCTGCTGTCCAACGCCATCAAGTTCTCGGACCATGGGGCGGTGGTCCTGGACGTGCGCGGCATGGCGGGAGCCGATGGCCGGCCGCAGCTGGAATTCGTCGCCACCGACACCGGCATCGGCATGGACGAGGCGACGCTGGAGCGGCTGTTCAACCGCTTCATGCAGGGCGACAACTCGCGCTCGAGGCGCTACGGCGGCACCGGGCTGGGGCTGGAGATCTCGCGCAACCTGGCCCGCCTCATGGGCGGCGACATCACCGTGCGCAGCAAGCCCGGCGAGGGCAGCCGCTTCACGCTGCACCTGCCGGCGCAGCCCTTGGACGACGCGCAGGCCGGGCCCCTGGCCGCCCCGCGCGACGGGGCCGCGCTAGCGCACAGGCTCCACGTGCTGGTGGCCGAGGACCACCCGGTCAACCGCCAGTACATCGCGGCGCTGCTCGAGGACATGGGGCACGAGGCCTTCTTCACCGCCAACGGGCAGGAGGCGGTGGAGGCCGCCAGCGCGCGCCGCTTCGATGTCGTGCTCATGGACCTGCACATGCCGGTGCTCGACGGCGTCGGTGCGACACGCGCCATCCGTGCCCTGCCCGATCCCGCACTCTCCACGGTGCCCATCGTGGCGCTCACGGCCGACGCCTTCGACGAAGCGCGCGAGCGTTGCCTGCTTGCCGGCATGAACGACTTCCTCACCAAGCCCGTGAGCCCGGACAAGCTCTCCACGACGCTGCGCCGGCTCTTCGGTGCCGAGGTCGACGTCGCGCCGGCCAGCGTGCCGCCGGCCAGCCCCATGGCACTGCCCGCGCTCAGCGCGGCGGCGGCGCTGCTGGACGAGGCCGCCATCGCCATGTCGCTGCAAGCCATGCCCGCGCACAGGCTCGGCACCATGATCGCCACCTTCCTCGACCAGGCGCCCGAGACCGTGGAGCGCCTGCGCAGCGCGGTGCGCGATGCACAGCCCCTGGAGTTGCGCATCAACGCCCACGCCGCCAAGGGCGCGGCCCTGAATCTCGGCCTGGCCGGCCTGGCGGCCACGGCGCAGGCCCTGCAGGAGGGCGCAGCCCACCTCCCCGCGCACGAGATCGCGCGGCTGGTGCAGCTCTACGAGGAGCAGGTGCCGCGTACGCGCGAAGCGGCGCGCCGCTACGGGCTGCTCGGGCCCGCCGTGGCGGCAGATTGACTCACACGATGACCGGCTCGGGCTCCGGCCGGATGCCGAAGCCTGGCGGC
>DYOR01000073.1 GCA_020720385.1 Rubrivivax sp.
GGGGGGGTGTCCGCCGACGGCCCGGCAGAGCCGGTTCCGTGGCGGGAAGCTTGATCAAAGGAACGACGCGATGAGCGGAGTTTTCCGCTCGGATCATTGGCCCGTGGGAATGCCCGTCGGCCGCACCCAGCCCATGCGCCAGCTCAGCAGGATGAAGAGGAACAGAGCCACCGACAAGCCCACGCGCACGGCCAGCGCGCGCGCCATGCGCTTGCTGCGCGCGTCGCCGTCGCGGTCCTTGCGCAGCATGAACACGCCGGCACTGGCCAGGGCGCCGAGCACGGCCACGAGCATCAGCACCATGAGGATCTTCATCGGCGCGGATTATCACCGCGGGCCTGTGCCGTGGCGCTGAGCCGGCGTGGCCTGGCCGTGCTCGCGGCGACGCTGGCGACCGCGGCGCTGACGGCGTCGGCGGGCCTGTGGCAGCTCGACCGCGCGGCGCAGAAGAACCGGCTCCAGGCCACGCTCGAGGCGCAGCGCGCCCTGCCTGCGCTGAGCCTGCCCGAACTGGCGACCGAGGCGCGTGCGGCCGCGGCGCAATGGCAGCGCGGTGTCGTGCTCGAGGGCCGCTGGCAGGCCGCGCGCACGGTCTACCTGGACAACCGCCCGATGAACGGCCGCGTCGGCTTCATCGCCGTCACGCCGCTGCTGCTCGCCGACGGCAGCGCGGTGCTGGTGCAGCGCGGCTGGCTGCCGCGCGACCCGATGGAGCGCACGCGCCTCAATGCCCCGCCGACGCCCGCTGGCCCGGTGCAGGTGCGCGGTCGCATCGCCCCGCCACCCTCGCGCCTGTTCGAGCTGGGTGCCGCAGCACCGGGGGCGATCCGGCAGAATCTGGACCTGCCAGGCTTCGCGCGCGAGACCGGCCTGCGGCTGCGCCCGCTCACGGTGGTGCAGGAAGAGGGCGCCGTGGCGTCCAACGACGGCCTGCTGCGCCAGTGGCCGGCACCGGCGGTGGACGTGGTCAAGCACTACGGCTACGCCTTCCAGTGGTTTGCAATGAGCGCGCTCGCGATCGGCCTGTATGCCTGGTTCCAACTCATCCGCCCCCGCCGCCTACGCTGAGCTCGAGCCGGTCTCGCTCACCGTGCACAGCGTGGCCACGCCCGACCTCGCCGACCCGGAGCTGGCCGCGCGCCGCCGCACCGCGCGCGGGCGGCTGAAGATGCTGCTCGTGCTGGCGGTGTGCGCCGCGCCGGTGGTGGCCTCGTACTTCACCTACTTCGTCATCCGGCCCGGGACACGCAACAACTACGCCACGCTCGTCGTGCCCACGCGCAGCCTGCCCGACCTGGCCCTGCGCCGGCTGGACGGCGCGGCGGTGACGGCGTCCGCGCTGCGCGGGCAGTGGTTGCTCGTGGCGGTGGGCCCGGCGGCGTGCGACGCCGCCTGCGACAAGCGCTTGTTCATGCAGCGCCAGCTGCGCGAGATGCTCGGCCGCGACCGCGACCGGCTGGACAAGGTCTGGTTCATCACCGACGACGCGCCGCTGGCGGGCACGCTGCGCGCGGCCATCGAGGCGCCGGTGGCTGTGACCGCGTTGCGCGCCGAACGCCAGGCGCTGGCGCGCTGGCTCGCCCCCGCCCCGGGCCAGGCGCTGGAGGACCACCTCTACCTCGTCGACCCGATGGGCGAGTGGATGATGCGCCTGCCCGCCGCGCCCGAGCCGCCGCGGGTGAAGCGCGACCTGGAGCGGCTGCTGCGCGCCGCGGCCTCGTGGGACCTGCCTGGGCGTTGAGCGTCGCATGAACGCCCCCACTCTCGTCGACTACGCCCCCACGCTGCAGCTGCTGGCGCTGGCCGGCACGCTGGCGCTGCTGCCGCTGTCCTGGGTGTGGTTGCGCCGGCGTGGCGCAGACACCGCGGCGCGCCTCGCCGCGCTCACCGCGCTGACCCTGTTCCTGACCTTCGATCTGGTGGTCTTCGGCGCCTTCACGCGCCTCACCGATTCGGGCCTGGGCTGCCCGGACTGGCCCGGCTGCTACGCCCAGGCCAGCCCGCTGGCGGCGCGCCAGGAGATCCACGCGGCGCAGGCGGCGGCACCCGGCGGCCCGGTGTCCTGGTCCAAGGCCTGGATCGAGATGCTCCACCGCTACCTGGCGATGACGGTCGGGGGCCTCATCCTCGTGCTCGCCGCGGTGGCGTGGAGCGAGCGCCGGCGCCTGCCGCTGTCGCCCTGGTGGCCGACGCTGAGCCTGGCCTGGGTCGTCGTGCAGGGGCTGTTCGGCCGCTACACGGTGACGCTCAAGCTCTACCCGGCGGTGGTCACGCTGCATCTGCTGGGTGGGCTCGTGCTGCTGGCCCTGCTGGCGCTGCAGCATGCGCTGTACTCGCGGCGCGCGCTGCCCCTGCCTGCGGGACTGCGCCGCTGGGCCTGGGTGGCGTGGGCGGCCCTGGCGGTGCAAGTCACGCTGGGGGGCTGGGTGAGCACGAACTACGCCGTGCTCGCCTGCGCCGGCTTCCCGCAATGCAACGGCCAGTGGTGGCCGGCGATGGACTTCGGCAACGGCTTCACGCTGCTGCGCGGCCTGGGGCAGGTGCGCGACGGCCAGGGCATGACCCAGCCGGCACTCGTGGCCGTGCACATGACGCATCGGCTCTTCGCGCTGGTCGCCACGTTGCCGCTGGGATGGTTGGCGTGGCGCCTGTGGCGCGCGGCCGGTGACGCCGCGCTGCGCCGCACGGGCCTGGCCCTGGGCCTGGTCCTGCTTGCCCAGCTGGGCACGGGAATCTCCAACGTCGTGCTGGGCTGGCCGCTGGTGGCGGCGGTGGCTCACTCGGCGGGCGCCGCGGCCCTGGTGCTGCTCCTCGCCCTGCTGCCGGCGCGCAACTCGGCGCGCGTGCGCCGCGTGGCCGCGGCTGCCTAGAATCGACGCCCCCATGGCCCAGACCCTTGCCGCCCCCAGCCCGCAGGCCTCGCGCGCGGCGCAGTTCTATGCGCTGACCAAGCCGCGCGTGATCAAGCTGATCGTCTTTTGCGCGGTCATCGGCATGCTGCTGGCGCAGCCCGGCTGGCCCGAGTGGCGCACCGCCGCCGCCGCCACCCTGGGCATCTGGCTCGTGGCGAGTGCCGCGGCGGCCTTCAATTGCCTCGTCGAGCAGCAGATCGACCGGCGCATGACGCGCACCGCCTGGCGGCCTTCGGCGCGGGGCGAGCTCACGTCGATGCAATCGCTGGCCTTCTCGGCCGTGTTGTGCGCGCTGGGCAGCGCGGTGCTGTATTTCTGGGTCAACCCGCTGACCATGGTGCTGACCTTCGCCACCTTCGTCGGCTATGCCGTGGTCTACACCGTGGTGCTCAAGCCGCTGACGCCGCAGAACATCGTCATCGGCGGCGCCTCGGGGGCCATGCCTCCGGTGCTGGGCTGGGCGGCGATGGCCGACGACGTGGGGCCCCAGGCGATGATGCTGTGCCTCATCATCTTCCTGTGGACGCCGCCGCATTTCTGGGCCCTGGCGCTGTACCGGGCCGAGGACTACCGCAGGGCCGGGCTGCCGATGCTGCCCATCACCCACGGGTCGGAGTTCACGCGGCTGCAGGTGCTGCTCTACACCATCGTCCTCTTCGCCGCCACGCTGCTGCCCTTCGTGCATGGCATGAGCGGCTGGCTCTACCTGGCTGCGGCGCTGGTGCTCGGGGCGCGCTTCATGGCCTACGCCTGGCGGCTGTGGCGCCAGTACAGCGACGAGCTGGCGCGGCGCACCTTTCGTTTCTCCATCTGGCACCTCTCGCTGCTCTTTGCCGCGCTGCTGCTGGACCACTACCTCAACCCATGGCTGATCGCGCTCGTCGGCTGATCCTGCTCGGCGCGGGGGCCTGGGCCCTGGCGGGCTGCGAGCCGGGACACCCCCTGGCGCCGTTCCGCGCCATCGACATCACCGGGGCGAACTACGCGCAGGACTTCGATCTGCCCGACACCGAAGGCCGGCGCCGGCATCTCGCCGATTTCAAAGGCCGCGTCGTGCTCGTCTTCTTCGGCTACACCCAGTGCCCCGACGTCTGCCCCACGACGCTCGCCGAGCTGGCCCAGGTGAAGCAGGCGCTGGGTGCCGATGGGCAGCGCGTGCAGGGCATCTTCGTCAGCGTCGACCCCGAGCGCGACTCGCCCGAGATCCTGAAGGCCTACGTGGGCGCGTTCGGCAGCGACTTCGTGGCCTTGCGCGGTTCGGCCGAGGAGACGCGGGCCGTGGCCCAGCAGTTCAAGGTCTACTACGCCAAGGTGCCCGGGGCGAACCCAGGCAGCTACACCATGGACCACACGGCGGGCAGCTACGTCTTCGACGCCCGCGGTCGCGTGCGGCTGTTCGCGCGCTACGGCTCCGGCGCCGAGGCGCTGAAGCACGATCTGGCGCTGCTGCTCGAGGAGCGCTGAATCAAGCGCACGCCGCGGAACCGGCTTCGCCGGGCCGCTGGCGTCGCCCCCTCGAGGGGGAGCGGCCGACGGCCGCTTCGGGGGTGGGCTCGAGTTCTTTGCGCATCTTCTTCATCGCCGCGACCTCGATCTGGCGGATGCGTTCGGCACTCACGCCGTAGATCGCCGCCAGCTCGTGCAGCGTCATGCCGCCCGAGGCGTCGTCGTTGACCTTCAGCCAGCGCTCCTCGACGATGCGCCGGCTGCGCGCGTCCAGCGTGCCCAGGGCCTGCGTGATGCCGTCGCCGGAGAGCCAGTCGCGGTGGCGGGCTTCGAGCTGGCGCGTCGGCTCGCTCGCGTCGTCGGCGAGGTAGGCGATGGGGGCGAAGCTCTCCTCGCCGTCGTCGGCCTGCGGCTCCAGGGCCACGTCGCCGCCGGTCAGGCGCGTCTCCATCTCGATGACCTCGGCCGGCTTGACCTTGAGCTCGCGTGCCATGAAGGCCACTTCCGCCGGGGTGAGCGTGTTGCGGTGCGTGTCGGCCTCCGCGGCGTGGCCCTTCAGGCCCTGCTTCATCGAGCGCAGGTTGAAGAACAGCTTGCGCTGCGCCTTCGTCGTGGCCACCTTCACCATGCGCCAGTTCTTCAGGATGTACTCGTGGATCTCGGCCTTGATCCAGTGCAGCGCATAGCTCACCAGGCGCACCCCCTGCTCGGGGTCGAAGCGCTTCACGGCCTTCATCAAGCCGACGTTGCCTTCCTGGATCAGGTCGCCCTGCGGCAGGCCGTAGCCCAGGTACTGGCGCGAGACGGACACCACCAGGCGCAGGTGCGACAGCACCAGCCGGCCGGCCGCCTGCACGTCGCCGTGGTCGCGCAGGGCGCGGCCCAGCGCGGTCTCTTCCGCCTGCGTGAGCATGGGCAGCCGGTTCACGGCCGAGACGTACGCATCCAGGTTGCCCAGCGAGGGCACCAGCGACCAGGGGTCGCGCAGGGTGAGGGCGGTGCTAGCAGTGCTTTTCATGCGGTCTGGGATCCATGGGACAAACCCGAGTTCCGCAAATATTAGCACTCCCGGACGGAGAGTGCTAAGGACGCCCCTGGCCGCCGCGGCCGCGATAATGCGCCATGACCGCCTTCTACTGGGTGATGGGACTCCTCATCGTGGGCACCTTCGCGCCCTCGGTGTTCTACCTGCTGCTCTATGCGGCCACGGGCGAGGACGGGTGCGCGAGGCGTGCGCGTGCCTTGTGGAACTTCTCGCGCGTGCTCACCGGCCTGGGGGTGAACATCCTCATCTGGGGGCATGTCGTCGCCGGCCTGTGGCAGATCTGGTTCCGTTGAAGTCCTGACGCAGCGCGCGCCGGCGCGGGCGGGCGCGCGTCAGTCGTCGATGCGCAGCGACAGGTCCACCGCGCGCACGTCCTTGGTCAGCTTGCCCACCGAGATGCGGTCCACGCCGGTGGCGGCGATGGCGCGGATGCTCGCCAGGTCCACGCCCCCGGAGACCTCGAGCAGCGCGCGCCCGGCGTTGAGGGCGAAGGCGCGCCGCATGTCGGCGAGCGTGAAGTCGTCGAGCAACACGCTGGTGGCGCCGGCGGCCAGCGCCGCCTGCAGCTCTTCCACGCTCTCCACCTCGATCTGCACGCTCACGCCGGCATCCAGCGCGCGCGCCGCGTGCAGCGCCTGGGCGATGCCCCCGGCCGCGGCGATGTGGTTTTCCTTGATCAGGATGCCGTCCCACAGCGCCAGGCGCTGGTTGCGCGCGCCGCCCGTGCGCACGGCGTACTTCTGCGCCTGGCGCAGGCCGGGCAGGGTCTTGCGCGTGTCGAGCACGACGCAGCCGCGCGGGTTGGGCGAGGCGCCGGCGATGGCGTCGACGAACTGCCGCGCCAGCGTCGCCGTGGCCGAGAGCGTCTGCAGGAAGTTCAGCGCCGGCCGCTCGGCGCTGAGCAGCGCGCGGGCCTCGGCCTGGATGCGGCAGACCTCCGTGCCGGGCGCGACGGATTGCCCCTCGGCATGCGGCCAGGCGAGTTCGGCGGCGGGGTCGAGCGCGTGCACGCAGGCGTCGAACCAGGGCCGGCCGCACAGCACGGCCGCTTCCTTGGCCACCACGCGCGCGCTCACGCGCCGGCCTGCGGGCACGAGCTGCGCCGTCCAGTCGCCGCGGCCGATGTCTTCGAAGAGCGCGTCGCGCACGTTGCGCGCCACGGCCTCGTCCAGGGTTTCGTTGTGCTCGTACATGGGCTTCACGCCGCGGCTGCGGCCCTCGGGTCTCACACGCCCCAGCGCGTCTCGACGGCTTCCAGGATGTCGTCGACGATCTGCAGGAAACGCGGCACGTCCAGGGGTTTGGTGACGTAGTGCAGCGCCCCGCTGACGAGGGCCTCGCGCATGTGTTCGGGCGTGGCGTCGGCGGAGACCACGACCACCGGGATGTCGGCCGCGGCGTCGTCCTGCTTCAGGTGGCGCAGCAACTCCAGCCCGCTGATGTCGGGCAGGTGCATGTCGAGCAAGATGAGGTCGGGCCGCTGGCGGCGTATCGCTGCCAAGCCGTCCAGGCCGAGCATCGAGGTTTCCATGCGGATCTGCGCACGCTGCACGAAGACGCCGCGCATCACCTCGATGTTCGTTTCGTTGTCCTCGATGTAGTGCACCAGGCGCTGCTGGTAGGGCGCGGGCGAGGTCTCGGTGAAGCGCGCCACGGGCTTCTCGGGGGCCGGCGCCGCGGGCAGGCGCAGCGTGAACACCGAGCCCGCCCCGGCCTCGCTGGCGACGCTGATCGTGCCCCCCATGAGTTCCGCCAGGCGCCGGCTGATGACCAGGCCGATGCCCGTGCCTTCGATGCCGCTGCCCTCGCGGCCCAGGCGGTTGTAGGGCTGGAAGAGGGCGGCCAGTTGCTCGGGCGTCAGGCCCATGCCGGTGTCGGCCACCGTCACCTCCACCTGCTCCTGCCCCAGACGCCGCGCGCTGAGCGTCACCCGGCCCTCGTCGCGGTTGTACTTGACGGCGTTGGAGAGCAGGTTGGTGAGCACCTGCTTGAGGCGCGTGGCGTCGCCGAGCACCGCGCCCACCTCGGGGGAAATGGCCTCCTCGATGCGAATGCCGCGCTGCTGCGCGCCGGTGGAGACCATGGAGATGCAGGCCGCGGCCAGCGGCACCACGTCCACCGGCACGAGGGCCATCTTGATCGCGCCCGAGTCGATGCGCGCCAGGTCCAGGGTCTCGTTGATCATCTCCAGCAGGTGCCAGCCGGCGCGCAGGATCTGCTGCGCCCACTCCTGCTGGTGCGCGCTCAGGCAGGGTTCGCGGTCCATGCCCAGGAGCTGCGTGAAGCCGATCACGGCGTTGAGCGGCGTGCGCAGCTCGTGGCTCATGCGCGAGAGGAACTCGCTCTTCGCCCGGCTCGCCGCCTGGGCGTCGTGCAGGGCGCGCTCCGAAGCCTCCAGCCGCAGCTGCTCGGTGATGTCCTGCACCACCGCCACCATGCGCGAGAGCCGGCCCTGCGGGTCGCGCAGCGCCGCCGCCGCCACCCGCGCCAGGCGCTCCTGACCCTGCGCGTGGCGCAGCACGACGTCTTCGAGGAACGAATCGGCCGCGCCGTGCTCCAGGTCGCGGCGCATCTGGCGCAGCCGCTGGGCCTCTTGCGGCTGCGCCAGATCCGTCACCGAGCTGCCGCGCAGCTCCTGCGCGCTGCAGCCGAGCATGCGGCCGAACTGCGGGTTGCACTCGATGATGCGGCCATCGGGGTCGAGGAACATCACGCCGATGGGCACGTGGTCGAGGATCGCGCGCAGGCGCATCTCGCTGTCGCGCAGGGCCGTCTCGGCCTGGGCGCGTTCGACCACCTGACGGCGCAGCTCGGCGGTGCCCTGCTGCACCGCCTGCTCGGTGCGCCGGCTGTGCCCGGTGACGGTGAGCAGCAACGAGCCGAGCATCGCGGCGGCGGCCATGCTCGTCAGCGAAAGCAGCCAGCCCACCTCGACCTGCGCCCCGGGCACCGCGCCGTCGAGCGCGGAGATGCGCAGTTCCATGGTGCGTCCGCCGAGCTCGACGGCGCGTTGCGCCCGGTAGGCGACATGCCTGTCCCCCGGCGCATCGCAGCCGGGAAGACCGGCCAGGCGGAGGCGGGCCGCCCCCGGCGCGGGGTCGACCAGGCACCAGCGCAGGTATTGCTGCTCCGGCCGCGCCAGGCCCGCCAGCGCACGCTCGGCGCGCACGGTGACGAAGACCACGCCCTCGAAGCGCGCCAGGCGCGCGGCCTCGTCGGCGGGCGCGCCGCGGTACAGCGCCTGGTAGACGACGATGCCGGTTTCCTCGCCGCCCAGCTGGGTCAGAGGGAAACCCGCCGTGGCCACCGGCAGGCCGCTGCGCCGTGTCGCCAGAATGGCCTCGCGTGCCGCGGGGATGGACAGCGCATTCACCCCCAGCGCCGCAGCGTTGCCGGCGGCCGGCTCGATGAGGCGCAGCGCGACGACCTCGCCGTCGGCCGCGCGCGCGGCGCCACCGTCGCGGTCGAACACGTGGTAGCCGGGCAGCCCATCGGCGCGTGCCGCCGCCTCGAACGCCGTCAGGCCGGCCAGCGCCACGAGTTCGCTGTAGCCGGTGGCCTGGAGCTGGATGGGCTGCGCCAGCCACCACTTGGAGGCCTGGTGCAGTGTCGTGGCGTCCACACGCTCGTCGTTGCGCAGGGCGCCGTGGATCGCTTGCAGTGCATGCAATGGCAGGGCCAGGCGGGCCTGCGCCTGGCTCGCCAGGCGATCGGCGTCACGTTCGAAGGTGGCTTGCAGGCGGTGCGCGTCCAGGCGATGCAGTTCGGCCATGCCGATGCCCAGCAGGGCCAGCGCGGCCAGCAGCGGCAGACCCACGGTGCGCAGCCGCGGTTGCCACGCCGAGCGCGGTCGGCCGATCAGCGTCAGCGCCAGCGGCGCGCCGATGAGCACGCCCATCGAGTCGCCCACCCACCAGGTGAGCCAGTTGACTATCCAGGCGTCGGTTTTCAAGGTGCCGCTGGCGAGCAGGGCCAGCGTGGCCATGCTCGGGCTGATGACGCAGGCGACGAAGGCGCCCAGCGCCCCCGCGCGCAGAATTTCGCGCGGCCCGTCGAGCACCAGCGGCGCGCCGACGAAGCGGCGCAGCAGCTGCGCGCCCACGCCGGCCTGCAGGCTGGCCCCCGCGCCGATCAGCGCCGGCACCACCATGAGGGCCAGGCCGCCCTGGCCGCGCAGCGCGGCCAAGCCCGCATTCACCGCCATCGCACCGAGGAAGACCCCCGGCAGCGCGACACGGCCGTAGACCACGGCCACGACCAGCGCCAGCCCCGCGCTCGGGTACAGGGGCGAGGCGTAGCCCGGCGGCCCGGCCAGACCCAGGGCCACCGCGCCCACCGCCACATACGCCAGCGTGGTGAGCAGGATCACGACCAGCGCCGCCGGCGCAGCGGCGGGGGCAGGGTCGGGACCGGGGGCAGGTCGCAGGCTCATGCCCGCACTCTACGCCGCAGCGCCGCGCTTGGCACGGTTCTCTGGTCCCGGCGCAACCCGCGAGGCGGCACCGCTCCTGGCGTCACGCCGCCGCGTCAGACGTTGAAGAGGAAGTTCAGCACGTCGCCGTCCTTGACCACGTATTCCTTGCCCTCGGAGCGCATCTTGCCGGCCTCCTTCGCCCCATGCTCGCCCTTGCAGGCGACGAAGTCCTCGTAGGCGATGGTCTGGGCGCGGATGAAGCCGCGCTCGAAGTCGGTGTGGATCACGCCGGCGGCCTGCGGCGCGGTGTCGCCGATGTGGATGGTCCAGGCGCGCACCTCCTTCACGCCGGCGGTGAAGTAGGTCTGCAGCCCGAGCAGCTTGAACGCGGCGCGGATGAGCCGGTTCAACCCCGGCTCGTCCTGCCCCATCTCGTGCAGGAAGAGCGCCTTGTCCTCGTCGGCCATGTCGGCGAGTTCGGCTTCGGTCTTGGCGCAGATCGCCACCACCGGCGCGTCGTGCTTGTCGGCGAAGGCCTGCAGGCGCTGCAGGAAGGGGTTGTCGGGCCTGAAGCCGTCCTCGGCGATGTTGCCGACGAACATCGCCGGTTTGGCGGTGATCAGGCACAGCGGGCGCAGGATGGCGAGCTCTTCCTTGCCGAAGTCGATGCCGCGCACGGGCAAGGCCTGGTCCAGCTGCGCCTGGCACTTCTCCAGCACCTTGACGAGTGCGGCGGCCTCCTTGTCGTTGCCCGAGCGCGCTGCCTTGACGTAGCGGTGCAGGCTCTTTTCCACGGTGGCCAGGTCGGCCAGGCAGAGCTCGGTCTGGATGACCTCGATGTCGGCGATGGGGTCCACCTTGCCGGCCACGTGGATGACGTTCTCGTCCTCGAAGCAGCGCACCACGCCCACGATGGCGTCGGTCTCGCGGATGTGGCTCAGGAACTGGTTGCCCAGGCCCTCGCCCTTGCTCGCGCCGGCCACCAGGCCGGCGATGTCGACGAACTCGACGATTGCCGGCACCACGCGCTCGGGCTTGACGATCTGGGCCAGCTTCACCAGCCGCGGGTCGGGCAGTTCCACCACGCCGACGTTGGGCTCGATGGTGCAGAACGGGTAGTTCTCGGCGGCGATGCCCGCCTTGGTGAGGGCGTTGAAGAGGGTGGACTTGCCCACGTTGGGCAGGCCCACGATGCCGCACTTGAGGCTCATGAGGTGGCTTTCGGGTCGGAGGCGGGGAACCCGTGATTTTCCATCACCGGCGTCAGGCGAAGTTCCAGCGCACGGCCACCGCCTGCCCGACACGCAATCGGCAGTCGAATCCGGCGACCACCACGGCGTTCATGCCGAAGGTGATGCCGCCCTGCATGCGTGGGTCGGCGCGGTAGGTGGCCAGCGTCTCGCCGGGCTCGCGCGTGGCCTCGCCGCGCGCCGGGTCGACGTTGGGAATGGCGCAGCGCACGCAGGGTTTCACCAGGCGCAGCGTCACCGGGCCGTCGCCGGTGGCGATGTCGATCTCGTGCAGGTGGTCTTCGTCGTAGGGCTGCAACCCGGCGAGCACCAGGTTGGGCCGAAAGCGCGCCATCGCCACCGGCGCCGCGCCGCGCGCGACCAGGCGGCGGTTGAGGTCCTCCAGCGAGGCCGCGCCGGCCACGAGCAACGGGTAACCGTCGGAGAAGGCGTTTGCGGCTGCGATCGGGCCGCTCCACTTGCGGCTGGAAAGGCGCGTTTCCTCGGGGTCGAAACGCACCAGGCGCAGTGGGCGCCCGAGGAAGTCGCTGCACCACTGCGCCGCCAGCGCGCCCATGTCGTAGGCCTTGACCACGTCGTCCCAGACCTGCACGCGCGTGGCCGCCTCCACCGTGTCCAGGCGCAGGTGCAGGGCGAGCATGCCCGGTGCGCGCAGCACCACCTCGGCGCTGCGCAGCTGCGGCGCGATCAGCGCCATGCGCGGCAGTTCGCGCTGGGTGAGCATGCGGCCGTGCGCGTCCACCACCATCCACTCGCGGTCGAGATCCAGCCCCGTGTCGCCGAGCGTGCGCTCGGCCACCGCCACGCCGGCGCAGGACTTCAGCGGATGGACGTAGAGCTCGGCGACGGTGCAGTCGTTGGGGGTCAAGACGGTTCCTTGCAGGGACATGGGGCGCGGCCGATTGTGCAATGGGCCCTCTCCCTACAATCCGCATCATGGGTTCTTACGACGTCCTCGTGCGCGGCGCCGGTGCCGTGGGGCTGGCCACGGCGCTGTCGCTGTCGCGCCAGGGCCTCGCCGTGGCCCTGCTGGGTGCGCTCGAAGAGCCTGCGGGCGAAGACCTGCGCAGCTACGCGCTGAATGCCGCTTCGGTGGCGCTGCTCGAGCGCCTGAAGGTCTGGGAGGCGATCCCCGAGGCGGCGCGCACCCGCGTGCACGAGATGCACGTGCAGGGCGACGCCTACGGCGCGGCGATCGACTTCTCCGCCTGGACCCAGGGCCTGGCCGAGCTCGCCTGGATCGTCGAGGCCGGCGAGCTCGAGCGCGCCTTGCGCGCTGCGACGCGCTACGCCGCGCATGTCACGCCCGTCGCCGCGCCCGTGCCGGCGGCGCTGCAGGTGCTCGCCGAAGGCAAGGATTCCGCCACGCGCGCGGCGCTCGGCGTGAGCATGCCGCGCCATGCCTACGGGCACCGCGGCATCGCCGCGCGGCTGCTCAGCGACCGCCCGCATGCCGGGCTGGCGCGGCAGTGGTTCCGCAGCCCCGACGTGCTCGCGTTGCTGCCGCTCGCGCGCCCGCTCTTCAACGGCCTGCCGGGCCATGCGCTGGGCCTGGTGTGGTCGGTGCCCGACGCGCGCGCCGACGAGCTCATGGCGCTGTCCGACGCCGACTTCGCTGCCGCGCTGATGCGGGCCAGCGGCGGCCAGGCGGGCGAGCTCACGCTGGCCAGCGCGCGCGCGCAGTGGCCCCTGGCCCTGGCGCAGGCCTCAGCCTGGTACGGGCCGGGCTGGGTGCTGGCGGGCGATGCGGCGCACCTGGTGCACCCGCTGGCCGGCCAGGGCCTCAACCTGGGCCTGGGCGATGTGATTGCCCTGGCCGAGGTGCTGGCCGCGCGCGAGCGCTGGCGCGCCCTGGGCGAGCCGCGGCTGCTGGCGCGCTACGCGCGGCGCCGTGCCGGCCCCACGCTGGCCATGGCGCAGGTCTGCGACGGCCTGCTGCACCTCTTCGCCAGCCCCGACCCCCTGCTCAAGGCCGTGCGCAACCACGGCCTGACCCTCGTCGACCACCTCCCACCCCTGAAGCGGCTGCTCACCGGCGGCGCGCTGGGCTCATGACTCCACCGGACCACCCGATGCACTTCACCCTCAGGACCTCGCTCGTTGCCCTCGCGCTGCTCGCCTCGGCGGCCTCCTTCGCCCAGGAGGCCGCGATTCGCAAGACGCTGGCCGAAAGGCTGCCGCAGCTCAAGATCGACGAGGTGGCGCGCACCCCGATTGCCGGCCTCTACGAGGTGCGCGTCGGCAGCGACATCTTCTACAGCGACGACAAGGGCGAGTACCTCTTCGTGCGCGGCTCGATGATCGAGACGCGCACGCGCACCGACCTGACCGAGGCACGCGTCGAGAAGCTGCTGGCGATCGACTTCGACAAGCTGCCGCTGAAGGACGCCTTCGCCATCCGCCAGGGCAGCGGCGCGCGCCGCATGGCCGTCTTCGTCGACCCCAACTGCGGCTACTGCAAGCGCTTCGAGCGTGACCTGGCGACGGTCAAGGACGTCACCATCTACACCTTCCTGCTGCCCATCCTCGGCGCGGACTCCACCGTCAAGGCGAACGACGTGTGGTGCGCCAAGGATCAGGTCAAGGTGTGGCGCGGCTGGATGCTCGACAACGTCGCGCCGCCCAAGGTCAACCCGCGCTGCGACACCGCTGCGCTGGAGCGCAACCGCGAGTTCGCTCGCCAGCACGCCATCAACGGCACGCCCGCCGTGTTCTTCGCCGACGGCGTGCGCAAGGCCGGCGCGATACCGATGGACCAGGTGGAGAAGCTGCTCGCCGCGGCGGCGGTGAAGAAGTAGCCAGCGCTGCCCGCGCCCGCGCATCGCGGCGGGCCGACAATCACCCCATGACTTCCGTTGCCCCGGCTTTCCCCGCCGCGCCGCTGCCGCTCATGGCGCGCCGCCTGAGTGTCGCGGGCCTCGTCCCCTTCGTCGGCGGTGCGCTGCTCGTGTGGCTGGTGCACGAGGAGGCCCACCCCTACGCGACGTTGGCGCTGGCGAGCTACGCCGCGGTGGTGATGAGCTTCCTCGGCGGCATCCACTGGGGCCTGGCCTTCAGGCACGCCGCGCCGCCCGCCCTGTGGTTCGCCTGGGGCGTGCTGCCCTCGCTGGTGGCCTGGCTGGCGGTGATGATGCCGCCCAGCGCCGGGCTGGTCATCGACGGAGCCATGCTCCTGGCGTGCTATGCCGTCGACCGGCGCCTTTATCCGGCCCAGGGCGTGGCGCACTGGCTCAACCTGCGCTTCCGTCTCAGCGCCGTGGCGGCACTGAGCTGCCTGCTCGGCGCGGCCGGCAGCTGATCGGCCCTCATTTGCCCAGCCGCCGCCAGCAACTGGCTGCGCTGACGGTGGCGGTGGCCGTGGCCCACCTGTGGTTGGTGGCCCGGGTGCTGCCCACGCAGTTGGGCGAGGGCGCGGCGGAGGTGTCGCCGCGGCGCATGCAGGTGAGCTTTGTGCACCAGCTCGCGCCGGCCGCGCCGCCGCCGGCGGCCGTGCAACGGCCGCGGGTGCGGCGGCTGGCGGCCATGGCTTCGGCCCCAGCGGCGCGCGAAGAGCCGCCGTTGCCCCTGCTCGCGACGGCCGAGGCGCTGCCCGAGGACACGCTCGCGCCGCTGCCGTTGCTGCCCGAGCTGCCGGAGGTGGCGACGACGAACGCGGCATTCGCCTGGCCCCCGTCGACGCGGCTGAGCTATCGCCTCAGCGGCAACTACCGCGGCCCGGTGGAGGGCCAGGCGCGCGTGGAATGGCTGCGCTCGGGCATGCGCTACCAGGTCTTCATGGACGTGGCCATCGGGCCCTCGTTCGCGCCTCTGGTCAGCCGGCGCGTGAGCAGCGAGGGCAGCATCACCGCCGAGGGCCTGAGCCCGAGGCGCTACGACGAGCTCACCCAGGCCGTGCTGCACGACGCGCGCCAGCTCACCATCTTCCTCGACGCCGACCGCGTGCGCCTGCCCGGCGGACGCGAGTGGCCGCGCCCGGCCGGCGTGCAGGACAGCGCCAGCCAGTTCGTGCAACTCACCTGGCTCTTCACCACCCAGCCGCAGTGGCTGGAGGCCGGCCGCGCAATCGAGTTGCCCCTGGCCCTGCCGCGCCGCGTCGAGACCTGGATCTACGATGTGCTCGGCGCCGAAGTGCTCGACACCCCCGCCGGCGCGGTGCCCGCCGTGCACGTCAAGCCGCGGCGCGAGGCGCGGCCCGGCGGCGACCTCACGGCCGAGATCTGGGTCGCCCCCAGCCTGCAGTACCTGCCCGTGCGCATCCTCATCCGCCAGGACGCCGAAACCTACGTCGACCTGCTCATCGAACAGTTGCCCGAGCAGGCCGAGCGCGAGCCCGAACATGCCCCTGCGCGTGCGCCCGAAGGCCCCGCCAGCGCGCCGTATAGTGACGCGAACACCTCGAGGAGACCCCCATGACCGAAGCCCTCATCCTGACCGAACTGCGCGGCGACGGCGCTCGCCGCACCGGCCTGGTCACGCTCAACCGCCCCAAGCAGCTCAATGCGCTGAACGACGAACTCATGGACCAGCTCGGCGCCGCCCTGCTCGCCTGGGACGCCGACGACAGCGTCGGCTGCATCGTCGTCACCGGCAGCGAGAAGGCCTTCGCCGCCGGCGCCGACATCGCCGCCATGGCGAGCAAGAGCTTCATCGAGGCCTACCAGGGCGACTTCATCACGCGCAACTGGGAGACCATGCGCCGCATCCGCAAGCCGGTGATCGCGGCGGTGGCGGGCTTTGCCCTGGGCGGCGGCTGCGAGCTGGCGATGATGTGCGACTTCATCATCGCCGCCGACACGGCCAGGTTCGGCCAGCCGGAGATCAAGCTCGGCATCATCCCCGGCGCCGGCGGCACGCAGCGCCTGCCGCGGGCGGTGGGCAAGAGCAAGGCCATGGACCTGGTGCTCACTGGCCGCATGATGGACGCCGCCGAGGCCGAGCGCGCCGGCCTCGTCTCGCGCGTCGTTCCCGCCGACAAGCTGCTCGCCGAGGCGCTGGCCGCAGGCGAGCTCATCTGCGCCATGGGCGGGCCGAGCGTGATGATGGCCAAGGAGTGTGTGAATCGCGCCTTCGAGAGCGGCCTGACGGACGGCGTGAGCTACGAGCGGCGCATGTTCCACGCCCTTTTTGCCACCGCCGACCAGAAGGAGGGCATGGAGGCCTTCCTCGCCAAGCGCAAGGCGGTGTTCAAGCACGCATGAGCGCCCCCAGGGCCAGCCCGAGCCGGCCCGCCCCCCGTGGGGGTTCAAGCAAAGTGGCGGAGCCACATTT
>DYOR01000074.1 GCA_020720385.1 Rubrivivax sp.
GCAGATGTTCCACCAGTTCTTCGGCGAGAACATGCTGCGCGCGGACGTCTGCAACAGCGTCGAAGAACTCGGCCAACTGCTCGACCACAGCGGCCCGGTGGCGGCCAGCGAGCGCAACGCGGCGCGCATCTTCAACGCCGACCACTGCTTCTTCGTCACCAACGGCACGAGCACGTCCAACAAGATGGTCTGGCACCACACGGTGGCGCCGGGTGACGTGGTGGTGGTGGACCGCAACTGCCACAAGAGCATCCTGCACAGCATCATCATGACGGGCGCGGTGCCGGTGTTCCTCACGCCCACGCGCAACCACTACGGCATCATCGGCCCCATCCCCGAGAGCGAGTTCTCGCCCGAGGCCATCCGGCGCAAGATCGCCGCCAACCCGCTGCTCGCGGGCGTGGACGCGGCGACGGTCAAGCCGCGCATCCTGACGCTCACGCAGAGCACCTACGACGGCGTGCTCTACAACACCGAGACCATCAAGCATGCGCTGGACGGCTATGTCGACACGCTGCACTTCGACGAGGCCTGGCTGCCGCACGCCGCCTTCCACAAGTTCTACGGCAGCTTCCATTCCATGGGCAAGAAGCGCCCGCGGCCCAGGGACCAGATCGTCTTTGCCACGCAGAGCACACACAAGCTGCTCGCGGGCCTCAGCCAGGCCTCCCAGGTGCTGGTGCAGGACGCCCAGGAACGCAAGCTCGACCGCCACCTCTTCAACGAGGCCTACCTGATGCACACCAGCACCTCGCCGCAGTACGCGATCATCGCCAGCTGCGATGTCGCCGCGGCGATGATGGAAGCGCCGGGCGGCGCGGCGCTGGTGGAGGAGAGCATCGCCGAGAGCCTGGACTTCCGCCGCGCCATGCGCAAGGTCGACAAGGACTTCGGCAAGGACTGGTGGTTCACCGTGTGGGGGCCGGACAAGCTGCCCGCCGAAGGCATCGGCAAGAGCGCCGACTGGGTGCTCGAGGCCGGCGACAAGTGGCACGGCTTCGGCAAGCTGGCCGACGGCTTCAACCTGCTCGACCCGATCAAGTGCACCCTGATCACGCCCGGGCTGGACCTCGCGGGCCGCTTTGCCAGGACCGGCATCCCGGCGAGCATCGTCACCAAGTTCCTCGCCGAGCACGGCGTGGTGGTCGAGAAGACCGGCCTGTACTCGTTCTTCATCATGTTCACCATCGGCATCACCAAGGGCCGCTGGAACACGCTGCTCACCGCCCTGCAGCAGTTCAAGGACGACTACGACAAGAACGCGCCCATGTGGCGCATCCTGCCGGAGTTCTGCGCCGCGCATCCGCGCTACGAACGGCTGGGGCTGCGCGACCTGTGCCAGGCCATCCACGAGACCTACGCCCAGGGCGACGTCGCCCGGCTGACGACGGAGATGTACCTCTCCGAGATCGTGCCGGCAATGAAGCCCAGCGAAGCCTTCGCCCACATCGCCCACCGCAAGACCGAGCGCGTGGACATCGACGCGCTCCAGGGGCGCATCACGACGGCTCTGCTCACGCCGTACCCGCCGGGCATCCCGCTGCTCATCCCGGGTGAGCGCTTCAACCGCAAGATCGTCGACTACCTGCGCTTCACGCGCGAATTCAACGCGGCGTATCCCGGGTTCGACACCGACGTGCACGGCCTGGTGCAGGACGATGACGCGGGTGCCGGGCAGCGCTACTACGTGGATTGCGTGCGCGAACGCTGAGCCCGGGCGCGCCGGCGCTCCACGCGGCCACCTGGGCGGCGCGCCGTCGGCCGCGCCTCAGTGGCCGTGGTCGACTTCGGCCGAACCCATCGAGTGGCTGAAGCCCCCATCGACGTAGGTGATCTCCGCGGTGACGCCGGAGGCCAGGTCGGAGAGCATGAACGCGGCGACGTTGCCCACGTCCTCGATGGTCACGTTGCGCCCGAGCGGCGAGTTGTGCGCCACGATGCCCAGCAGGCGGCCGAAGTCCTTCACCCCCGAAGCGGCCACGGTCTTGATCGGCCCGGCGGAGATCCCGTTGACGCGCACGCCGCGCCGGCCCAGCGCAGCGGCCAGGTAGCGCACGCTGGCTTCGAGCGAGGCCTTGGCCAGGCCCATGGTGTTGTAGTTGGGCACGGCGCGCACGGCGCCCAGGTAGGTGAGCGTGAGCAGCGCCGCGTTCGGGCGCAGGTAGGGCAGCGAGGCCTTGGCCATGGCCGGGAAGCTGTAGGCGGAAATGTCGTGCGCGATGCGGAAGGCTTCGCGCGAGAGGCCCTCGAGGAAGTCGCCGCCGATGGCCTCGCGCGGGGCGAAGCCGATCGAATGCACGAAGCCATCGAACTGGCCCCAGGCGGCGCCCAGTTCGGCGAAAAGGCGCGTCACCTGGGCATCGTCGCCGACGTCGCACTCGAAGACGAGCTCGGAGTCGAAATCTCGCGCGAACTCGATGATGCGCTCGCGGAAGCGTTCGCCGACGAAGCTGAATGCCAGTTCCGCCCCCTGGGCGCGGCAGGCCCGGGCAATGCCATAGGCGATCGATCGGTTGGACAGCACACCGGTGATGAGGAATCGCTTGCCGGCGAGAAAGCCCATGGTGTCTCCGTTGATGACAGGTCGGCGTTGATTCTGGCACGCGCCAGGCTCGCCACTTGGGGCGTCTTGCCCGTGACAAATGGCCGGGCTATAATCCAATCTTTCCGGGTAGTGCTGCGTGGGCGGAATCTTCCAGCCCATTTTTTTTGCTCGATCGTCACTTGGAGCCGGGCCACCGCGCAATGCGGGGCCGGCGGCAGGAAACCGGTCTTGGCGGCTTGCCCGGGAGCTAGGGTGGGGCGCGGGGCCGCACCGGTGTGAAGGCGATTGGGGCGATCAGGGTTTGGGCGACAGCGGCATTCACGGCAAGACGGCAGGCAAGGCCAGGGCGCAGCGCAAGGGTGCTGCGGGCCCGCGTGCGCCGGTGCGGCCCGTGCGGCCCCCGCGACCCGTGCCCGAGTTGCCCCCGCCCTCGGGGCTGGGATGGCGTGAAGCCGTCGCCGCGAGCGTGGCCGGGCTGGGCTATGAGCTCGTGGACGTCGAGCGCGCTCAGCGCGGCCTGCTGCGCATCACCATCGACCGCATCCCGGACCACGCCTACGTCGTGCCCGGCGAATTCGTCACCGTGGACGATTGCGAACAGGTGACGCGCCAGCTGCAATACGTGCTCGAGGTCGAGCGCCTCGCCTACGCCCGACTCGAGGTCTCCTCGCCGGGGCTGGACCGGCCGCTGCGCAGCGAGGCCGACTATGCGCGCTTCGCGGGCCAGGCCGTGAGCCTCACGCTGAAGCAGCCGTTCAATGGCCGCAAGTCCTGGCAGGGCGTGCTCGCCCGTGCGGCGCAGGGCGGCTGGCAACTGGTGGTCATGGAAGGCAAGACCGAGCAGGTGCTCGGTTTCGGGTTGGACGAAGTGCGCGAAGCGCGCCTCGTTCCGGTGGTGGATTTCAAGGGCCGCAAGTCGTTGGACGGCGGCCAGGCAGGAGCGGCGCCCGACCGGGCGGCCGAACCGGGCGTTGACGGAGGCTAGGGAACCGATGAACCGCGAAATGCTGATGCTGGTGGACGCCATCTCGCGCGAGAAGACCGTCGATCGTGACGTGGTCTTCGGCGCCGTGGAGGCGGCGCTCGCCCAGGCGACGAAGAAGCTCAACGGCGGCGAGGTCGACATCCGCGTCGCCGTGGACCGCGAGACCGGCGAGTACGAGACCTTCCGCCGCTGGCTGGTGGTGCCCGACTCCGCCGGCCTGCAGAACCCGGATGCCGAGGAATTGCTCTCGGAGGCCCTGGAGCGCATCCCCGACATCGAGGAGGGCGACTACATCGAGGAAGCCATCGAGTCGCTGACCATCGGCCGCATCGGTGCGCAGGCGGCCAAGCAGGTGATCCTGCAGAAGATCCGCGACGCCGAACGCGAGCAGCTGCTCAACGACTTCCTCGCCCGTGGCGAGAAGATCTTCGTCGGCACCGTCAAGCGCCTGGACAAGGGCGACATCATCGTCGAGAGCGGCCGCGTCGAAGGGCGCCTGAAGCGCAGCGAGATGATCCCCAAGGAGAACCTGCGCAGCGGCGACCGTGTGCGCGCCTATCTGCTGGGCATCGACCCGACACAGCGCGGGCCGCAGATCATGCTCTCGCGCAGCGCACCGGGCTTCATGATCGAGCTCTTCGCGCAGGAAGTGCCCGAGATCGAACAGGGCCTGCTCGAGATCAAGAGCTGCGCGCGCGACCCCGGTTCGCGCGCCAAGATCGCCGTCGTCTCGCACGACCGTCGCGTCGACCCCATCGGCACCTGCGTGGGCGTGCGCGGTTCGCGCGTCAACGGCGTGACCAACGAACTCGCGGGCGAGCGCGTGGACATCGTGCTGTGGTCCGATGACCCGGCGCAGTTCGTCATCGGCGCGCTCGCGCCGGCCAACGTGCAGAGCATCGTCGTCGACGAGGAACGCCACGCCATGGACGTGGTGGTCGACGAGGAGAACCTGGCCATCGCCATCGGCCGCGGCGGCCAGAACGTGCGCCTGGCCTCCGAGCTCACCGGCTGGCGCATCAACATCATGACGGCCGAGGAATCGCAGGCCAAGCAGACCACCGAGTCCGACTCCGTGCGCGCGCTGTTCGTCGACAAGCTCGACGTCGACGTCGAAGTGGCCGACATCCTCATCGCCGAGGGCTTCACCAGCCTCGAGGAGGTGGCCTACGTGCCGCTGTCGGAGATGCTCGAGATCGAGAGCTTCGACGAAGACACCGTGCACGAGTTGCGCACGCGGGCCAAGGACGCGCTGCTGACGATGGAAATCAAGAAGGAAGAGCAGGCCGAAGGCGTGTCGCAGGACCTGCGCGACCTCGAAGGCCTGACCCCCGAGCTCATCACCACGCTCGGCGCGGGCGGCGTCCATACCCGTGACGATCTGGCCGATCTGGCCGTCGACGAGTTGACCGAGATCACCGGCATCGAAGACGAACTCGCCAAGACGCTGATCATGAAGGCACGCGAGCATTGGTTCACCGCGTGAACCAGGCTGGCGCCCGCACGACATACCCGAGGAAACCGTACCCATGGCCGTGACCACTGTCGCCCAGTTCGCCGCGCAGCTCGGCCGCCCGACAACGGCGCTGATCGAGCAGCTGCAATCGGCCGGCGTGTCCAAGCAGTCCCCCGACGACGCGCTCACCGAGAGCGACAAGGAGCGCCTGCTGGACTTCCTGCGCACCTCGCATGGCACCGTCGCGGCGCCCGAGCGCAAGAAGATCACGCTGACGAAGAAGTCCACCACCGAGATCAAGCAGGCCGACGCCAGCGGGCGCGCGCGCACGATCCAGGTGGAGGTGCGCAAGAAGCGCGTCTTCGTCAAGCGCGACGAAACCAGCGCGGCGGTCGAGGAGCCGGGTGGCCCCAGCGCCGAGGAAGCCGAACTGCAGCGGCGCGAGGAAGAAGCGAGCGCCCAGGCCGAGGCCATCCGCAGGCAGGAAGAAGAGCTCGCCCAGGCGCGCGCGGCGCGCGAGGCGCAGGAACGCGCGGCGCGTGAGGCGGCCGAGGCTGCTGCGGCCGAGGCCGCCGCGCGCGCGGCCGCCGAGGCCGCTGCCGCACAGGCGGCTGCTGCTGCAGCTGCCGCCGCCGCGGGCACGAGTGCCGCGCCAACCGCGGCCCCCGCGGTCGAGGCGGCCAAGCCGGTGGAGGCCGCCAAGCCCGCCGAAGCCGTCAAGCCGGTGCTGCGCGTGGTCAAGGCCGCCGACAAGGCGGCCGAGGACAACGCACGCCAGGCCGATCTCGAGAAGCGGCGCAAGGCCGCCGAGGCCGAAGCGGCTGCGATCCGCGCGATGATGGCCGGGCCGAAGAAGGTGCTCGTGGCGAAGAAGCCCGAGGAAGCCAAGCCCGATGCCGCCAAGGAGGCCATCAAGGGCACCATCCACAAGCCCAAGGCGGCACCGGGCGCCGCGGTCCCGGGCGCGGCCAAACCGGGCGACAAGAAGCAGGTCAAGTCGGAAAAGCTCTCCTCGAGCTGGGCCGACGACGCCGCCAAGAAGCGCGCCGCGCTCAAGGGCCGCAGCGATGGTGGCGGCGCGCGTGCCGGCTGGCGCGCCCCGCGCGGCGGTGCGCGGCGCGGTGAACGCGACGGCAACGGCTCGGGCTTCACGCCGGCGCCCGAAACGCAGGTGCAGGAGGTGCACGTGCCCGAGACGATCTCGGTGGCCGACCTGGCGCACAAGATGAGCGTGAAGGCCAGCGAGGTCATCAAGCAGCTCATGAAGCTCGGGCAGATGGTCACCATCAACCAGCAGCTCGACCAGGAGACGGCGATGATCGTCGTCGAGGAAATGGGCCACAAGGCCCTGGCGGCCAAGCTCGACGACCCGGAAGCCTTCACCGAAGAAGAGACGGCGCTGCACGATGCAGCCGAACAGTTGTCGCGCGCGCCGGTGGTCACGGTCATGGGCCACGTCGACCATGGCAAGACCTCGCTGCTGGACTACATCCGCCGCGCCCGTGTGGCCGCGGGCGAGGCCGGTGGCATCACGCAGCATATCGGTGCGTACCACGTGCAGACCGAGCGCGGCATGATCACCTTCCTCGACACCCCGGGCCACGCGGCGTTCACCGCCATGCGCGCGCGCGGTGCGCAGGCCACCGACCTGGTGATCCTGGTGGTGGCGGCCGACGACGGCGTCATGCCGCAGACCAAGGAAGCCATCGCCCACGCCAAAGCCGCGGGCGTGCCCATCGTCGTGGCCATCAACAAAATCGACAAGCCCGATGCCAACCTCGAGCGCGTGAAGAGCGAGCTCGTGGCCGAGGGCGTGGTGCCCGAGGAATTCGGCGGCGATTCGCCATTCGTGCCGGTGTCGGCGAAGACCGGGCAGGGCGTGGACGCCTTGCTCGAGCAGGTGCTGCTGCAGGCCGAGGTGCTGGAGCTCAAGGCGCCCGCCGAGGCCTCCGCCAAGGGCCTGGTCATCGAGGCCAAGCTCGACAAGGGGCGCGGCCCCGTGGCCACCGTGCTGGTGCAGAGCGGCACCCTGAAGAAGGGCGACGTGGTCCTCGCCGGCAGCAGCTTCGGGCGCGTGCGCGCCATGCTCGACGAGGATGGCAAGTCCATCGACGCCGCCGGGCCTTCGCTGCCGGTGGAAATCCAGGGGCTGACCGAAGTGCCCCTGGCCGGCGACGAATTCATGGTGCTGACCGACGAACGCCGTGCGCGCGAGATCGCCACGTTCCGCCAGGGCAAGTACCGCGAGGTCACGCTCAACAAACGCCAGGCCGCCAAGCTCGAAGGCATGTTCGACAACCTGGGCGAGGGCGCCGCGCAGACGCTGTCGCTCATCGTCAAGGCCGACGTGCAGGGCTCGCAGGAAGCGCTCGCGCAAAGCCTGCTCAAGCTCAGCACGCCCGAGGTCAAGGTGCAGATCGTGCATGCCGCCGTGGGCGGCATCAGCGAAAGCGACATCAACCTGGCCATCGCCAGCAAGGCGGTGATCATCGGCTTCAACGTGCGTGCCGATGCCGGTGCGCGCAAGCTCGCCGAAGGCAACGGCGTCGAGCTCAAGTACTACAACATCATCTATGACGCCGTGGACGACATCAAGGCGGCCATGGGTGGCATGTTGGCACCCGAGCAGCGCGAGGAAGTCATCGGCACGGCGGAGATCCGCACCGTGTTCGTGGCGAGCAAGATCGGCACGGTGGCGGGCTGCATGGTCACCGCCGGCCAGGTGGTGCGCAACTCGCGCTTCCGCCTGCTGCGCGACCATACCGTGATCTACACCGGCGAGGTCGAATCCGTGAAGCGCCTGAAGGACGACGTGCGCGAGGTCCAGGCGGGCTTCGAGTGCGGCATCAAGCTGAAGAACTACAACGACATCAAGGAAGGCGACCAGTTGGAGTTCTTCGAAGTCAAGGAAGTGGCGCGCACGCTATGACGCCCCCAAGCTCCCTTTGGTCGCCGCCCTCCAAGGGGGCTCATGCCGCGGTCCGGCGGAGCCGGATCCGCGCATGGCCTTGACCAGCGCGCCCTTGGGTGCCGCTGGAGCCCCGCCATCGGCGGGGCTTCGTGTTTGAGGAAGATGCACATGCGCCACAAGAAGTCCACCGTCAACCGCAGCTACCGCGTCGCCGACCAGATCCAGCGCGACGTGGCCGAGCTCATCCGCGAGTTGAAGGACCCGCGCGTGGGCATGGTCACGATCAACAGCGTCGAGGTTTCGCCCGACTACGCGCATGCGCAGATCTACTTCTCGGTGCTCGTGGGCGAAGCCGAGGACAGCGCGCTGGCGCTCAACGAGGCCGCGGGTTTCCTGCGCAACGGGCTCTTCAAGCGCCTGTCCATCCACACCGTGCCCTCGCTGCATTTCCATTTCGACCGCACCACCGAGCGCGCGGCCGACCTTTCCGCGCTCATCGCACGCGCCAACGCCGTGCGCGCCAAAGAATGACCCCCCCCGAAGCGGCTGCGCCGCCTCCCCCCCAGGGGGGCGCCCCCGGCGGACCGGCAAAGCCGGCTCCGCGGCGGCCGCTTGGGAAGACGCCCCGCA
Organism: Rubrivivax sp.; assembly: GCA_020720385.1. Classification (GTDB taxonomy): domain Bacteria; phylum Pseudomonadota; class Gammaproteobacteria; order Burkholderiales; family Burkholderiaceae_C; genus Rubrivivax. The sequence goes on from DYOR01000074.1 coordinate 8,528, forward strand.
GACCGCTGCACGGCGTGCTGCTGCTCGACAAGCCCCTGGGCTGGACGAGCAACGACGCGCTGCAGAAGTGCAAGGGGCTGCTGCGCGCCGAAAAGGGTGGACACACCGGCACGCTCGATCCGCTGGCCACGGGCCTGCTGCCGCTGTGCTTCGGCGCCGCCACCAAGTTCTCGCAGGCGAGCCTCGATGCCGACAAGCGCTACCAGGCCACGCTGCGCCTGGGCCAGCGCACGAGCACGGGTGACGGCGAGGGCCAGATCGTCGAGGAGCGCGCAGTGTGCGTCGACCGCGCCGCCGTCGAAGCGGCCTGTGCGCGCTTTGCGGGTGACATCGAGCAGTTGCCGCCGATGCACTCGGCTCTCAAGCACGAGGGGCGGGCGCTGTACGCGTACGCCCGCGCCGGCATCGAGGTCGAGCGTGCGCCGCGCCACGTCACCATTCACGCGATCGACATCTTGCAGTGGCACGATGCCGAACTCGTCCTCGACGTGCACTGCAGCAAGGGCACCTACATCCGCACGCTGGCCGAGGACATCGGCGTGGCGCTGGGGTGCGGCGCGCACCTCGGGGCGCTGCAGCGCACGGCCGCCGGTGCGTTGCGCCTGGACCAGGCCATCACCATCGAGGCGCTGACCGCGCTCGACGAGGACGCGCGCGTGGCCCTGCTGCGGCCCGCCGACGCGCTCCTCTCCACCTGGCCCGAGGTGCAACTGCCCGACGACGAAGCGGGGCGCTTCCTGTGCGGCCTGCGGCGCCGGGTGGCGTTGAACGACTCCCCCTTCGTGCGTGTCTACGCCCAGGCGCCGCGCGCCTTTCTGGGCACCGCCCACATCACCGCGGGCGAGTTGATCGCCGACCGCCTGCTGAGCCCGATCGAAGTACAGGACTCCCCATGACCCACGCCGCCATCCGCAACATCGCCATCATCGCCCACGTCGACCACGGCAAGACCACGCTCGTCGACATGCTGCTGCGCCAGAGCGGCACTTTCCGTGACAACGAGAAGGTGGCCGAACGGGTGATGGACAGCAACGACATCGAGCGCGAGCGCGGCATCACCATCCTCGCCAAGAACTGCGCCGTCGAGTGGAAGGGCATGCACATCAACATCGTCGACACGCCCGGGCACGCCGACTTCGGTGGCGAGGTCGAGCGCGCGCTGTCCATGGTCGACGGCGTGGTGCTGCTCATCGACGCGCAGGAAGGCCCGATGCCGCAGACGCGCTTCGTGACGAAGAAGGCGCTGGCCCTGGGCTTGAAGCCGATCGTCGTGGTGAACAAGGTGGACAAGCCCGGCTCGCGCCCCGACTACGTCATCAACGCCGCCTTCGAGCTTTTCGACAAGCTCGGCGCGACCGAAGAGCAGCTCGACTTCCCGGTGGTCTACGCCTCCGGCCTCAACGGCTGGGCCTCGCTCACCGAGGGCCCGCGCGGCGAGCAGTGGGGGCCGGACATGAGCCCGCTCTTCGACACCATCCTGGCGCACGTGCCGGCGCACCAGGGCGACCCGGCCGCACCGCTGCAGCTGCAGATCTCGTCGCTGGACTACTCGACCTTCGTCGGCCGCATCGGCGTGGGCCGCGTCAATGCCGGCACCATCCGCCCAGCGATGGACGTGCTGGTGATGGAGGGGCCCGAGGGCAAGTCCTGGAAGGGCCGCGTCAACCAGGTCCTGACTTTCGAGGGCCTGGAGCGCGTGCAGACCGACGAGGCCGGGCCGGGCGACATCGTGCTCATCAACGGCATCGAGGACATCGGCCTGGGCGTGACCATCACCGACCCGGCCAATCCGCAGCCGCTGCCCATGCTCAAGGTCGACGAGCCGACGCTGACGATGAACTTCTGCGTCAACAACAGCCCCCTGGCCGGGCGCGAGGGCAAGTACGTCACCGGCCGCCAGCTCTGGGACCGCCTGCAGCGCGAGCTGCAGAGCAACGTGGCGCTGAAGGTCAAGGAGTCCGGCGAGGATGGCATCTTCGAGGTCAGCGGCCGCGGCGAGCTGCACCTCACCATCCTGCTCGAGAACATGCGTCGCGAGGGCTACGAGCTGGCGGTGAGCAAGCCGCGCGTGGTCTTCCACGAAGTGGGTGGCGAGCGCCACGAGCCCATCGAACTGGTCACCGTGGACATCGAGGACCAGCACCAGGGCGGCGTGATGCAGGCCCTGGGCGAGCGCAAGGGTGAGCTCGTGAACATGGAGACCGACGGCCGCGGCCGCGTGCGGCTGGACTACCGCATCCCGGCGCGTGGCCTGATCGGCTTCTCCAACGAGTTCATGAACCTGACGCGCGGCACCGGCCTCATCAGCAACATCTTCGACGGCTACGAGCCTTACAAGGGCGAGATCGCCGGGCGCAAGAACGGCGTGCTCATCAGCATGGACGCGGGCGAGATCTTCACCTATGCGCTGGGCAAGCTCGACGACCGCGGCCGCATGTTCGTCAAGCCCGGCGACCCGGTCTACGAAGGCCTGATCGTCGGCATCCACTCGCGCGACAACGATCTCGTGGTCAACGCCACGCGGCAGAAGCAGCTCACCAACTTCCGCGTCAGCGGCAAGGAAGACGCGATCAAGATCACGCCGCCGATCGACCTGACGCTGGAGTACGCGGTCGAGTTCATCGCCGACGACGAGCTCGTGGAGATCACGCCCAAGAGCATCCGCGTGCGCAAGCGCCACCTCTCCGAGCACGAGCGCAAGCGCGCGGCGCGCGAGTCGGCCTGAGTGCAGGGGCCCAGGGCGCAACGCCTCGCCATCCCCGTGTCTGCGATGAGCCATCGCCAGGCCGTGCGCGTCATGGTGATGGCAGCGCTCATGTGGAGCATGGCCGGCGTCGTTTCGCGCCACCTCGAGTACGCCCGCGGCTGGGAGGTGACCTTCTGGCGCAGCGCCTTCAACGCGCTGGCGCTGCTCGTGCTGCTGCCGTGGCTGCGCGGCCCGCGCGCGCTGTGGCAGGCCGTGCGCGGCGGCGGGCGCGCGCTGTGGCTGTCGGGCGCGTGCTGGGCCGTCATGTTCACCGCCTTCATGCTCGCCCTCACCCTCACCACCGTGGCCAACGTGCTTGTCACGCTCTCGCTCGGGCCGCTGTTCACCGCGCTGGCGTCGCGGCTGCTGCTGGGGCACCGCCTGGCCACGCGCACCTGGGCGGCGATTGCCGCCGCCGGGCTGGGCGTGGCCTGGATGTACGGGCACCAGGTGAGCACGGGAGATGCCCGCCAGCTGCTCGGCACCGCCGTGGCGCTGGCCGTGCCGGTGGCTGCGGCCGTCAACTGGACCCTGCTGCACCACCTGAAGAGCCACGAGAGCCCGCCCGACATGCTCGCTGCCGTGCTCGTCGGCGCCCTCATCAGCGCCGCGCTCACTGCGCCGCTGGCCTGGCCCTTTGCCGCTTCCTCGCGCGACCTCTCGCTGCTCGCCCTGCTCGGCGTGGTGCAGCTGGCCATTCCGTGCCTCATGGCGGTGTCGGCGGCGCGCGTGCTCAGCGGCCCCGAGATCTCCCTGCTCGGGCTGCTGGAAGTCGTCTTCGGCGTGCTCTGGGCCTGGCTGGGCGCGGGCGAGGCGCCCTCCATCCACGTCGTCGGCGGCGGCCTCGTGGTGCTGGGCGCGCTCGTGGCCAACGAGGCCTGGGCCTTGCGGTCGCGCCCTGCCGGCGTGGCGGGCTAGGGAGAGCACGTGCCCGGCCGACCGGTGTTGCCCTCTAGCATGCAGGGCCGCGGACCACGCGCTGCACGGGAGACGGCATGAAGCAACTCTCCGGCCTCGACGCCACCTTTCTCTACCTCGAGACGCCCGAGATGCCCATGCACGTGGGGGCCTTGCACGTCTTCGAGCTGCCGCCGGGCTACCCGGGCACGTTCCTCAGCGCGCTGCGCAAGCACATGGCGTCGCGCCTGGCCGCCGCGCCGGTGCTCAGGCGCCGGCTGTGGTGGATGCCGCTGAACCTGGCCAACCCGGCCTGGGTGGATGCCGAACCCGACCTGCGCCAGCACATCGTCGCCGTCAAGCTGCCCAGGCACTCGGGCATGGCCGAGCTCGAAGCCGCGGTGTCGCGGCTGCACGCCGTGCTCCTGGACCGCCAGCGGCCGCTGTGGAAGATGCATGTCTTCGAGGGCCTGGCGAGCGGAGCCAACGGCCTCAGGCGCGTGGCCCTGTACACGCAGCTGCACCACGCGGCCGTGGACGGCCAGGCGGCCGTCGCCCTGGCCAACACGCTGCTCGACCTGAGCGCCCAGGGGCGTCCCGCAGAGGTGCGTGCGTCGCGCCGAGTGAAGGTCTTCCGCCTGGAGATGACCGAGATGCTGCGTGGCGTGCTCGGCAACCAGGCGCAGAAGGTGGCCGCCATCGTGCGCGGCCTGCCGGCCACCGTGGGCACGCTCAAGGATGCGGCCACGCATGCACTGGCGACCTCGGCCCTGTTCGGCGGCGGCAACGCGCCCAGCAACCTCACGCTGGCGCCGCGCACGCCGCTCAACGTGAGCATCGGTGCGGGCCGCGCCTTCGCCAGCGTGTCCTTGCCGCTGGCCGAGCTCAAGGAGCTGGGGCTGGCGCACGACGCCACCATCAACGACCTGGTCCTCATGCTCTGCAGCTCGGCGCTGCGCCGGCACTATGGCCGCAAGCGCAGCCTGCCGCGCAAGAGCCTGGTGGCGGCGGTGCCGATCTCGCTGCGCGAGGCCGGCGACCGCAGCGCGGACAACCAGGCCTCGATGAGCCTGGTCAGCCTGGGCACGCACCTGGCCGACCCGCTCGAGCGCCTGGCCCACGTCAAGGCCGCCGCGGCGGCGATGAAGGCCACCATGGGCCAGCTGCGCAGCATCCTGCCGACGGACTACCCCTCGCTGGGCATGCCCTGGCTCATCGAGGCCGCCACGGCGCTGTACGGCCGGGCGCGCGTGGCCGAGCGCATGCCGCAGGTGGCCAACCTGGTCATCTCCAACGTGCCGGGTCCGTGCGTGCCGCTGTACATGGCCGGCGCACGCATGCTCACCAACTACCCCACCTCGATCATCGTGCACGGCATGGCGCTCAATATCACCGTGCAGAGCTACGACCAGTCGCTGGACTTCGGCCTCATGGCCGACGCCCAGGCGATGCCCGACGTGCGCGAGCTGGCCGATGCCATCGCCATCGCCTTCGACGACCTGCGTGTCCTGCCCCGCCCGGGTGACGCCGAGCCGGCCCCCGCGCCGCTGGCGGGCCTGGTCGGCCAGGCCACGCGGCGCCTGGCCACGGGCCTGGGCGGCGCGGTGACGAAGGCGGCGCGCCGGGTGGTGGACAGCGCCGTGGAAACGGCAGTCGCCCAGGTCACGCACCGGCCCCGTGCCCCCGCCACTGCCAAACGCAGGCGCAGCGGCGCCTGAGGCGGGCAAGGCCATCCCATGCGTGTCGTCGCCAACGGCATCGGCGTCGAGATCGACGACCAGGGCCCGCCAGGGGCCGAAGCCCTGCTGCTCATCATGGGCCTGGGCATGCAGCTCATCGGCTGGCCCGAGGAGCTCGTGCGCATGCTCGTCGCGCGCGGGTTTCGCGTCGTGCGCATGGACAACCGCGATGCCGGGCTGAGCCAGGGATTCGACCATCTGGGCGTGCCCAACCTGCCCTGGGCCGGCCTGCGCCACGCGATGCACCTGCCACTGCAGGCCCCCTATGGCATCGCCGACATGGCCGATGACGCGCTGGGCGTGCTCGACGCGCTGGGGCTGGCGCAAGCGCATGTGTGCGGCGCATCGATGGGCGGCATGATCGCCCAGCACCTCGCAGCCAGGCACCCGCAACGCGTGAAGAGCCTGACGCTGATGATGACCACCAGCGGCTCGCGCCGGCTGCCGCAACCCTCCACGCGCGTCAAGCTGGCGCTGCTCGCGCGCCCAGCGAGCCAGGAGCGCGCCGCGGTGGTGGCGCATCTGCAACGGCTCATGCGCACCATCGGCAGCCCGGCCTATCCACCCGGCCCGCAGGCCGAGCGCCAGCGGCTGGATGCCGCCGTGGCGCGCGCCTGGCGCCCGGCCGGGACGGCACGCCAGCTCATGGCCGTGGTCGCCGACGGCGACCGCACGCCGCTGCTGGCGCGCATCGGTGCGCCCACGCGCGTCATCCATGGCCGCGACGACCCCCTCGTGCCGGTGGCCGCGAGCCACGACCTGGTGGCACGCATCGCCGGTGCCGCGGCCGACATCGTGCCGGGCATGGGCCACGACCTGCCGCTGCAACTGCTGCCCCACTTCGCCCAGGGCATCGCGCAGAATGCGGCACGCGCCGCACCCCCGTCCATGGAGACCATCGCATGAGTGCCTACCTCCACGCCAGCATCGAAGTCACCGACCCGGTGGTCTACGAGGAATACCGCCGCCAGGCCCCGGCCGTGATCGCCGCCCATGGCGGGCGCTACCTCGTGCGCGGCGGCGCCGTCACCGCGCTCGAGGGCGGCGCGGCGCCGCAACGCCACGTGATCCTGGAGTTCCCCGACATGGCCCACCTGCAGGCCTTCTACAACTCGCCTGCGTACCAGGCCTTGATCCCCATCCGCCAGCGCGCCTCCCGCGGCCGGCTGGTGGCTATCGAAGGGGTCTGAGCGCCCGGCGCCCGATCCGGCGCGGCTCAACCCCAGACGCGGAAGACCAGGGGCATGAGCAGCGAGGCCAGCACCACCTGCAGGCCCAGCGCCATGCCGGCGTAGGCGCCGGCATCGGGGTGCACCTGCCACGCCCGTGCCGCACCGATGCCATGCGACACCGTGCCCAAGGCAAAGCCGCGCACCGCCCAGGCGTCGACCTTCAGCAGCGTGAAGAGCGCCCGCGCCGACAAGGCCCCGACCATGCCGGTGACGACGGCGAAGACGGCGGCCAGCGCGGGCACGCCGCCGATGCGCTCGGCAATGCCCATGGCCACCGGCGCGGTCACTGATTTCGGCGCCAGCGAGCGCAGCACGTCTTCGGGCAAGCCCACGGCCCAGCCCAGCGCCACCGCCGTGCCTGCGGCCGCCGCCGCGCCGATGAGTGCGGCCAGTGTCAGCGCCACGCCACGGCGGCGCATCTCGGCGCGGCGCTGCCACATCGGCCAGGCCAGGGCCACCACCGCCGGGCCGAGCAGGAAGTGCACGAACTGGGCCCCGGCGAAGTAGGTCGGGTAGGGCGTGCGGGTGAGCAGCAGCACGCCGCCGATGGCGAGCACCGACCAGAGCACCGGGTTGGCCCAGGGCGCACCCTTCACGGCCTCGTAGCCGGCCTGGGCGACGAGGTAGGTGCACAGCGTGGCGGTGAGCCCGAACAGGGGCGTGGACGAGAGGTAGACCCAGAGCTGCACGAATTCAGCCATGGCGAGCCTCTTGCGTTGGGGCGGGGCGGCGCGTCGAGGCACCCGTTTCATCCCTGGGCAAGAGTGCGCGCAGCACCAGCGCCGTCACCGCCAGCCCGACCCAGGTGGAGACGACGATCACCACCAGCAATTGCCAGCCGTAGCGCGAGACCAGTTGCAGATGCGTGATCACGCCCACCCCCACGGGCACGAAGAGCAGCGACAGGTGCGCCAGCAGCAGCTCGGCGACCGCCGCCACCGGCTGGCGCACCGGCGCCCAGCTCAAGGCGGGCAGCAGCAGGACCAGGGCCACCACCGGGCCGGGAAAGGGCCAGCCCAGCACATGCGTGAGGCTCTCGCCCGCGGCCTGAAAGAGCAGCAGGATGGTCAAGCCACGAAGTGCATTCATC
>DYOR01000075.1:0-2616 GCA_020720385.1 Rubrivivax sp.
GGCTCGCCACCTTGACGGCGCACGGCAGTTGGGCCAACGCCAGCAGTTGTCGGTGGTCTGGGAAGCACATTGCCTGCGCGCAGCGCTTGCCGCGCTGGACACGCCGGTCGTGCTGCTCAAGGGTGCGGCCTACGTGCTGGGTTACCCGGAAATTGCGCGCGGACGCTTGTTCGGCGACGTCGACGTTCTCGTGCCCCGGGTGCGGCTTGGGGATGTCGAGAGCCAGCTGATGCTCAACGGCTGGGCCGGTGCCAAACCCGACGCGTACGACCAACGCTACTACCGCGAGTGGATGCACGAGATTCCACCGATGGTGAACATCCAACGCGGCACCGTTGTGGACGTGCACCACACGATTCTTCCCTTGACTGCCCGCAACACGCCGGACCCGGCGGCGATCATTGATCGTGCCGTGCCGCTCGAAGGCCTCGCGCCGTTGCTTGTCCCTTGCCCCGAGGACCTCTTGATTCACAGCATCACGCACCTGATGCATGAGGGCGAATTGCACAATGGCCTGCGCGATCTCCACGACATCGACCGGATGGTCCTGATGTTCTCTGCCGAAGCACGCTTCTGGCCGCGTCTGGTCTCGGTGGCTGCCGGCAACGACCTCGCGCTTCCTGTCGCCCATGGGCTTCATTTGGCGCGGCGCTTGTTCGGCACCCCGGTACCGGACGAGGTCTTGGCGCATCTGGTGCCGGGCTACGCCGGGCGTCGGTCCGCCCGCTTTCTCAGTCGGATCTACTTGTCGGCACTGCAATCGCCTCAGGTGGCTCATCGAAGCACATGGGCGCGCGCGGCGCATGGCGCGGTGTATGTTCGGGGGCACTGGCTGCGGATGCCCCCCGGGCAGCTTGGCCGGCATCTCGCCATCAAGACGTGGAGGAGCGTCACCTGGAAGGGCCAGACACAGGGCCCGCCCCGCCCATAGCGCTGCTGGCGTCCCTGCGCCCCACGGCTGGCGGCCGGGCCCCGCGCCGCAACGTACTGTTACCTTCGTTGCCCGGTCCGCAGGGGCGGCCTCGTCTGGAGGCCTCACTTATCATTGGATACACCTGCCGAGCCCATTCTTGAGCAGACTATCACCCGGATAGACAGGTCTTGCCAAGAACTCCCATGGACAGCAACACGATCATCGCCGCGCCGTTCGAAGTGCGCAGAGCGCCACCAGGCATGGTGGTCGAGCATGCGCGCATCGATCCGTCGATCGGTGGGCGCGCGAATCACCGCCGCTTCAAGATCGAGTCGGCCGACTCGTTCGTCGTGCGCCATTCGGCCAACCGGCTGCTCAAGGCGCGCTATGGCTGGCGTGGCTATCACACGGTCAGCCTGCCCGCGGACCAAACCGCCAACCGCATCACCCTGACGGCGATCGAAGATGCCGTCACCATCGGCACCATCACGGTCGGCCTCGATGGGCACGAAGGCATGAACTGCGAGGATGCCTTCGCCTTCGAGATCGAGGCCTTGCGTGCCCGCGGCTACCGTATTTGCGAATTCACCAAGCTGGCCGTCGATCCGATCGCCGGCACCAAGCGCGTGCTCGCGGCGCTCTTCCACGTGGCCTACATCGTGGCGCATCGGATGCGTGGCTTCGACGCGGTGGTGATGGAGGTCAACCCGCGCCATGTGCGTTACTACGAGCGCATGTTGGGGGCCCAGGTGATCGGCGAGGAGCGCTTGAACCGCACAGTGAACGCCCCGGCGGTGCTGCTGTCCATCGACTTCGACTACATCGCCGCGAAGATCAACGAACTGGGCGGCCAGCCCGAGCGCACGGCCACCGACCGGTCGCTGTATCCGTTGGCGTTCACCGCCGAAGAGGAGCGCGGCATCACCGCGCGCCTGATGGCGGTGCAGAAGCCGCCGTCGCTGGCTGTCAACTGAGTCTGCGCGGCGCCCTGCGGCCCGTGGGCCGCGGCGCGCCACGCGCGCAGCAGCCCGCCCGACTGCGCGGCAACGGGCTCAGCGCTGGGTCAGCAGGTCGCGCGCGAAGCGCACCGGTATCGCATAGGTGATACCGGTCGGGTTGGTGAGCGCCGACTCGCGCGTGCCTTTCACCAGGACCATGTTGACGATGCCCACCACCTGGCCGCTGTGTGCATCGAGCAGTGGCCCGCCGCTGTTGCCCGGGTAGGCCGTCGCGTCGAGCTGATACACCTCGAAGGCCCCTTCGCGCAATTGCGAGATCGCCTTGGGTGCCAGCTGCCGCGAGGTCGGCGAGGGTAGCGCAATGGTGGTGATCGACGAGACGATGCCGCGATGCGTGACCGTCGAGTAGCCCAGCACGCCGCCGATCGGGAAGCCCATCAACGCCACGTCCATGCCTTCGTGCACGGCGCCGGCCTCGGCCAGCGGCAGTGCCGGCAGCGGTGCGCCCTCCAGTCGCAGCAGGGCCAGATCGTGAATGCGGTCCACCTTGACCAGGGTGGCCACGCGCACATCGCGGCCGCCATCCGCGCGCCCGGCGAGGACCGCCAGCTGGGGCGCCGGGTCCGTCGCCGGGTCGGGCAGCACGTGGGCGTTGGTGATCAGCAGCGTGCCTCCCTCGACCACGAAACCGCTGCCGCGGAAGGTGAAGCGCGGGCTGCTCAGCGCGCTGTAGGTGCCGACCGG
>DYOR01000075.1:2716-15611 GCA_020720385.1 Rubrivivax sp.
CGCTGCCGCGGAAGGTGAAGCGCGGGCTGCTCAGCGCGCTGTAGGTGCCGACCGGGACGACCGAAGGGCGCGCCGCCACGATCAGCGCGGGCAAGTCGGCCCTCGCGCTGCAAGTCACCAGCGCCACGACGGCCAACCAGGCGCGGCGCGAGAGGCGGCGCGAGAAGCGGCGCGGCGACACGCGAATGTCGCTCGCGCTCAGGCCGCGTCGATCCAGTCCGAACATTGGGTCCACGCGGGGTCGGGCTCGTCGATGCGAAAACCGAAGAGCTGGCCACTGTCGCTCGATGCCGCGCGCACCACCTCGGCCTGCACGCGCGAGTGGAGGCCATTGGCGAGTTCGGCGGTGACGCTGCAGCGTTGACCGATCTGCAGCGACTGCGTGGCGCGGGCCTGGAACCCTTGCTCCGAGATCTCGATGATGGTGATGGGCTGCGCGTTTCCAGGCGGCTCCATCGGCGTGAGGGCCGCGGGGCACTTCAAGGTGTGTCGCGGGTGGCGTCTCAGGTGGTTGCCTGCCGCGGTTTCAGGCGCCAGTCGTGGAAGCACTGCGGCCCATTGCGGCCCGCGGTAGATCGAATGCAACAGCAGCTTGCGGCGCTCGTCGAGCGCGTCGAATCCCTGCGTGCGCCGATTGAAGAAGTGATCGAGCAGTGCCGGGGTGAGCACGGGGTCGTTGCTGGTGTTCCACTCCCGCGCCGGAAACCTGATCTGCGGCAGCGTAGTCTCGACGAAGTAGCGGTGCAGGTTGCGCCGACCGGGCTTGCGTGCGTAGGCCTGGCGGAAGATCTCCGGCGCCTCTTGCAGGTCGAGGGTGGCGCCCACGGCGGGGGCGCCGTTGGCGAAGTCGTACTTCTCGACCACTTGCGCCGTAAGGCGGCGGAAGAACAGCAGCGACTCGTACATCTCGATCTTGTTCGGATTGACCGCGATGAGCAGATGCCGGGTGTCGAAGTAACGAGTGCAGTACTCGTACATGAACTTCATCAGCGGGAAGAGGATCGTCCCGCCGGTCTTGCGGTAGGCCGGATGCACCGCCAGGGCCGAGATCTCGGCGATGCGCCCTTCCTTGGCACGCACCGCGGTGATGTCGAACGCCGACTGCATCGGGAAACCGAACACGCCTTCGCGCACGATGGACAGCGTGCCGACCACGCGCTCGCCCATCTTCGCGCACAGCGTGGTGGTGGTGGGCAGTGCGTGGTAGGGCGTGGCGCGCAGGCCCGAAGGATGCGGGCGCATGAAACCGCTGGCGACATAGGCGTCGTGGAGCAGCGCAAAGCAGGCCTCGAGCTCATCCTGGGTCTCGGCGATCTTGAGCTGGAAATCCTCACCCAGCGCGGGCTCGCAGTCGACGAGGCCGCGGTACAACGCAAAGCGCCAGGAGGTCGGCAGCGCGGCCAGCGCCGCGCGGGAGGCGAGCCGCAATTGGTGCCGCAGTCCACCCCTGCCGGACTTCTTCATGATGTGCGTCCGGTGACTCGAGATCCAGTGCTGCCCAGTCTAAAGGGATTTCATCAGCGCGGCGACCTCGGCCTGCCCGGCAAACCGGTCGCCCAGTTTGGCCAGAGCTTCGAGCTCGGCACGCGCGCGGGGGCGGTCTCCGGCCTTGAGGTAGATCTTGGCCAGCGTGAGCCTCAGGCCGGAGGCCTCCGGCGCCTGCTCGATCGCCTTCTTCTGCAGCTCGATCGCCTGGGGCACCTGGTTTTCGCTCGCCATGGCCCAGGCCAGCGTGTCCATCAGCGCCGGCCGACCGGGTGCCAGCTGGATGGCGCGCTCGGCCACCGCCACGGCCCCTGGCTTGCCTTGCCGCGTCATCAGCCAGGCGACGTTGTTCAGCGCCATGGCGTTGTTGGGTTGCACCTCCGTGACGCTGCGGTAGTGGGCCTCGGCGGCGGCCCAGTCCTGCCGCGCCAGGGCGTTGTCGCCGAGGTAGAAGCGGAACGCCGCGTCCCGCGGATGGTCCTTCTTCCAGGCCGATGCCAGGCGTTCGGCCTCGGCTGCACGCCCTGCCGTGAGGAGGGTCTGGTGCAGCCGGATCGCGGCTTCGGTGCCGCCTCCGTCCAGGGGCACGGCCTTGCTCAAGGCTGCGGCGGCGGCGTCGTGGTGGCCGCGATCGGACTCGACTGCGGCCTCGAGCAGGTGGCCGACGGCCTGCTTGGGGTATGTGCGTTGCACGTTGCGCGCCACCTCGAGGGCTTGCGGGTGTTGCTTCTGCAGTATCTCCACCTCGACCAGGGCACGCTGCGCCGCGAGCAGCCCGGGCTTGATCTTCAGCGCATGCTCGACGCTGTTGCGGGCAGCGTTCAGGTCTTTGGCCGCGACGTGCGCGCGGGCCAGGCGCAATTCGGGCTCGGGCCGGTCGGGGCGCGCCGCGACGAGCCGGGTGTAGGTGGTGACGGCTTGCTGCGCCTGGCCGGCGGCGATCTGGGCGGCACCGAGCTGGTCCAGCAACTCGAGGTTGGCGGGCAGCGCGGCCACGGCGTCCTGGGCCGCGGCCAGCGCCGCCTTGCTGTCCTGCTGGCCGAGCAGATAGCGCACCAGCAGCAGGCGCGGCGCCGGCTCGGTGGGCTGGGCCTTGGTGGCATCGACGATGGCCTGCGTCACCTCTTGCCTGGGCAGGCCCAGGCGCGATTTCGTTTCTGCCACGCCGAGCAAGGCACGGTAGTTCTTGGGGTCGGCGCGCAGCAGATCCTCGAAGCGTTTGCGTGCGCCCTCGGGTCGCCCGGCGGCGATGTCCAGCCCGGCCAGCGCGGCGGTTGCGGGGAAGTACACCGGGTCGATCGTCAGCGCCTTCTCGAAACTCGCCGTGGCCGCCGCGGTGTCGTGGCGCCGCAGTTGCAGGTTGCCGCGCAGCACGTGGGCCAGCGGCTTGTCGGGCTGTTTCTTCTCCAGCGCCGCGATGGCCTTGAGGGCGCCGTCCAGGTCGTTGGCACGCAGCTTCACGGCAATCAAGGCCAGGTCGGCGCGCACGCCCGTGTCGCCCGCCGCCACCGCCTCGAGTTCGGCGTAGCCGTCTTCACGCTTGCCCTTGGCGAGGTGGCCGAGCGCCAGCGCCGTGCGCGCGGTGACGGCCTTGGGGTCGACCTTCGCGGCGCGCGCGAACGCCGCCTCCGAGCGCGCCGCATTGCCATCCTGCAGGTAGGCCTGACCGGCCAGGGTGAGGCTGTTCACGTCGGGTGCGGCGGAGTCCAGGATCGGCTGCAGGGCGTCGAGCGCCTTCTGCGGCTGGCCATTGCGCAAATGGATTTGCGCCAGCATCTGGCGCGGAAACAGGGCTCGCGGTGCGGCCTTCATGGCGCGGCCGAGGTAGGCCTCGGCCTGCGCCAGCGAGTTCAGCCGCAGCTCGGCGGCGCCCGCGAGTTGCAGGATACGGGGGTCGTCGGGGAAGTGCTTGAGCAGCTGTTCGGTGATCTCACGCGTCTTCGCGAAGTTGTTGTCCAGGTAGGCCAGCTGGGCCTCGATGCGCCGCGTCTCCGGGTGGTTGGGTTGTGCGGCCTTGAGGGCGCTGAACTGGGTCTTGGCTGCAGGCAGCTCGCGTCGTTCGAGCAGCATGGCGATGATGGCGGCATGTGCACTCACCGAACCCGGGCTCGCGGCCACGGCACTGCGGTAGGTGGCCAGTGCAGCATCCCCGTCGTGCAGCCCTTGACGCTGCAGATCGGCCTTGAGGACCAGTGCATCCACGTCCTTGGCGTCTCGCGCCAGCACCGGCTCGATGAGCTCGAGCGCGCCGGCGATGTCGCCATCGGCAGCCAGCAGTCGAGCGTGCAGGAGCGTCGCCGGGGCATGCCGTGGCCACTCCTTGAGTGCCGAGAGCACGGTCTCCAGCGCGTTGTCGCGCTCGCCTTGCGTGGCGTACGCCGTGGCCACCGAGGTCTTGAGGTCAGCCGATGCGGCGGCGTCGTCGAGCTTGGTCGCGGCGAATTGCTGGATCAGCGCACGGGTCTCGCCCTGGGCCAGCATGGCCCGGGCCAGGAGAGGCACGGTCTTGGACTCGCCGGCATTGAACTCGAGCGCCTTGCGCAATTCCACCGCCGCTGCCGTGGCCGCGCCGGTTTCCAGCAGGGACTGGCCGAGCAGCCGCCGCGCCTCGCCGTTGCTCGGGTTCTTCTGCAGCGCGTTCTTGGCGCGGATGATGGCCGACTTGTAGTCGTGCTGGTCGACGTAGCCCTTGGCCGAGGCCACGGCATCGGCTTCTTCGGAGCCGCCCTGGCACGCGCCAAGCAGCGAGGCCAAGGAGATCACGGCGCAAAGCAGCGGGCGGCAGCGGGTCTTCATGCGGTCTCCGTTGGGGCAGGTCACTGGCCAGGGCCTCGACAGCCCGTGGCGATGAATCGTCGGCTCGTGCCGCGTTATTTGATGGCCAGGCGGTGCATCAGATCGTAGAGCGTGGGCCGGCTGACCCCAAGCATCTCCGACGCGCGCACGATGTTGCCGCTGGTGCGCGCCAGCGCGGTGATGATGGCCTGCCGCTCGGCCTGCTCGCGCACCGTGCGCAGGTCGATGTCGCTGGCCGTGGGCGCTTGGCCATCGACGGCGGGCACGGCAATGCCGATGTCCGCAGCCGTCACGCGCACGCCGTCGGCCATGATCGCCGCACGCTTGATGGCGTTGAGCAACTCGCGCACGTTGCCCGGCCAGGCGTGGTTCTCGATCGCCTTGATGGCGTCATCGGCGAGGGCGAGATTGCTGCGGCGCTGTTCCTGCGCGAAGCGGCGCAGGAAGGCGTGCGCCATGAGCACGGCGTCGCCATTGCGCTCGCGCAGGGGCGGGATCGTGACCACGATTTCGGCAAGCCGGTAGTACAGATCCTCGCGGAACTGCCCGGCCTTGATCTGCGCGCGCAGGTCCTGGTGCGTGGCGCCGACCACGCGCACATCCACCGGCAGTTCCTGGCGCCCGCCCAGGCGTTCGATGGTCCGCTCCTGCAAGAAGCGCAGCAGCTTGGCCTGCAGCGAATGGGGCAGGTCGCCGATCTCGTCGAGCATCAAGGTGCCGCCATGGGCCGTCTCGATCTTGCCCACGGTGGTCTTGGCCGCGCCGGTGAAAGCGCCCTTCTCGTAGCCGAAGAGCTCGCTCTCGAGCAGGTTCTCGGGGATGGCCGCGCAGTTGATGGCGACGAACTTGCCGCTGCGCTTGGAGGCCTGGTGCAGCCCTTGGGCCAGCACCTCCTTGCCCGTGCCGCTTTCGCCCAGCAGCAGCACCGAAGCGTTGCTCGCCGCCACGCGCTCGATCAGGCGCCCGATGCGCAGCATCTCCGGGTCGCGCGTGAGCAGGCCCGAGAGCGCGTCGGGTTGCTGGATCGCCTGCATGCGCCGGTTCTCGGCCTGCAGCTCGGCGAGGCGGTAGGCGCGGTCTATCGTCAGCCCGAGGACCTCCGGATCGAAGGGCTTGGCGAGGAAATCGTAGGCACCCAGCGCCACGGCGCGCAGCGCGTGGGCCTGGTCGTTCTGACCGGTGAGCACGATGACCTTCAGGTTCGGGTCGATGTCGAGCATCTGGTCGAGCAGCTTGAAGCCTTCGGACACCGAATCCGGATCGGGGGGCAGGCCCAGGTCCATCGTCACCACGCTGGGTTGGTGCCGGCGCACCTGGACCAGCGCGCTCTCGCGGTCGCTGGCGGTGACGGACTCGAAGCGGTCCAGGGACCACTTGATCTGCTTTTGCAGCGCCAGGTCGTCCTCGACGATGAGCAGCGGGGAGGCGTTATCGGAGCTCATGAAGCGTGGGTGCGGGCATCGAGCACGATTGTGGGCCCGGGCGCCTGGCGCCGGACCGGGGGCGGCGTCAGCGCGCGCCCTTACCCGTCAACACCACACGAACCGTCTCGAGCAGGATCACCAGGTCCAGGAACAAGGTGTGATTCTTGACGTAGTACAGGTCGTACTGGAGCTTCTCCTGCGAGTCCCCGACCGTCGCGCCGTACTGGTAGCGCACCTGCGCCCACCCCGTCACCCCGGGCTTGACGCTGTGGCGCACCGAGTAAAACGGAATTTCCTGGGTCAGCTTGTCGACGAAGAAGGGGCGCTCCGGCCGCGGGCCGACCAGGCTCATCTCGCCCTTGAGCACGCTGAAGAGCTGTGGCAGCTCGTCGATGCGCGTGCGGCGCAGCAAATGCCCCACGCGGGTGATGCGGTCATCGTTGGCCTTGGCCCAGCGCGGCTTGCCGTCGCCCTCGGCGTCGGTGCGCATGCTGCGGAACTTGACCACCTGGAACGGTTCGCCGCTCAAGCCGGTGCGCTCCTGCCGGTAGAGGACCGGGCCGCGACTCTCCAGGCGGATGAGCACCGCCGCCAGCAGCATCAAGGGCGCCGCCAGCACGATCAGAAGGCTGGCGCAGACGATGTCGAACAAGCGCTTGACGAGCGAGCGTGCCATGCCCTGGTTGAAACCGTCGCCGAAGATCAACCAGCCGGCGTAGACGTAGTCGATGCGGATCTGGCCCAGCCTCTTCTCGAAGTGCGAGTTGATGTCGTAGACCTTCACGCCCAGCAGCTTGCAATCGAGCAGTTCACGCAAGGGCATGCTGCCCGAGCGGCGCTCGGTGAGCGCCACCACGATCTCGTCGACACCGCGCTCCTGAGCGGTCTGGCATAGCGAGCTACCCGAAGGCAGAAGCTCCGCCAGCGGCACCCGCGGCTCGCTCTCGTTCGGACCGGGGAAGTAGCCCACGATCTCGGCGTTCGGGTCGGCGCTGCGCAGTGTTTCTCCGACCAGGCGGGCCGCCTCGCCCGAACCGAAGATCAGGGTGCGCGTGCGCGTGCGCGAAGGCGCCGCGGAGGCGTTCACGTAGCCCCGGTGCAGGATCACGGCCGCCACGCTGGCCATCGCCGCAAGCTGCGCTGCGGCCCGGTTGCCGAACTCATAGGGCAGGAAGGCAAAGACCGCATAGGTCAGGGGCAATGCCAGTGCAAGGGCCAGTGCCGCGCGCAAGAAGGACTCCCCGAAGGTGCGGGAGCTCTTCGTCTGGTAGAACCCCGTCGCGGTATTGATGAACAGAATACCGGCCGCCACCGACAGGCCATGGGTGCCCGCCAGTGGCAGCACGCGGCCCACCGCACCGGCTTGCACCATGACCGCGGCAAACACGGCCAGCATGATGAAACCGGCGTCCAGCAGCGCCCTGATCAAGGCCGTGCGTTGCGCGAAGTGGTTGAAAGATCTGGCCATTCCCTCTCCTGACCACGCGATCCGGGTGCAGTGCCGAAAGCAGCAGCAACTCCTGCCAGCCTCCTGGACCGCCGTGTTGTCAAGAATTTCGACACTTTGGTTGCGATGCCCGACTGTAAGGAGGCGTCGTCCGGGCGGGCAACCCCTGTATCGGGGGGTGGGCGTGACATAGGAACGTCATGGGGTGCCCAGCCCTGTCCGGTGCTTCTCGATGGCACGCGAGGGCAAAGAAAGTCACGGGCGGCGGGCGGTACGAAGTGGTGCCGGCATTAGGATCCTCGGCTCCAGAACCCTGGCGGGCCGCCGGTCGGCCTGCGTAGACCGATGACGGGCGAGTCGGGCGAATTGGCAGTGGGCTTGGCATGGGTCGGTTATGCGCTGGTGGCGTTGGCCCATGCGGCCTATGGCGCGTACCTGCTGCGCGCCGGCACGCTGCGCCGCCCCGTCGAGGGCGCACCGGCCGCGCTCGTGCTGGCGGTGCTGGCTACGCTGCTGTGGGGGTTGGCGGCGCTCGTCGACCTGAAGTCGATCCAGGTGCTGAGCTGGCATCTGGCGCTTGCCTTCGACCAGCTGCGCTACCTGGCCTGGGCCGCCTTCATGCTGCTGCTGCTGCGCAGGCCCGAGGCCGGCGCAGCGCGGCGCGTGGGCCTGTCCGCACGCGAAGCCCTGCCGCTGGCGCTGGGCGTGTGGGCCTTGGGCATCAACCTGTACCTCGGCGTGAACCCGGACGCCCCGCCCGCGGCGACGCGCGTGCTCGTCACGAGCCAGCTGGCCTGGGCCGTCTACAGCCTGGTGATGGTGGAACAGGTGTTCAGGAACCAGGCCGAGACGGCGCGCTGGTCGGCCAAGCCGCTGTGTCTGGGCCTGGGCACGGTCTTCGCGTACGACGTGTATCTGTACTCGCAGGCGCTCATGTTCGGCGGCTTCGACAGCGACGCGCTGAGTGCGCGCGGCCTGGTCCATGTGCTGGCCGTGCCATTGCTGCTGATGGCGGCGCGCCGTCAGGCGCACTGGCTGGCGCGCGTGCAGGTGTCGAAGACGGCGGCCTTCTATTCGGCCTCGCTGCTCCTCATCGGCCTGTACCTGCTCTTCATCGCCGGGGCGGGCTACTACGTCAGGTTCTTCGGCGGCAGCTGGGGAGGTGCGCTGCAGGTCACGCTGATGGCCAGCGCGCTGCTCGCCATGCTGATGTTGATCTTCTCGGGGTCCCTGCGCGCGCGCGTGCGCGTCTTCCTCAACAAGCACTTCTTCAGCTACCGCTACGACTACCGCCTGGAGTGGCTGCACTTCACGGCGATGCTCTCGTCGACGAGCGCGCCGCAGGAAGTGGGGGGACTGGTGGTCCAGGGGCTGGCCAACATGGTCGAGTGCCCGGGCGGCGGCCTGTGGTTCAAGGCGCTGGGGGACGACCGCTACGTGCAGTCTGCCGCGTGGAACATGGCGCAGCTTGCCGCCGACGAACCCACCGACTCGCCGATGTGCAAGCTGATGCACGATCGCGAGTGGATCGTCGACCTGGCGGCCGTGCGCGGCGGCTCGGCCCCTCGCGACGAAGCCGCCGCCGTGCCCGCATGGCTCGCGTCATGGAGCGCAGGCTGGATCGTGGTGCCGCTGCTGGCGGCGGACGAGCTGCTCGGTTTCGTCGTCCTCGCCCAGCCGCGCGCGCAGCTCGAGCTGGACTGGGAAGTGCGCGACCTGCTCAAGACCGCGGCGCGCCAGGCGGCCAGCTTTCTTGCCCAGATGCATGCCACCGAGGCGCTGCTGGAGGCGCGCAAGTTCGACGCCTTCAACCGCATGTCGGCCTTCGTCGTGCACGACCTCAAGAACATCGTGACGCAGCTCAGCCTGATGCTGAAGAACGCCGAGCGCCATCGCGACAACCCGGAGTTCCAGCAGGACATGCTCACCACCGTATCCAGCTCGCTGGACAAGATGCGGCAGATGATGCTGCAGTTGCGCGAGGGCGAGCGGCCTGCCGGCACGGCCTCGGGGGTCGAGCTGGCGCCGCTGCTGCAGCGCATCCAGGACAGCGCCGGCCAGCGCGGACGCCAGGTCGAGCTCGAGATCGTCGACCGTGTCGCTACGCGCGGCCACGAGCAGCGCCTGGAGCGAGTGATCGGGCATGTCGTGCAGAATGCACTGGATGCCACGCCGGCTTCGGGTAGGGTGTGGGTCAAGCTCCAGCAGGCCGCAGGCCGCGTGCTGGTGGTGGTGGGCGACACGGGTGCGGGCATGACCCAGGAGTTCATCCGCACGCGCCTGTTCCGCCCCTTCAGTTCCACCAAGACCAGTGGCATGGGCATCGGCTCCTACGAGAGTTCCCAGTACGTCAAGGAACTCGGCGGCGGGATCGACGTGCAGAGCGAGGTCGGGCAGGGGTCGGTGGTGACGCTGTCGATGCCGATGTTTGATATGCGCACGGGATCAGACCTGCGACTAGCACACGGGGCGTGAGGCGGGTCCGAGTCGCTTGAACTGCGGGCCTTGCCTGCCCGCCGCCTACGTAACCGGAGAATTTCTTGCGATCAGACGGCATTGGATATCTGGCAGCGGCGCTCGTGGCAGGACTGCTGATTGCGGTCCTTCCGGGCTGCGAGGGGGAGTCCGAGCCAGCGCTCATCGCTTCAGCCAAGAGCCTCTTGGAGAACAAGGACCCCAAGTCGGCAATCATCCAGCTCAAGACTGCGCTGCAGAAGAACCCGCAGTCGGGTGAAGCACGTTACCTGTTGGGCCAGACGCTGCTGAATGCGGGCGACGCACATGGCGCGATCCTGGAGTTGAACAAGGCGCGCGAACTCAAGTTCGACGACAACATCTTGCTTCCCACATTGGCCAAGGCGCTTCTTGCCCGAGGTCAGGCCAAGAAGGTCTCCGATGACTTTGGCGCGGCCACGCTTAGCGATCGCAAGACGGCCGCCGATCTCCGTTCCACCGTCGCGCTGGCCTTCTTCCAGCAGGGAATGCTCGACCAAGCACGGGTTGTGGTCAGCTCGGCGCTGCAGTTGGACCCCAGAAACCTGGCGGCACGACTGCTTCAGGCTCGGCTAGTGGCTGGCCGCGGCGAATTTGATCAGGCCATGGGCATGGCCGAAGCGGTCATTGTCGACGAGCCGAAGCAGCCAGAGCCGTGGATCCTGAAAGGCGAGTTGCTGTGGATCGGCAAGTCCGACGCAGTTGGCGGGGAGAAGGCCTTTCACCAAGCCCTGGCCCTTGACCCCACCCAGTTGCGGGCCCACGAGGCGCTGATTCACCTGCTGCTGCAGAAGGGCGATGTGGCCGGGTTCGAGGCGCAAATCGCCGCCTTGAGGCGGGCGCTCCCCAATCGCATCGAGGCTCTCTTCTACGGTACCCAGCTTGCGGTGATGGTCAACGATCCGAAGAAGGCACAGGAAGGCGCGCAACAACTGCTCAAAGTGAGTCCCGAATCTCCTCAGATCCTGCAGTTGGCAGGAATCATCGAGTTGCGCAGCGGTGCTACGAGCCAGGCGCAGACCCATCTCAAACAGGCGATACAAATCGACCCGAATGCTGTCTTGGCGCGGGTGCTGCTGGCCGAGACGCACCTGCGCTCCGGGCAGTCAAACCTGGCGCTCATGACACTGAAGCCCATTCTTGATGTGGCCAAGCCTGCACCACAAGCATTGGCTCTTGCTGCCCAGGCCTACCTGCAGGATGGAGACATGGCCAAGGCGGAGGCCTACTACGCGCAGGCAGCCAAGGCTGATCCCGAAGACCCCAAGGCGCGCGTGGCGCTGGCACTGACACAAATTGGCAAAGGCAACGCCAATGCAGGCTACGCGCAACTCGAGTCGCTGGCTGCAGCCGACAAGACCACATACTCCGACTTGGCGCTGATCGCCGCACGCGTGCGCGGAAACGATCTGGACGCTGCTTTGCGCGCCGTGGAGAGCCTCCAGGCCAAGGTCTCCACTACCGCGTTGCCCTACGTTTTGCGGGGGCGCATCCAGATGCAGCGGCGCGACGCAGCCGCCGCCCGGGTCAGCTTCGAGAAGGCCCTGAGCATCGAGGCATCGAATTTCAACGCGGTTTCTGGTCTGGCCGCGATCGACGTGGCCGAGAAGAAGCCCGACGACGCGCGTAAGCGGTTCGAAGCCTTCCTAGCGCGTGAGCCGAAGAGCTTGCCTGCCCGGATGGCGTTCATCGAACTACATCGACGCGCTGGGGCAAAGCCCAACGAGGTCGAGGCCATGCTCACCGCGGCGATCGCAAGCAGTCCGGACGAACCGGCTCCGCGTTTGGAGTTGGTTCGGCATCACCTCGCATTGCGCCATGCCAAGGCGGCGTTGTCGGCCGCCCAAGACGCAAAGGCCGCATTTCCCGACAACTTACTTGTGCTGGACGCTGTAGGTCGTTCTCAGCTGGCGGCGGGGGACTCGTTGCAGGCCGTCCAGACCTTCCAGCGCATTGCTGCATCGCAGACGACGACACCGCTGCCCCACCTGCGACTTGCCGAGACGTATCTGGCCAGCAAGGACTACGTCGGCGCCGAGAAAAGCCTGAAAGCAGCGCTGGATATTTCGCCCAAATTCGTCTCCGCCCAGCTTGGATTGATTCAGGTGATGGTGGCGAGAAAACGGCTCGTCGAGGCTCTCGCGGTAGCCCGGCAGATCCAGAAGCAGCGCCCGCGTGAAGCCGTAGGCTATCTTGCTGAAGGCGAGCTCGAAGCTGGCAAGAAGGCTTGGGATCCGGCCATTGTGGCGTTTCGCGCAGCCTTCCAACGCGAACGCTCGACAGAAGTTGCTGTGCGCCTGCACGCGATGTACACCGCGGCCCTGCGGCCGACCGATGCGGCACGCCTGGCAGCCGCTTGGGAGGCCGAGAAGCCGCGCGATGTGGGCTTCATCTTGTACCTAGGTGAACTCGCCATGAGTCGCCAGGAGTTTGCTGAGGCCGAGTTGCGCTACCGTCAGCTGCTAGCCTTGCGCGGTGACAGTGCGATGGTGCTTAACAACATCGCGTGGTCGATGCTCAAGCAAGGCAAGCTAGGGGCATTACCCCTGGCCGAGAGGGCAAATCAACTGGCGCCGGACCAAGCCACTTTCATGGACACGCTCGCCTCCGCCCTGGCGGCGGAAAAGCGGCTGACCAAGGCCATCGAGTGGCAGAGTAAGGCTGTTGCCAAGGACGCCGAGGCTCCAGGCATGCGGCTGAAATTGGCAAAGCTGTTGATTGAGGCAGGCGATCGCACCAAGGCTCGCGCCGAACTGCAGAAACTCGCGGCCCTCGGTGGGAGGTTCGCCAGGCAGGCCGAGGTCGAGGCGCTGCTGAAGGGGCTTTGACCGCGCGGCGGGTGATGCCGCGCACATGTGAGCTAGAGGTAGAAGACGCCCACCAGTTGCAGGACCTGCCGGTAAGGCATGACGCCAAACTCACTGCGCGCATCGCCCGAGCTGCGTTGCCACTGCAGCGCCGCATCGAAGCGCGGCCAGTGGTAGCGCAGCTCCATCCACACCATGCGGCTGTGGTCCACCGCGTTCGTGCGCACGAAGCCGGTCAGGTCGAGTTGCTTCAGCCCCAGGCCCTTCTGGCTGGCATACAGCAGCCATGCGCGACGTGAGCCGAGTTCCTGGCTCGGATGGGTGAGGGCCATATAGCGCTGATACCCGGCCTGGCCCTGGTTCAGCACGGCGTCCCAATCCGAGCGGTTCAGGCCCGCGCCGTTGTACTCGGCCTCCAGCGTGACGGCCAGCGCGCTCGGAAA
>DYOR01000076.1 GCA_020720385.1 Rubrivivax sp.
CCAGCAAAGAAAGGAAGTCGGCCGCCGGGCCGAAACCCCGGCCTCCCCTGCGAGACCGCAGAACACCCCTCGGGAACCAGAGCCCGAACGCCATGAGCGACCAGGCAGAACTCCCGCGCTGGATGGACGTCGCCCTGCTCCCGGCCGTCAACCTCGCCCTGGCGCTGATCGTCGCCGGCATCGTCGTCGCCCTGGTCGGCTTCCAGCCCGCGCAGGTGCTGGCGCTGCTCGTCAAGGGCGCCTTCGGTTCCCAGGCCGGCGTGAGCTACACGCTGTACTACGCCACCACCTTCGTCTGCACCGGCCTGGCCGTCGCCGTGGCCTATCACGGCGGGCTGTTCAACATCGGCGGCGAGGGCCAGGCCATCATGGGCGGGCTGGGCGCGGGCCTCGCGGCGCTGGCCTGGAGCAGCCACCTTCCGGCGTGGGCCATGCTGCCGCTGATGGTGCTCGCCGCGGCGGCCTTCGGCGCCGCCTGGGCGGCCGTGCCCGGGGCGCTGCAGGCCTACCGCGGCAGCCACGTCGTGATCACCACGATCATGTTCAACTTCGTCGCCTCGGCGCTGCTCAGCTACCTGCTCGTGAACGCGCTCAAGGAGCCGGGCAACATGACGCCCGAGAGCCGCGCCTTCGCCGACTCGGCACACATGCCGGGCGTGCACGAACTGCTCGGCGCGCTGGGCATCGCCTGGCCGCACACGCCGCTCAACCTGACCCTGCTCATCGCCATCGCCGCGGCCGTGGCGGTGTGGCTGGTGCTGTGGAAGTCGCGCGGCGGCTACGAGCTGCGTGCGGTGGGTTTCGCGCCCGACGCCGCGCTCTACGCCGGCATCCGGCCACGGCGGTTGATGGTGGCCGCCATGGCCGCCTCGGGCGCGCTCGCCGGCCTGGTGGGGGTGAACGAGATCGCCGGCGTGCACGGCCGGCTGCTGCCGGACTTCGTCGCCGGTGCGGGCTTTGCCGGCATCGCCGTGAGCCTCATCGGACGCAGCCATCCGCTGGGCATCGTCCTGGCCTCGCTGCTCTTCGGCGCGCTCTACCAGGGGGGCTCGGAGCTGGCCTTCGAGATCAACGGCTTCTCGCGCGACATGGTCTTCATGCTGCAGGGGCTGATCGTGCTCTTCGCCGGCGCCATGGCGCAGGTGGCGGCGCCGGCGCTGGCGCGGCTGTGGCGTGCGGCCGGTGGCGGCCGGCCGCGTGGCGCGCAGGGGCCCGGGCATGGATGAGGTGCTGCTGGGCACGGTCATCGGCAGCACGCTGCGCGTGTCGGTGCCCCTGATCCTGTGCGCGCTCGCCGGCGTGCTCAGCGAGCGCTCGGGCGTGATCGACCTGGGCCTCGAAGGCAAGATGCTGCTCACGGCGTTTGCCACCGCCAGCGTCGGCGTGGCCAGCGGCTCGCTGGCGCTGGCGCTGCTCGCGGCGCTGGCGGTGGGCGTGGGCCTGTCGATGCTGCATGGCTACGCCTGCGTCAGCCACGGCGGCGACCAGGTGGTGCTGGGCATGGCCATCACCATGACCGCCGCCGGCCTCACCGTGGTGCTGGGCATCGCCTGGTTCGCGCAGGGTGGGCAGACGCCGCCGGTGCCCGAGGGCGTGCGCCTGACGGCCTGGTTCAGCGGCGCGGGCGACGTGGTGGCGCGCTGGCCGCTGCTCGGCCGCGCCCTGGCGCTGGCCTTCTTCGGCCACAACGCCATGGTCTACGCCTCGCTGGCCCTGGTCGCCGGCGTGGCCTGGTTGCTCTACCGCACACGCTTCGGGCTGCGCCTGCGTGCCGTGGGCGAGAACCCCACCATGGTCGACGCCGCCGGCGTGTCCGTGCGCGGCCTGCGCTACCAGGCACTGGCCCTCAACGGTGTGCTCTCGGGCCTGGCCGGGGCCTACCTGGTGCTGGCGCAGAACCCGAGCTTCATCCCCCACATGACCGCCGGGCGCGGCTACATGGCGCTGGCCGCGCTCATCTTCGGCAAATGGCGCCCGGCCGGGGCGCTGGCGGCGTGCCTGCTCTTCGGCTTTCTCGACGCCGTGTCCATCCGCTTGCAGGGCAAGGTGCTGCCGCTTCTGGGCGAAGTGCCGGTGCAGGCCATCCAGGCGCTGCCTTATGTGCTCACGGTGGTGCTGCTGGCCGGTTTCATCGGCCACGCGGTAGCGCCGGCGGCGCTCGGCCGGCCCTACGTGAAGGAGCGTTGAATTGACCCCCACCGACCCCCCCGCGCCCGCGCGGCCCGTGCTGCCCGAAGCCACCCGCGCGGCGCTCATCGCCGCGGCGCAGGCGCTGCGCGCCAGGGCCTACGCGCCGTACTCGAACTTCGCCGTCGGCGCGGCCGTGCTCGACGAACTGGGCCGCATCCATGCCGGCTGCAACGTCGAGAACGCCGCCTACCCCCAGGGCTGGTGCGCCGAGACCTCGGCGCTGGCGGCGCTGGTCGCGGCCGGCGGCCGGCGCGTGCTCGCCGTGGCGGTGTGCGCGGCGTCGCCGCAACCCGTCACGCCCTGCGGCGGCTGCCGCCAGAAGCTGCGCGAGTTTGCCGCCGACGACTGCCCCGTATGGGCCGCCGACGCACAAGGCCTGCGCGCCACGCACAGCCTGGGCGAGCTGCTGCCCGCGAGCTTCGGGCCGCAGCATCTGGGACGCGACTGAATCGTCACGACACAGGCCCACAATCGCCGGCTCTGCCGAGGAACGCGCTCCATGACCGACCCCGCCACCGTCCAGGCCACCACCGCCGTGCTGCGCCAGCGCCTGGGCGCCGCTGCACCGCGCATCGCGGTGCTGCTGGGCTCGGGCTGGGGCCCCTTCGCGGCGCAGGTGCAAGACGCGGTCGACCTGCCCTATGCCGATCTGCCGGCCTTCCCCGCGCTGGGCATAGGCGGGCACGCCGCGCTGCTGCGCTGCGGGCACATCGGCGACACGCCGGTGGCGGTGCTCGCCGGCCGCCAGCACGCCTACGAGACGGGCCGGGCCGACGCCATGAAGGGCGCCATCCGCAGCCTCGCCGCCTGGGGCGTGCAGGTGCTGGTGCAGACCAATGCCGCGGGCAGCCTGGACCCCGCCATGCGCCCGGGCGAGCTCATGCTCATCGGTGACCACCTCAACCTCGCCCAGCGCTCGCCGCTCGAAGGCGAGTCGGGCGATGGGCGCTTCTGCGACATGTCGGCCGCCTACGACCCCGCCTTGCGCGCGCAGGCCCAGGCCGCGGCGCGCGCCGCGGGCACGCCGCTGCACGAGGGCGTCTACGCCTGGGTGCTGGGCCCGCAGTTCGAGACGCCGGCGGAGATCCGCATGCTGCGCGGGATGGGGGCCCGGGCGGTGGGCATGAGCACCGTGCCCGAGACCATCCTCGCGCGCCACGCCGGGCTGCGTGTGCTGGCGCTGTCGCTGCTGACGAACATGGCCGCGGGCATGCAGGAGCAGGCGCTGAGCCACGCCCACACCCTGGCCACCGCCCACGGCGCCAGCGCGCACGCGGTGGCGCTGCTCGCCGCGGTGGTGCAGGCCTTGAAGGACTGAACGATGAGCCCCGACGAACTCACCCGCCACGCCCGCCTGGCGCTGGCCTGCCTGGACCTCACCAGCCTCAACGACGGCGACACCGAGGCCGACATCGCCCGGCTCTGCGCGCGCGCCCAGGGCGCGCATGGCGCGGTGGCGGCGGTGTGCGTGTGGCCACGCTTTGCTGCCCAGGCGCGCTCCCTGCTGCCACCGGCCATCCAAGTGGCTGCGGTGGCCAACTTCCCCGACGGCAGCGCCGACGTGCAGCGCGCCGTGCGCGACACCGCCGAAATCGTCGCCGCCGGCGCGCAGGAGGTCGACCTGGTCCTCCCCTGGCGCGACCTGGCGGCGGCGCCGGCGCTGCTCGCCGCCGTGCGCCGCGCCGGCGCGAGCCTGCGCCTGAAGGTCATCCTCGAGAGCGGTGAATTGATGCAGCCCGCGTTGATCAAGCAAGCCAGCCGCATCGCCCTGGACGCGGGCGCCGACTTCCTCAAGACCAGCACCGGCAAGACGCCGCGCAGCGCCAGCCCGGAGGCCGCGCGCGTGATGCTCGAGGCCATCGCCGCGGATGCGCGCGGCCGCAATCATGTCGGCTTCAAGGCCTCGGGCGGCATCCGCACGGTGGCCGACGCGGCGCTGTACATCGCCCTGACGGCCGAAGTGCTGGGCGAAGGCGCCGTGCGGCCGGCGCGCTTTCGCCTCGGCGCCAGCGCGCTGTTGAACGACATCGAGGCCGTGCTCGGCGCTGCCCCCCGGCCGACCGCGGCCGCCAGCTACTGAACCCCCGAAACCCACGAAACCCCCGTTTCCCGGAGACCCGTTCCCATGCGCCTGCGTCTTGCCTTCCTTGCCCTCGCCGCGGCCCTCGTCGCCGGTTGCGCCACGCCTCCCGCGCCCGCGCCGCTCACGCTGCGCCTGATCGCCTTCAACGACTACCACGGCAACCTCGAGGCGGCACCCGGCCTGACCCTGCCCTGGTCCGACCCCAGCGTGCAACCCACCAAGGCCGTGCGGCTGAACGCCGGCGGCGCGGCCTACCTCGCCGGCACCGTGGCCGCCCTGCGCGCCGGCGCGCCGCACAGCCTGGTCATCAGCAGCGGCGACATGATCGGCGCCACGCCGCTGGTGTCGGCGCTGTTCCGCCACGAATCCACCATCGATATCGCCAACCACATCGGCGTGGACCTGGCCATCCCGGGCAACCACGAATTCGATGCCGGGCGCGAGGAACTCCTGCGCGTGCTCGCCGGCGGCTGCCTGGAGAACAAGCCCGACGCGCTGTACATCTCGTGCCCGCTGGGCATCCACCCCGGGGCGCGCTTTCCGCTGATGGCGGCGAATGTCGTCGACGCCCAAGGCAAGACGCTGTTCGCACCCTCGGTGGTGCGCGAAGTGGGCGGCGTGAAGGTCGGCTTCATCGGCGCCGTGACCCGCATCACACCGAGCATCGTGGTGCCCTCGGGCGTGGCCGGCCTGCGTTTCACCGATGAAGCCCAGGCCATCAACGCCGAGGCCGCGCGCCTGGAGGCGCAAGGCGTGCAGGCCCTGGTGGCCGTGATCCACGAAGGGGGCGAGACCGGCACCCCGGGCCAGCCGCTGGAGTGGAACGACGCCGCCTGCCCCAACCCGCGCGGCGCCATCTTCGACATCGCGCGGCGCCTCACGCCCAGCATCGACGTGATCTTCTCGGCCCACACCCACCAGGGCTACCGCTGCATCGTCGATGGCCGCCCCATCCTGCAGGCCACGGCGCTGGGCCGTGGCGTGAGCGTGGCCGACCTGGTGCTCGATCCGCGCACCGGCGACGTGGACCGCGCCCGCAGCACGCAGCGCAACCTGCCGGTGTTCAACGACAAGAGCGACGCCCGCCTGCGCGAGGCCATCATCGCCGCCGAACCCGAGCCCTACGCGCAGGCCCTGCGCGAAGCCAGGCCGGTGGCCGCGGTGGCCCAGCGCGTGGCCGCCTACGCCGCCGCCGCGGCGCCGCGCGCGCAGCGCCCGGTGGGCCGCATCGCTGGCCACTTCGATCGGCAGTCCAGCACCGACACCAGCGCCGGCCGCCTGATCGCCGACGCCCAGTGGCGCGCCACCCAGGCGGCTGAGCGCGGCGGCGCCCAGTTCGCGTTGATGAACCCCGGCGGCGTGCGCACCGACCTGCGCTGCCCGGGCCAGCCGCCCTGCACCATCACCTACGGCGAGGCCTTCACGATGCAGCCCTTCGGCAACAGCCTGGTGGTGATGACGCTGTCGGGCGCCGAGATCAAGCAGCTGCTCGAGGACCAGCAGCCCGCGCGGCGCAGCACACCGCACTTCCTCTCACCTTCGGCGTCGCTGAGCTACCGCTGGGTGGCCTCGGCGGCGCCAGGCCAGCGCGTGCGGGATCTCCAGGTGAACGGACAACCGGTCAACCCCGCGGCCGACTACCGCTTCACCGTGAACAGCTTCATGGCCGATGGCGGTGACGGATTCAAGGGCCTGCAGGCCGGGCGCCAGCGCCTGGGTGGCGAGCTCGACATCGACGCGTTGGTGGCCTACCTGGCCAGCGGCCCCTCGCCCGACCCGGTGGCGCGCATCCGTCTCGAGCCCTGAGCGGCGCTGTGCTCGCGCAGGAAATCATCCGCAGCAAGCGCGACGGCGCGGCGCTCACGCGCGCGCAGATCCAGGCCTTCGTGCAGGGGCTCACCGACGGCAGCTGGAGCGAGGGCCAGGCCGCGGCCATGGCCATGGCCATCTGGCTGCGTGGCATGGACACCGCCGAGACGGTGGATTTGACCGCGGCGATGACGCATTCGGGCGAGGTGCTGGCCTGGCGCGGCGCCGGCCTGCAAGGCCCGATCCTCGACAAGCATTCCACCGGCGGCGTGGGCGACAAGGTGAGCCTGATGCTCGCCCCCATCGTCGCCGCCTGTGGCGGCGTGGTGCCGATGATCAGCGGCCGCGGCCTGGGCCACACCGGCGGCACGCTGGACAAGCTCGAGGCCCTGCCCGGCTACCACACCGACCCGCCGCGCGCGACGCTGCTGGCCACGCTGCGCGAGGCCGGCTGCGCCATCGTCGGCGCCAGCGCCGAGCTCGCACCGGCGGACCGCCGGCTCTACGCCATCCGCGACGTCACCGCCACGGTGGAAAGCGTGCCGCTGATCACCGCCAGCATCCTGAGCAAGAAGCTCGCCGCCGGCTTGCAGGGCCTGGTGCTCGACGTGAAGAGCGGCAGCGGCGCCTTCATGCCGCGCCTGGAGGATGCACGCGCCCTGGCGCATAGCCTGGTGCGCGTGGCCGCCGGCGCGGGGCTGCCGGCGCGCGCGCTGGTCACCGACATGGGCCAGGTGCTCGGGCACAGCGCGGGCAATGCGCTGGAACTGCGTGAAGCCATCGACTACCTGAGCGGCGTGCGGCGCGAGCCGCGGCTGCACGAGCTCACGCTGGCCCTGGCCGCGCACATGCTGCAACTGGGCGGGCTGGCGGCGAGCCTGGAGGCGGCGCGGGCGCAGGCGCTGCAGGCCCTGGACAGCGGCGCCGCGGCCGAGCGCTTCGAGCGCATGGTGGCCCTCCTCGGCGGCCCGCGCCAGGTGCTGAGCGACGCCCTGCTGCCCGTGGCCCCGCTGCAGTGCGAGGTGGCGGCGCCGCACGCCGGCGTGCTGCGCGAGATCGACGTGCGCGCCCTCGGCCTGGCGGTGGTGGCCCTGGGCGGCGGGCGGCGTCTTCCGGGCCAGGCCATCGACGCGCGTGTCGGCCTGAGCGAGGTGCTGGCGCGCGGCGTGCGCGTGCGCGCCGGCGAGCCGCTGGCGCGCGTGCACGCGGCCAGCCAGAGGGATGCCGACGCCGCCGTGCAGGCCGTGCGCGCCGCCATGCCGGTGGACGAAGGCGCGGGGGCATTCGCGGCCGCGCCGCTGCTGCTCGAGACCCTCATCGGGGCTTGAGAGCGCAGGCCGCGAGGCGGTGCTAAGGTGCCAGGTTTGCGCCCGCCGCCCGATCTCCTGGAACCCGCGATGACGATCACCCTTCCTGGCCGCCCCCGAGCGGCGGCTGGCCCTGCGTGCCCCTTCCACCGCTCGCAGGCCGCCCTCGCCGGTGCCCTGGGCCTGGCCTTGCTGCTCGGCGCCTGCGGCGGCAAGCGCGAGGGCGATGCCGCTGCCGGCGCGCCGCCGGCAGCGGCATCGGCGCCGGCGCGCGCCGCCTCGGCCGCGCCCGTGGGCGTGAGCACGGTGCGCGCCCAGCGCCGCGACGTGCCGGTGCTCATCAGCACCACGGGCAGCGTGACGCCGCTGGCCAGCGTCGACCTGCGGCCGCAGGTCACCAGCGTGGTGGCGCAGGTGCATGTCAAGGAGGGTCAGGTGGTGCGTGCCGGTGAGCGGCTGTTCACGCTGGATGCGCGCGCCGACCAGGCGGGCGTGGCCAAGGCGCAGGCGCAGCTGGCGCGCGACGAAGCCGCACTCGCCGACGCCAGGCGCCAGCTGCAGCGCAGCCGCGAGCTGCTGGCGCAGAACTTCGTCTCGCAGGGCGCGCTCGACAGCAACCAGACGCTGGTCGAATCGCAGGCCGCACTCGTCGCCGCCGATCGCGCCGCGCTCGACGCCGCGCGGCTCATGCTCTCCTACAGCCGCATCCATGCGCCGGCGGCCGGCCGCCTGGGGGCCATCAACGTCTTCCCCGGCAGCGTGGTGCAGGCCAACCAGACCAGCCTGGTGAGCGTGACGCAGATGGCGCCCGTCGCCGTGGCCTTCAGCCTGCCGCAGCGCCACCTTGCCGATGCCCTGGCCGCGCTCGAGGATGGCGGCGCAAGCGTGCATGCCGAATTGCCCGACGCCGCCGGCACGCTCACCGGCCGGCTGCGCTTCGTCGACAACACGGTCGACGCGGCCTCGGGCACGGTGAAGGTGAAGGCGCTCTTCGACAACCGCAGCGGCCAGCTCTGGCCGGGCGCCTTCGTCAAGGTCTCGCTCACCGCGCGCGTGCTCGAGGACGCCGTGGTGCTGCCGCAGGCCTGCGTCATCCAGGGGCCGCGCGGGGCGGTGGTCTACGTGGTGCAGGAGGGCCGGGCCCAGCCGCGCGCGGTGCAGGTGCTCTACGCGCAAGGCCAGGAGGCGGCGGTGAGTGGCGTCGGCGTGGGCGAGCGCGTCGTCCTCGACGGGCGGCAGAACCTGCGTCCGGGGGTGGCGGTGGTCGAACGCGGCAGCGACGCGGCCTCGGCCGCGCGGGCCGGTTCCGCACCGGCCGCGGGTGCCAGCTCCAGGCCCGCGGCGCCATGAACCTGTCCGAGCTCTTCATCCGCCGTCCGGTGATGACGGTGCTGCTCAACGCCGCCATCGTGCTCGCCGGGGTGATCGGCTACCGCAGCATCCCGGTGGCGGCGCTGCCGAGCTACGACACCCCGGTGATCAACGTCTACGCCTCGCTGCCCGGCGCCAGCCCGCAGACCATGGCCACCTCGGTGGCGCTGCCGCTGGAGCGGCAGTTCCAGACCATCCCCGGGCTGAAGATCATCAGCTCGTCGAGCACGCGCGGCAACACCTCGCTGACGCTGGAGTTCAATGAGGGGCGCAACGTCGATGCCGCCTCGGTGGACGTGCAGGCGGCGCTGCTGCGCGCGCAGGGCTCGCTGCCGGTGGACATGACCACGCCGCCGTCCTACCGCAAGGTCAACCCGGCCGACGCGCCGGTGCTCTTCGTCTCCATGACCTCGCCCTCGCTGGCGCCGTCGGAGCTGCAGGACTACGCCGAGCACCTCATCGCCCCGGTGCTCTCGCAGATCGACGGCGTGGCCCAGGTCAACGTCTACGGCTCCAAGCGCTACGCAGTGCGCGTGCGCGTGCAGCCCGACGCGCTGGCGGCGCGCAACATCGGCCTGGACGAGCTCAGCGCGGCGCTGCGCTCGGCCAACGTGAACACCCCGGTGGGCACGCTGGAGGGGCCGCGCCAGACGCTCACGCTGCAGGCCAACCGCCAGCTCGCCAACGCCGCGGACTTCGCCAACCTCATCGTGAGCACGCGCGGCGGCAGCGCGGTGCGCCTGAAGGACGTGGCGCAGGTCGAGGACAGCATCGAGTCGCTCAAGACCTGGGCCACCTTCGACGGCGAGCCGCGCATCTCGCTGGGCGTGCAGCGCCAGCCCGGGGCGAACACGGTGAAGGTGGTGGACCAGGTGCTCGGTGCGCTGCCGGCGCTGCAAAAGCAGCTGCCGCAGTCCATACGCATCGCCCCGGTGAACGACCGCTCGGTCTCCATCCGCGAGGCGCTGCACGACGTCACGCTCACCTTGATGGGCACGATCGCCCTGGTGGTGCTGGTGATCTTCCTCTTCCTGCGCCGCTTCGTCGCCACGGTCATCCCGACGCTCTCGCTGCCGGTGTCGCTGATCGGCGCGGTGGCCCTGCTGTGGGGGCTGAGCTACAGCCTGGACAACGTCTCGCTGCTCGGCCTGACCCTGGCCGTGGGCCTGGTGGTGGACGACGCCATCGTCATGCTCGAGAACATCATCCGCCACGTGGAGAAGGGCGTGGCGCCGTTCCAGGCGGCGCTGCGCGGGTCGCGCGAGGTGGGCTTCACCATCATCTCCATCTCCACCTCGCTCATCGCGGTGTTCATCCCGATCTTCTTCATGCCTGGCGTGATCGGCCTGCTGTTCCACGAGTTCGCCGTCGTCGTCGGGCTGGCGATCCTCGTCTCGGCCTTCGTCTCGCTCACCCTGGTGCCCATGCTCGCCAGCCGCTTCCTCACCGACGAGGCGCACAAGAAGCCGCCCGGCGCCGTGGTGCGCGTCTTCGAGCGCGCCTTCGACGCCCTGCTCGCGGCCTATGCGCGTTCGCTGGACCTGGCGCTGGCGCACCGCAAGACGGTGCTCGGCGTGGCGCTGGCGACCTTCGTCGCCACGGTGTGGCTCTTCATGGTCATCCCCAAGGGCTTCTTCCCGCAGGAGGACATCGGGCAGATCCGCGTCAGCACCGAGGCCGCCGAGGACACCTCGTTTCCCGAGATGGTGCGCTTGCAGGAGATGGCGGGCAAGATCATCCGCGCCGACCCCAACGTGGAATCGGTGAACTCCTTCAACGGCGGCAGCGGGGCGCAGAACACCGGCTTCATGTTCATCAACCTCAAGCCGCACGCGGCGCGCCAGCCCATGGAGAAGGTGGTCGAGGGCCTGCGCCGCAAGCTGCGTGCGGTGGCCGGCATCAACGTCTTCCTGCGCCCGGTGCAGAACCTGCAGCTCGGCGGCCGGCAGAGCAAGTCGCAGTTCCAGTACGTGCTGCAAAGCGTGCGTGCCGACGAGCTCGGCGAATGGGCGCTGAAGCTGCAGGAGCGGCTCGCCGCCGACGCCATGTTCCGCGACGTCACCAGCGACGCGCAGATGCGCTCGCTGCAGGCGCAGCTGAGGATCGACCGCGACCGCGCCAACACCCTGGGCGTGTCGATCGAGGCCATCCGCAGCGCGCTCTTCAGCGCCTTCGGCGAACGCCAGGTCTCCACCCTGTACCTGCCCACCGACAGCTACAAGGTGATCATGGAAGTCACGCCCGAGGCCAAGGCCGACGAGCGCGCGCTGAGCGGCATCTACGTGCGTTCGTCCAGCGGCTCGCTCGTGCCGCTCTCGGCCTTCGCCACCGTCGAGCGCACGGTGGGGCCGACGGCGATCAACCACACCGGCCAGCTGCAATCGGTGACGGTGTCGTTCAACCTCGCCCCCGGCGTGGCCCTGGGCGACGCCACCGCGCGCATCGGGCAGGCCGGGGCTGAGATCCGGCTGCCGGCGTCGGTGATCACCAGCTACGGCGGCGACGCCGCGGTGTTCAAGAGCTCGCAGGCCAGCCAGGCCATCCTCATCGTCGCCGCGCTGCTCGTCATCTACGTCTTGCTGGGTGTGCTCTACGAGAGCTACATCCACCCGCTCACCATCCTCTCGGGGCTGCCCTCGGCGGCGGTGGGCGCGCTGCTCACGCTCATGCTCTTCAAGCAGGACCTGACGCTCATCGCCACCATCGGCATCCTGCTGCTCATCGGCATCGTGAAGAAGAACGCCATCATGATGATCGACTTCGCCATCGATGCGCAGCGCACGCTGGGCATGGCGCCGCCGGCGGCCATCCGCGAGGCCTGCGTGCTGCGCTTCAGGCCGATCATGATGACCACCCTGGCCGCGCTCATGGGCGCCATCCCCATCGCCCTGGGCCTGGGTGCGGGCGCCGAGCTGCGCCAGCCGCTGGGCCTGGCGGTGGTCGGCGGCCTCGTCTTCTCGCAGGCCATCACGCTCTACATCACGCCGGTGATCTACCTCGCCCTGGACCGCTTCAGCGGCCGCGGCCCGCTGACCACCCCCGAGGGCGCCACCTGAGGCGCCGCAACCCCATTCATCCAACCCTCCCGAGGAACATGCCATGCAAGAAACCTGGTCCGAGCTGCTGATGGCCGATCACGAACAGACCGAGAAGGTCATCGATGCCCTGGAAACGCTGTGGCGCGACAAGCTGCCCGACCCGGCCATGGTGGCCAAGGCGCTGCGCTACTTCTCGGAGTTTGCCGACGCCTGCCACAACCGCAAGGAAGAGGAACACCTCTTCCCGCGCCTGGAGGCCGCAGGCATCCCCAGCCACGGCGGGCCGCTGGCGGTGATGCTCGCCGAGCACGAGCGCAGCAGCGAACTGCTCGCGGCCTTCCGCGAGCTGGGCGGGCGCGTCGCCGCGGGCGAGTCCGCGCTGGCCGCGCAGATGGTGGGCGTGTTCCTCGAGTACGGTGCGCTGCTGAAGAACCACTACTGGAAGGAAAACGACATCCTCTACCCGATGGGCCGGCGCGTGCTCGCGCCGCAGGACGATGCCGCCATCGTCGCCGGCATCGGGCAGGTCGAAGCCGCCCTGGGCGCCGACACGCGCAGCCGCTACCAGGCGCTGGCGCAGGAGATCACGCAGGGCACGCTCGAGGATCTCAGCGCCGCGCTCGACGCCCCCGTGCTGGCGGCGATCCTCAACACCCTGCCCATCGAGCTGTCCTTCGTCGATGCCGACGACAACGTGCGCTATTTCAGCCACGAGAACCACGCCAAGATCTTCCCGCGCACGCGCGGCGTGATCGGCATGAACGTGCGCAACTGCCACCCGCCCAAGAGCGTGCACATGGTCGAGCAGATCCTCGCCGACTTCAAGGCGGGCCGCAGCCAGCACGCGGATTTCTGGATCGACATGGCGGGCAGGAAGCTGCACATCCGCTACTTCCCGGTGCACGGCACCCAGGGCGAGTACCTGGGCTGCCTGGAGACGGTGCAGGACATCACCGCCATCCAGCAGCTCAGCGGGCAGAAGCGCCTGCTCGACTGAGCAGCGTGACCCCGCGCCAGCGCGCCCCGTCCATCCCCTGCATCGCTTCGTCGCATCGGGCGGCGCCGCCGCGCGGGCACGGCTAGCATCGCGCTTTTTCTCACATCGAGGCCTTGCCCATGTCTGTCTTGTTCACCCGAGCTGCGCGCGGCTG
Organism: Rubrivivax sp.; assembly: GCA_020720385.1. Taxonomy (GTDB): domain Bacteria; phylum Pseudomonadota; class Gammaproteobacteria; order Burkholderiales; family Burkholderiaceae_C; genus Rubrivivax. The sequence goes on from DYOR01000076.1 coordinate 12,950, forward strand.
CCTGGCCGCGCTTGCCCTGGCCGCCAGCACACTGCCCGCGTGGTCCCAGTCCGCGCCGGCCACGCTGCCGGTGGCCCCCGTGCACAACGCGCCCGAGACCTTCTTCGGCACCACCGTCGACGACCCCTACCGCGACTTCGAGGACACCAAGTCCCCGCCCGTGGCCGCGTGGATGAAGGCGCACAGCGACCACGCCCACGCCGTGCTGGCGAGCATCAGCGGGCGCGCCGCGATGCGCCAGCAGCTCGAGCGCCTGGCGAGCGCCGCCACCGCCACGGTGGCCGAGGTGCAGCGCCTGCCCGGCGGGCTCTATTTCTACGAGCGCCGCGGGGCCAGGGAAGACCAGTTCAAGCTCTACATGCGCCGCGGCTTGAAGGGGCGGGAAAAGCTGCTCTTCGACCCCGAGGCGCTGCGCAGGAAGACCGGCCAGCCGCACGCCATCAACTACTTCACGCCTTCGCCCGACGGCAGGCGCGTGGCCCTGGGCGTCTCGGCCGGCGGCAGCGAGGACGCCTCGCTGCGCATCCTGGACACCGCCACGGGCAGGCAGATCGGGCCGGAGATCGCGCGCGCGCGCTTCGGCGGCGTGAGCTGGACGCCCGACGGCAAGGAGCTCTTCTTTGTGCGCATGCAGGAGATGGGTAAGGGCATGGCACCGACCGAGACCTTCCAGCGCAGCATGGTCGTGCGCATGAAGCCCGGCAGCGGCGAGGCGGGCATCCGCGTCGTGCTGCGCGCCGGCGACGCGGGCGAGGTCGAGATCCCCGCCACCGAGTTCCCGGGCATCGACGTGCAGCCCGACGGCCGCGTGCTGGCGGTGGTCTCCGACGGTGTCTCGCCCGAGGTGCGCGCCTACCACACCACGCTGGCCGCGCTGCGCGCCGGCAAGCCCGCCTGGCGCAAGCTCTTCGAGCGCGACGACGGCGTCACCGCGCTGGCCCTGCAGGGCGACCGGCTCTACGTGCTGAGCTTCAAGAACGCCTCGCGCTACCGGCTTCTTGCAGGCAAGGTCGACGGCTTCTCGCTGGAGCGCGCGCAGGTGCTCGTGCCCGAGAGCCAGCGCGTGCTCAGCGGCCTGGCCACGGCCGCCGACGGCCTGTACGTGGAAGCGCGCGACGGCAACGTCAAGCGCCTGCTCAAGCTCGAGCACCGCGACGGCGCCACGCCGCGCGAAGTGCCGCTGCCGGTGGCTGGCGCGTTCACGCTCTCGGGCGCCTCGGGCCGTGCCGACCTGCCCGGCCTGCTGCTCGACTTGCAGGGCTGGGCGCGCGCGCGCCAGATCGTCGCCGTGGCCGCCGATGGCGCCGTCACCAACACCGGGCTGCAACCGGCCGGCCCCTACGACGCCCCCGCCGACGTCGTGGCCACCGAGGTCATGGTGAAGAGCCACGACGGGGCCATGGTGCCGATGTCCATCATCCACCGCCAGGGCGTGAAGCTCGACGGCTCCAACCCCACCATCCTCTACGGCTACGCCTCCTATGGCATCACCGAGGAGCCCTTCTTCAGCGTCTCGCGCCAGGCCTGGATGGACGCCGGTGGCGTCTTCGCCGTGGCCAACCCGCGCGGCAGCGGCGTCTTCGGCCGCCACTGGCACGAGGACGGCAAGAAGGCGAACAAGCCCAACACCTGGCGCGACTTCATCGCCTGCGCCGAGTGGCTCGTCGCGCAGGGCTGGACCGCACCGAAGCGGCTGGCGATCTGGGGCGGCAGCGCCGGCGGCATCCTCGTCGGCCGGGCGATGACCGAGCGCCCCGACCTCTTCGCCGTGGTCGTGCCCGAGGTCGGCGCGCTGGACACGGTGCGCGCCGAGACCACGCCCAACGGCGTGCCCAACATCCCCGAGTTCGGCAGCCGCGTCACCGAGCCGGGATTCCGCGCCCTGCTGGCGATGAGCACCTACGCCCACATCCAGGACGGCGTGAACTACCCCGCCGTGCTCCTCACCCACGGCGCCAACGACCCGCGCGTGGAGGTGTGGAACAGCACCAAGGCCGCGGCGCGCCTGATGGCCGCGAGCAAGAGCGGCAAGCCCGTGCTGCTGCGCCTGGAGTACGACTCGGGCCACGGCATCGGCAGCACCAAGAGCCAGGTGCTCGACGAGCGTGCCGACCTCTTCGCCTTCCTCCTCTGGCAGATGGGCGTGCCGGGCTACGCGCCGCGGCCGTGAGCACGCGGCGAATCTCTCGCCGCCCTCGCGCCGGGCCAGAATGGCCCCATGCCCACCCTCGACTGGCTCAACCGTGACGCCGCCTTCCGCGTGGCCGACCAGGTGCCCTACCGCCTGCTCGAGCCGGTGTCGCAGCACGGCAGCGGCGACGCCGCCAACCTGCTGGTGCAGGGCGACAACCTGCAGGCACTGAAGGCGCTGCTGCCGCTGTACCGCGGCCAGGTGAAGTGCATCTTCATCGACCCGCCGTACAACACCCGGAGCGCCTTCGAGCACTACGACGACAACCTGGAGCATTCGCAATGGCTGTCGATGATGCTGCCGCGGCTGCAGTTGCTGCGCGAGTTCCTGCGCGAGGATGGCAGCATCTGGGTGACCATCGACGACAACGAGGGGCATTACCTCAAGGTGTTGATGGATGAGGTGTTTGGGCGG
>DYOR01000077.1 GCA_020720385.1 Rubrivivax sp.
CCCCCGAGTGCCCACCGAGGCTATCCCCATGCCCGCCATCCCCGTCCCGCGCTTCGACCAGTTCTACCGCCACGCCGAGCTCACGCGCCTGCTCCAGGACTACGCCGCCGCGGCACCGCATCTCGTGCGCCTGCAGTCCATCGGCAAGAGCTTCGAAGGGCGCGACATCTGGCTGCTGGCCCTCACCCAGCGCAGCACGGGCGACGACCTGGACAAGCCCGCGTTCTGGGTCGACGGCAACATCCACGCCGCCGAGCTCACCGCGAGCACGGCCTGCCTGTACTGGCTGCACCAGTTGGTCACGGGCTACGAGACGGATGTGCGGGTGCGCCAGCTGCTCGACACGCGCGTGGTCTACCTGGTGCCGCGCCTGAACCCCGACGGCGCCGAGCTCGCCCTGGCCGACCGGCCGCGCCACATCCGCTCGTCCACCCGGCCCTACCCCTTCGACGAAGAACCGGTCGAGGGGCTGACGATCGAGGACGTGGACGGCGATGGCCGCGTGCTGCAGATGCGCGTGCCCGACCCGCATGGCCCGTACAAGAAGCACGCCACCGAGGCGCGCCTGATGGTGGCGCGCGAGCCCGGCGAGTTCGGTGGCGAGTACTACCGCCTCATCCCGGAAGGCACGCTGAAGAACTTCGACGGTCTGAGGATCACCGCCAACGCCGACCGCGAGGGCCTGGACCTGAACCGCAACTTCCCCGCCTACTGGCGCCAGGAGTTCGAGCAGAAGGGCGCCGGCCCCTACCCCGGCAGCGAGCCCGAGGTGCGCGCGATGGTGGACTTCATCACCAGCCACCCCAACATCGGCGCGGCGGTGAGCTTCCACACGCACAGCGGCGTCATCCTGCGGCCCATGGGCACGCAGAGCGACGACGACATGACGCCCGAGGACCTGTGGATGTACAAGCGTCTGTCGGACATCGGCGCCAAGCTCACCGGCTACCCGGCGATCAGCATCTTCCACGACTTCAAGTACCACCCGAAGGAGATCATCACCGGCACCCAGGACTGGGTCTACGAGCAACTCGGCGCGCTCTTCTGGACGGTGGAGATCTGGGCCCCGAACAAGGAGGCCGGGATCAACGACTACCAGTGGATCGAGTGGTACCGCGACCACCCGGTGGAGGACGATCTCAAGCTGCTCAAGTGGAGCGACGAGCAGTGCGCCGGCCACGCGCATGTCGACTGGTACCCCTACCGCCACCCGCAGCTGGGCATGGTCGAGCTCGGCGGCTGGGACAAGCAGAACTTCTGGCGCAACCCGCCGCCGCACCTGCGCGAGCGCGAGGCGGCGCGCTTCCCCGCCTGGCTCACGCAGATCGCCCTCTCGCTGCCCAGGCTGGAGGTGCTGCGCACGGAAGTGCGCGCCCTGGGCGCCGACACCTGGCGCGTGCGCTTCGCGGTGGCCAACAGCGGTTACCTGCCCGCCTACGTGACCAAGCGCGCGCTGGAGCGCAAGACGGTGCGCGGCACGGTCTTCCACATCCACCTGCCCGCCGGCGTGAGCATGGTCACCGGCAAGGAACGCGTGGAAGGCGCGCAGCTCGAGGGCCACGCGCCGAAGAACTCGCAACAGGCCTTCCCGCCCCACCGCGAGATCACCGGCGACCGCGCGGTGGTGGAGTGGGTGGTGCGCGGCGCGCGCGGCACGGCCATCGCCCTGTCCGCCACCGCCGGCCGCGCCGGCACGGTGCACGCCGAGGTCACGCTCGACTGATCAGGCGCGTTCGAAGCGAAACACCGCCACGCTGGCCATGAGGTTGGGCCAGCGCCGCACCATGCGCCCGGCCTGCAGGCCGAAGCTGTCGGTCACCGCCAGGCCGCAGCGCTGCGCGAGCACGCCGAAGTCGGTGTAGGTGCCGACGCGGATGTTGGGCGTGTCGTACCACTGGTAGGGCAGGGCGCGCGTCACCGGCATGCGCCCGGTGGCCACGCGCAGCCGGTTGGGCCAGTGCGCGAAGTTGGGGAAGCTGACGATGCCGATGCGCCCCACGCGCGCCGTCTCGCGCAGCATGCGCTCGGTGTTGCGCAGGTGCTGCAGGGTGTCGAGCTGGAGCACGACGTCGAAGCTCAGGTCGTCGAAGAGCGCCAGGCCTTCCTCGAGGTTGAGCTGGACGACGTCGATGCCGCGGCGCACGCTGGCGAGCACGTTGGCGTCGTCCAGTTCGATGCCGTAGCCGCTGCAGCCCTTGCGGTCGCGCAGGTGCGCCAGCAGCTCGCCGCTGCCGCAACCCAGGTCGAGCACGCGGCTGCCCGCGGGCACCAGCTCGGCGATGAGTTCGAGGTCCTTGCGTTCGCTCACGCGAGCCCCGTGCTTTCGGCCGCGATGCGCTCGAAGTAGGCGCGCATCACGTGGTGGTAGCGCGGGTCCTCGAGCAGAAACGCGTCGTGCCCGTGCGGGGCGTCGATCTCGGCGTACGACACCTTGATGCGGTTGTCCACCAGCGCCTTGACGATCTCGCGCGAGCGCGCCGGCGAGAAGCGCCAGTCGGTGACGAAACTCACCAGCAGGAAGCCCACGCCCCCGGGGTGGGCGCGCGCCGCGGCGAAAGCGCGGGCGAGGTCGCCGCCGTGCTCGCGCGCGGGGTCGAAGTAGTCCAGCGCACGGGTGATGAGCAGGTAGGTGTTGGCGTCGAAGTACTCGCTGAACTTGTCGCCCTGGTGGCGCAGGTAGCTCTCGATCTGGAACTCGATGTCCTGCGTGCTGTAGGCAAAACCGATCTCGGCCTCGCCGTCGATGCCACTGCCGGCGCTGCGCGTGCGCCGGCCGAAGCGCTCGTCCATGGCGTCCTCGGCCAGGTAGGTGATGTGGCCGATCATGCGCGCCACGCGCAGGCCGCGCTTGGGCACCACGCCATGGGCGTAGAAGTGGCCGCCGTGAAAATCGGGGTCGGTGACGATGGCACGCCGCGCCACCTCGTTGAAGGCGATGTTCTGCGCCGACAGGTTCGGCGCGGTGGCGATGGCCACGCAGTGGCGCACGCGCCGCGGATGGCGCAGCGCCCACGACAGCGCCTGCATGCCGCCCAGGCTGCCGCCCATCACCGCGGCCAGCCGCTCGATGCCCAGGCGGTCCATGAGGCGCGCCTGGGCGTCGACCCAGTCCTCCACGGTGAGCACGGGGAAATCGGCGCCATAGACGCGGCCGTTGGCGGGGTTCAGGTGCATCGGCCCGGTGGAGCCGAAGCACGAGCCCGGGTTGTTCACGCCGATGACGAAGAAGCGGTCGGTGTCCAGCGGCTTGCCCGGCCCGACCATGTTGTCCCACCAGCCCAGGCTGCCGTCGGCATGCGTGCCCGCCACGTGGTGGCTGGCGTTGAGCGCATGGCACACGAGCACGGCGTTGCTGCGCTCGGCGTCGAGCGTGCCGTAGGTCTCGTAGGTGATCCAGTAGTCGGCAAGCAGCGCGCCGCTCTTCAGCGCCAGCGGCTCGCTGAAGTTCATCTGCTGCGGTGTGACCGGCCCGACGGAACCCATGGGCGGAATATAACGAGGCGGATGGTCCCGGCGCACCCCGGGGGCTGTGGCATCGGCCGGCGGGCTACGCCATGCCCGGCGGCGCGCTGTCGATGAAGCTCGGCCGTGCCGCCAAGCGGTCGTAGAGGCGCTGCAGGTTGGGGTGCTGGTCGCGCCAGGTGACCTCGGGGAAGCGGAAGCTCAGGTAGCCCAGCGCGCAGCCCACGGCCACGTCGGCCAGCGTGAAGTGGATGCCGGCGCAATGCGGCTTGTCGCCCAGCCCCTCGGCCATGGCCTTCACGCCACTGGCCACGCGGCTCATCTGGCGCTCGATCCAGGCGCGCGAGCGCTCGCCCTCGCTGCGCCCCTTCCAGGTGGCTTCCAGGCGCGCCTGGATGGCCGCGTCGATGACGCCGTCGGCCAGCGCTTCCCACGTGCGCACCTCGGTGCGTTCGCGCCCCGAGGGCGGGATGAGCTTGCCCACCGGCGAGAGCGTGTCCAGGACCTCGACGATGACGCGCGAATCGAAGACCGCTTCACCGCCGTCCATCACCAGGCAGGGCACCTTGCCCAGCGGGTTGATTCTCAGGATGGCGTCGCTCTCCCACACGTCTTCGAGCGTGAATTGGAAGTCGAGCTTCTTCTCCGCCATCACCACGCGGACCTTGCGCACGTACGGGCTGGTGAGCGAGCCAATCAGTTTCATCTCTTGCCTGCGTGTGGGTCTTGTGCCCGGGCAAAACCATTCTAGCCAGAGGCGTGCGTCGGCGTGCCCGTGAGATGCGCAGGCGGCGGCCGCTTGCACAGGGATGCGGGCGCTTTCCCACTTCCTTCACAGCACGATGACCGGCAGGCGAGAAGGGCGCTTGCCAGGGTCCGGCAAGCGGTGCACACTGGTTCGCACGGCATCGCGCCGCGCACCTTGTTTCCGCACTCCTCCCCCCCCTCAGCCATCACGGCCGCAAGCCCCCGCCCGGCGGCCCGGCCGTTGGCGTCTCGCACCACTCTCGCAAAGGAGGTTCTGATGAACTTGACAATCAGTGGCCATCACCTCGAAGTCACGCCCGCACTGCGGGAATACGTGCTCACCAAGCTGGAACGCGTGACGCGGCATTTCGATCAGGTGGTCGACGTCACCGTGCTGCTGACCGTGGAGAAACTCAAGGAGAAGGAGCGCAGACAGAAGGCCGAGGTGACCCTGCACGTGAAGGGCCGCGACATCTACGTGGAGCAGGCCAACGAGGACTTGTACGCCGCCATCGACCAGCTCATGGACAAGCTCGACCGCCAGGTCGTGCGCCACAAGGACCGCACGCAGGACCACCACCACGCCAGTGGCAAGCGCATCGACGCCGGCGTGCCCTAGCCGCCCTCGGCCGATGCCTCACCACGACGGCCCTGCGGGGCCGTTTGCGTGTCGGCCCGGCGCTGTTGTTGCGGCGCCGCAATCCGGCGCGGTTCCACCCGTTCCGGGGTCTTTTGCCTGACCCCGTGGCGCAGGCCCGGGGCTATCATCGCGAGTTCTTCTAACACCTTCGAAAGCCGCGCCGCCGGTGGCGCGCGGCCAGGGGGAATGGGCCGATGAACCGTCTCGCCGCGATCCTGCCCGCCAGCAACGTGCTGGTGAATGTGGATGCGACCAGCAAGAAGCGCGTTTTCGAACAGGCGGGGCTGCTGTTCGAGAACCAGCATTCCATCGCCCGTGGCACCGTCACGGACAACCTCTTTGCGCGCGAACGCCTGGGCTCCACCGGGCTGGGGCATGCGGTGGCCATCCCGCACGGGCGCATCAAGGGGCTGAAGAATCCCCTGGCGGCGGTGCTGCGCGTGAGCCAGCCGATCCCCTTCGACGCGCCCGACGACGAGCCGGTGTCCCTGCTCATCTTCCTGCTCGTGCCCGAGGCGGCGACGCAGCGGCACCTGGAGATCCTCTCCGAGATCGCCGAGATGCTCTCCGATCGCGAGTTGCGCGAGCGGCTGAAGACCGAAGCCGACCCCGCCAGCGTGCACAAGCTCATCGTCGACTGGGAACCGCTGAAGTCTGTCGCGTGAACACGCCCCCAGGCTCACTGCGTTCGCCACCCCCAGGGCCGATCAGGGGCCCCTTCGCGGCGCTTGGGGCTCTTGTTGCGGCCCGGCCGAGCCGGATCCGCGCAAGGCCTTGGCTCGGCACAGGCGGCCGGTGAGGGTTGACGCAAGGTGAAGCCCACCTCGATCAGCGCGGAGGCGCTCTTCGAGGCGCACCGCGAAGCGATGCGCTGGGAGTGGATCGCCGGCCACGCCCACCCCGAGCGCCGCTTCGACGAGGCCGCGGTGCGCGCCGCCCGCTCGGCCGCCGACCTGGTGGGCTACCTCAACTACATCCACCCCTACCGCGTGCAGATCGTCGGCGAGCGCGAGGTGGCCTACCTCGGCGCCAGCCTGCCCGAGGACCAGGAGCGGCGCATCTCGCGCATCGTCACGCTGGAGCCGCCGGTGATCATCGTCGCCGACGACGCCACGCCGCCCGACCGCCTGGTGGCCATGTGCGGGCGCGCCGAGATCCCGCTGTTCGTCACGCGCGAGTCGGCCGGGCATGTGATCGACGTCGTGCGCACCTACTTCAGCCACCTCTTCGCCGAACGCACCACGCGCCACGGCGTGTTCATGGACATCCTCGGCCTGGGCGTGCTGCTCACCGGCGAGTCCGGCCTGGGCAAGAGCGAACTCGGACTGGAGCTCGTCTCGCGCGGCCACGGCCTGGTGGCCGACGACGCGGTGGACCTGTACCGCATCAGCCAGACGGCGATCGAGGGACGCTGCCCCGAGTTGCTCATGAATCTGCTCGAGGTGCGCGGCATCGGCCTGCTCGACATCAAGGTCATCTTCGGCGAGACCGCGGTGCGTCGCAAGATGCGCCTGCGCCTGATCGTGCACCTGGTGCGCAAGGAGACGCTGGAGCGCGAGTTCGAGCGCCTGCCCTACGAGCCCCTGTTCGAGGACGTGCTCGGCCTGCCGGTGCGCAAGGTGGTGATCGCGGTGGACGCCGGGCGCAACCTGGCCGTGCTGGTCGAAGCCGCGGTGCGCAACACCGTGCTGCAGCTGCGCGGCATCGACACCTACCAGGAGTTCGTGCGCCGCCACCAGCTGGCGATGGAGCGCCCGGCCGAGGGTTGACGCGGCGCGCCGTCACGCCCGGTGGCTACTTGCCGCGGTGTGGGCAGTCGGCCTTGCGGCAGCGCGCGTACAGCGCCAGCGAATGCTCCTGCAGCTCGAAGCCGCGCTCGCTGGCCACGGCGCGCTGGCGCCGTTCGATCTCGGCGTCGAAGAACTCCTCCACTCGGCCGCAGTCCAGGCACACCAGGTGGTCGTGGTGCTGGCCGGCATTGAGCTCGAACACCGCCTTGCCGGACTCGAAGTTGCTGCGCGAGAGCAAGCCGGCCTGCTCGAACTGCATGAGCACGCGGTACACCGTGGCCAGGCCGATGTCGGCGCCCTCGGCGAGCAGGGCCTTGTAGACGTCCTCGGCCGTCAGGTGGCGGCGCTCGGTGTGCTGGAAAAGCTCCAGGATCTTGATGCGCGGCAGCGTGGCCTTCAGGCCACTGCTCTTGAGTTCGTCCACATGTGTCGTCATGCCGCTGCCCAGGCGCCGGGCCCGCCCCCCCGCTAGAATGCGTCCATCATAGCCAGCCAGGCGTGATCCGTCTGCGGCCGACCCGCGCGCTGCGCGCCCGCCGCAACCTCAACCCCGAACCGCCCGAGCCGCGCTGCCGCCCATGCGACGACCCCTCACCCTGCTTTGCGCCATCGTCCTGGCCCCCGCGCTGGGCGCCGCGCTGGGGGGCTGCGAAGCGCTGCAACGCACCGACAGCTTCATGGGCTTCATCACGCCCTACCGCATCGACATCGTGCAGGGCAACGCCGTGACCAAGGAGCAGGTGACCGCGGTCAAGCCCGGCCTGACGCGCCTGCAGGTGCGCGACATCCTGGGCACGCCGCTGCTCGCCGACCCCTTCCACGCCGACCGCTGGGACTACCTCTTCACCCTGCGGCGCACCGGTGCGGCACCGCAGCGCCGCAGCGTGGTGGTGCATTTCGAGGCCGGCAAGGTGAAGTCGGTCGAGGCGCCGCAGGACCTGCCTTCGGAGCGCGAGTTCGTCGCCTCCATCAGCCGCGTGCGCGAGCTGCGCGCGCCCAAGCTCGAGCTCAGCGAGGAAGAGCGCGCCGCACTGCCCCCGCCGCCCAAGCGCGAGGCCCCGCCGGCCGAGCCGATGGGCCCGGTGCGCGATTACCCGCCGCTGGAAAAGTCCTGAGGCCGGGCGTGCCCGCCGCCGTGCCGTGCTGAAGATCGCCATCGCCGGGGCCTCGGGCCGCATGGGGCGCATGCTCGTCGAGGCCGTGCTCGGCAGCGGTGATTGCACGCTGGCCGGCGCCCTGGACGCGCCCGGCAGCGCCGCGCTGGGCCAGGACGCCGGGGCCTTTGCCGGCCGCCACACCGGCGTGGCGGTGACCGCCGACCTGCGCGCGGGCCTGGGCGACGCGGCGGTGCTCATCGACTTCACCCGCCCCGAGGGCACGCTGGCGCACCTGGCGGTGTGCCGCGAACGGGGCGTGCGCGCGGTCGTCGGCACCACCGGTTTCACGCCGGCGCAAAGGGCCGAGATCGCCGCGCACGCGCAGCACCTGCCGATCGTCCTGGCCCCCAACATGAGCGTCGGCGTGAACGTCGTGCTGCGCCTGCTCGAGCAGGCCGCACGCGCGCTCGGGGCGGGCTACGACATCGAGGTGCTGGAGAGCCACCACCGGCACAAGGTCGACGCCCCCAGCGGCACGGCCCTGGCCATGGGCGAGGTGCTGGCGCGTGCGCGCGGCGTCGAGCTGGCCACGCACGGCGTCTTCGCGCGCCACGGCCACACCGGCGAGCGGCCCGCGGGGAGCATCGGCTTTGCCGCCCTGCGCGGCGGCGACATCGTCGGCGAGCACACCGTGCTCTTCGCCGGCACCGGCGAGCGCATCGAGATCGCGCACAAGAGCACGAGCCGCGCCAACTACGCCGACGGCAGCCTGCGCGCCGCGCGCTTCCTCGCCAGCACCGAGCGCGCCGCCGGCCTCTACGGCATGGCCGATGTGCTCGGGCTGACGCACTGAACCCGGGCCATGCAGGGGCTGGCGCATTTCTGGGACATGGGCGACGCCGTCGGGCGCGCCGTGGCGCTGCTGCTGCTGGCGATGTCGGTGGCCGCCTGGGTGCTGATCCTGTGGAAGGCCTGGGTGCTGCGCCGTGCCGACGCCGACATCGCGCGCGCCGTGCCCGCCTTCTGGGACGCCGCCTCGCTGGACGAGGCGCGCGCGCGGCTCGCCGCGCTGGACCGCGAGCGCGTGCTGCTGCCGCTGCTCGAGGCCGCCGTGGTGCCGCCCGCGGCGGGCACGCTGGAGGCGCGCGGCGCGCTCGCCTCGCAGCTCACGCGGCGCTTGCGCGACGCCCTGCACCGCGGCCTGGCGCACCTGCAGTTCGGCCAGGTGATCCTCGCCTCCATCGGCAGCACCGCCCCCTTCGTGGGCCTCTTCGGCACCGTGTGGGCGATCTACCACGCACTGGCCGGCATCGCCGCGGCCGGCAGCATGGGCATCGACAAGGTCTCGGGTCCCGTCGGCGAGGCCCTGCTGATGACCGCCGCGGGCATCGCCGTGGCGGTGCCCGCGGTGCTCGCCTACAACGTCTTCGGCAAGCGCGTGGCGGTGTGCGAGGCCGAGCTCGAGGGCTTCGCGCACGACCTGCGCGAGATGGCGCTCGATGCCACGCGGACGGCCTGATGGCTTTCGGTCGCCTCGAGCGCAGCCCCGGCGCGCAGCCGATGAGCGAGATCAACATGACGCCGCTCATCGACGTCATGCTCGTGCTGCTGGTGATCTTCATGATCACCGCGCCGCTGATGACGAGCCGCCTGCGCCTGGACCTGCCTCAGGCGGGCGCGGCGGTGCCCAGCGATGCGCCGGCCTTCGTCGCCCTGGCCGTCGACGCACAGGGGCGGCTCTTCCTCGCCGAGCAGCCGCTGGACCCGCGCACCGAGCGCGAGCAGGTGAGCGAGCGCGTACGCCAGGCCGCGCGACGCGACCCCCAGGCCGAAGTGCAGCTGCGCGCCGACCGCCGCGTGCCCTACGGGCGCGTGGCCGAGCTCATCGGCTGGGTGCAGGAGGCCGGGCTCACGCGCATCGGCTTCGTCGCCGAGGCCGCGCCGGCGCCACCCTAGCTTGCGGCGCAGCGGCGGCGGTGCGCTCCTAGAATCCGCCGCATGAACGAGAAGTACGCCCCCGCCGAAGTCGAAGCCGCCGCGCAGGCGCACTGGGCCGCCACCGACGCCTACCGCGTCGTCGAGGATGCGCAGCGGCCGAAGTTCTACGCCTGCTCGATGCTGCCCTACCCCAGCGGCAAGCTGCACATGGGGCACGTGCGCAACTACACCATCAACGACATGATGGCGCGCTACCTGCGCATGAAGGGCATGAACGTGCTCATGCCCATGGGCTGGGACGCCTTCGGCCTGCCGGCGGAGAACGCCGCCATCGCCAACAACGTGCCCCCGGCGCAATGGACGCGCGCCAACATCGCCGACATGAAGAGCCAGATGCAGCCCCTGGGCCTGGCCTTCGACTGGACGCGCGAACTCGCCACCTGCGACCCCGCCTACTACAAGTGGAACCAGTGGTTCTTCCTCAAGATGCTCGAGGCGGGCATCGCCTACAAGAAGACGCAGGTCGTCAACTGGGACCCGGTGGACCAGACCGTGCTCGCCAACGAGCAGGTCGAGGACGGCCGCGGCTGGCGCAGCGGGGCCCTGGTCGAGAAGCGCGAGATCCCGGGCTACTACCTGGCGATCACCAGGTACGCCGACGAACTGCTCGGCGGCGTCAACGACAGCACCCACCCCAGCTACCTGGAAGGCTGGCCCGAGCGCGTGCGCCTGATGCAGGAGCACTGGATCGGCAAGAGCGAGGGCGTGCGCTTCGCCTTCCCGCACGAGATCCGCGACGAGACCGGCGCGCTGGTGCAGGGCGGGCGCATGCACGTCTTCACCACGCGCGCCGACACCATCAAGGGCGTGACCTTCTGCGCCGTCGCGCCCGAACACCCGCTGGCCGCCCTGGCCGCGCGGCGTGACCCGAAGATCGCGGCCTTCGTCGACGAATGCAAGAAGGGTGGCACGACGGAGGCCGAACTGGCCCTGCGCGAGAAAGTCGGCCTGCCGCTGGGCCTGCAGGTGACGCACCCGCTCACCGGTCAGCCGGTGCCCCTGTGGGTGGGCAACTACGTGCTCATGGGCTACGGCGACGGCGCCGTGATGGGCGTGCCCGCGCACGACGAGCGCGACTTCGCCTTCGCGCGCAAGTACGGCATCGAGATCCTGCAGGTGATCCACATCGACGGCGAGCACTTCGACTACGAGCGCTGGCAGGACTGGTACGCCGACAAGGGCCGCGGCATCACCGTCAACTCGGGCAACTACAGCGGCCTGGGGCACAAGGCGGCGGTGGACGCCATCGCCGCGGCACTCGCCGTCAAGGGCCTGGGCGAGAAGAAGACCACCTGGCGGCTGCGCGACTGGGGCATCAGCCGCCAGCGCTACTGGGGCACGCCCATTCCCATCATCCATTGCGCGGCCTGCGGCGACGTGCCCGTGCCCGAGGCCGACCTGCCGGTGCTGCTGCCCGAGGACCTGGTGCCCGACGGCAGTGGCAACCCGCTCAACAAGTGTGCGGCCTTCGTCCACGTCGCCTGCCCGAAATGCGGCCAGCCGGCGCGGCGCGAGACCGACACCATGGACACCTTCGTCGACTCGGCCTGGTACTACATGCGCTATTGCTGCCCGGGCAGCGACGACGCCATGGTGGACGCGCGCAACGAGTACTGGATGCCGATGGACCAGTACATCGGCGGCATCGAGCACGCCGTGCTGCACCTGCTTTACGCGCGCTTCTGGACCAAGGCCATGCGCGACATCCAGGTGCCCGGTGCCGATGGCGAGATGAAGGGCCTGGTGAGCTACAGCGAGCCCTTCACGAATCTCTTCACCCAGGGCATGCTGCTCAACGAGTCCTTCTACCGCGAGGACGAGGCGGGCAAGCGCCACTGGTTCTACCCGAGCGAGGTCGAGGTCTGCTACGACGACCGCGGCCACCCCTGCGGCGCCACGGCCCGGGCCGACGGCCAGGCGGTGATGCTGGGTGGCATCGAGAAGATGTCCAAGAGCAAGAACAACGTCGTCGAGCCCAAGGACATCATCGCGCGCTTCGGCGCCGACACGGCGCGCGTGTTCACCATGTTCGCCGGCCCGCCCGACCAGAGCGCGGCCTGGTCCGACAGCGGCGCCGAGGGCAGTTTCCGCTTCCTGCGCAGGCTCTGGGGCGCGGGGGTGAAGCTGGCGCCGCGGCTGGCCGCCTTCGACGGCACGCTCACGGACGCCATCCACGGCGCGAGCGCCGCCGCCGCCACCCTGCGCCGCGAGATGCACCTGCTGCTGCGCCAGGTGAGCCACGACTACGAGCGGCTGCAATACAACACCGTGGTCTCCGGCGCGATGAAGATGCTCAACGCCGTGGAGGACGCCCGGCTCGCCGACAGCGCGGCCGACAGCGCCGTGCTGCACGAGGCCCTGAGCCTCCTGCTGCGCGCGCTCTACCCGGCCGCGCCGCACATCACGCATGCGCTGTGGCAGGCCCTGGGCTTGCACCGTGCGCTGGGCGAGATCCTCGACGCGCCCTGGCCGCAGGTGGACGAGGCCGCCCTGGTGCAGGACGAGATCGAGCTCGTGCTGCAAGTGGGCGGAAAGACGCGCGGCAGCATCCGCGTGAGTGCCACGGCCGGCCGCGCCGCCATCGAGGCGGCGGCGCTGGCGAGCCCGGAGTTCCTGCGTTTCGCCGCAGGCAAGCCGGCGCGCAAGGTGGTGCTGGTGCCGGGCCGGCTGGTCAATGTGGTGGTCTGAGAGCGCCGGCGTGCGGGCGCGCCGCCGCGCGCTGGCGCTGCTCGCCGCACTGCCCCTGGCGGGCTGCGGCTTCGAGCTGCGCCGGCCACCGCACCTGTCCTTCGGCAGCATCGCCCTCGTCGGCTTTGCGCCGCGCTCGCCTCTGGCCGCGGAGCTGCGCCGGCTGCTGCTGCAGCAGGTGCGCGTGCTCGACACCCCGGCCAAGGCCGAGGTCGTCCTGCACGCGCTGCTCGACGTGCGCGAGCGCAGCATCGTCGCCTCGACCTCGGCGGCGCAGGTGCGCGAAATGCAGCTGCGGCTGAAGTTCCATTTCCGCGCCGAGACGCCGGCGGGCCGCGAGCTCATCGCGCGCACCGAACTGCTGCTGTCCAACGACCTGAGCTACAACGAGACCCTCGCCCTGGCCAAGGAGTACGAGGACGCCGAGCTCTTGCGCGAGATGCAGGCCGACCTGGTGACGCAGGTGTTGCGCCGGCTGGCCACGGTGACGCTGTAGATGCAACTGCGCCCCGACCAGCTCGAAGCGCAGCTCGGCCGCGGGCTGAAGCCGCTCTACACCATCCACGGCGACGAGCCGCTGCTGGCGCAGGAAGCCGCCGATGCCATCCGCGCCGCGGCCAGGGCGGCGGGCTATGCCGAGCGCAAGGTCTTCAGCGTCAGCGGGGCGCACTACGACTGGAGCGCGGTGCTCGGCGCCGCGCAGGCGATGAGCCTGTTTGCCGAACGCCAGCTCATCGAGATCCGCATTCCCACGGGCAAGCCGGGGGGTGAGGGCGCCGAAGCGCTGCAGCGCTACTGCGCGCAGCTCGGCGACGAGGTGCTCACCGTGGTGCAGCTGCCGCGGCTGGACTTCCAGCAGATGAAGTCGGGCTGGTTCTCTGCGCTCGATGCCGCCGGCGTCACGCTGCGCGTGGAAACGCTGGAACGCAAGGCCCTGCCGGCCTGGCTCGCGCAGCGCCTGGCGCGCCAGGGCCAGCGCGTGCGGGCAGGCGAGGAGGGGCAACGCACCCTGGCCTTCTTCGCCGACCGCGTCGAAGGCAACCTGCTCGCCGCGCACCAGGAACTGCAGAAGCTCGCCCTGCTGCACCCTGGCGGCGAGCTGGGTTTCGACCAGGTGGAAGCCGCCGTGCTCGACGTGGCGCGCTACGACCTGGGCAAGCTCGCCGAGGCGGTCTGGACCGGCCAGGCCGCGCGCGCGCTGCGCATGCTCGACGGCCTGCGCGCCGAAGGCGAGGCGCCGGTGCTGGTGCACTGGACGCTGGCCGAGGATCTGCGTGCCCTGGCGCGTGGCCGCAGCGCGCTGGACGAGGGCAAGCCCCTGCCGCTGGCGCTCAAGGAAGCACGCGCCTGGGGCCTCAGGGAGCGGCTCTTCGAGCGCGCGCTGCCGGCGCTGGCCGCCCACCAGCTCGCGCACCTGCTGCACGCGGCGAGCATCTGCGACGGCGTGGTCAAGGGGCTCAAGCACCCGCTGTGGCCGCACGACCCCTGGGCCGCGCTGCGCCGCCTCATGCTCATGGCCATCGAGGCCCAGCCCGTGGCGGCCACCGCGGCCGCGCCCAGGCGCCGCCGGCTCGCGCTGCAAGGCTGAGCACGGCGGACCGGGCGGGCCCGGCCCCGGCGGCGTTCAGTACCCGCGCGCGGTCAGCACCAGGTGCGCCAGCGGCCGGCCGTCGCGCGCCGCGCGCAGGTTGGCCGCGGCCACGGCCGCGGCGCTGCGTGGGTCGGTGAGTGCAGCGGCATGGGGCAGCAGGGTGACGCGCGGGTGCCGCCAGAACGGGTGCGTCGCGGGCAGCGGCTCGGCGTGGAAGACGTCGAGCACGGCGTGGCGCAGGTGGCCGCGGTCCAGCGCCGCGAGCAGGTCGGCATCGACCAGGTGCGCGCCGCGCCCCAGGTTGACCACCGAGGCCTGCGCAGGCAAGGCGGCGAAGAAGCGCGCGTCGAGCAGGTTGCGCGTGGCCGGCGTCAGCGGCAGCAGGTTGACGACCACGTCGCTGCGCGCCAGCAGCGGCTCCAGCGCCCCGCCGTCGCGCCGCCAACCCTGCACGCGGTAGCCCTGCTGCGCGATGCGCGCCGCTGCCGCGCGGCCCATCTCGCCCTGGCCCAGCACGAGCACGCCGACCTCGTCGGCACGGCGCTGGGTGTGGGCGCGCCACACGCCTTCGCGCTGGCGCCGCGCATAGGCGAAGAAGCCGCGATGCAGCGAGAGCACGGCCCACAGCGCGGTCTCGGCCATGGCCGCGGTCATCGCCGGGTCGACCATGCGTGCCAGCGGCACGCCCGCGGGCAGGGTGGCGTCGGCGAGCAGGCGGTCCACGCCGGCCCACAGGCTCTGCACCAGCTTGAGCTGCGGCAGGCCCTGCAGGCTGCCGGGCGCGGGGTTGGCCACCACCGCGGCCTGCACCGCGTCGGGCTGCGCGCGTGCCTGCGCCAGGGCCAGCCACTGTGCCTCCGGCATCGCCTGGGCCAGGGCGGCGTGCCACGCCTGCCATTCGGCCGCGCCGAGCTCGCCGCACAGCAGCACCTTCATGGGCGCGCCGCCTGCACCAGGCGCTGCAGCGCGCAACGCACGGCGGCGCCGCGCACGGCGCTGCGCTCGCCGGGCAACTGCAGACGCTCGGCCTGCACCCTTGCCGGCGTGCCCCAGGCCAGCCAGACCGTGCCCACGGGCTTGCCGGGCACCGCGCCGGTGGGTCCGGCAATGCCGGTGACGGCCACCACAAGCTGCACCGGCGCGCGCTGCAGCACACCCTCGGCCATGGCGCGCGCCACTTCTTCGCTCACCGCGCCATGCGCCTGGATGAGCGCCGCGGGCACGCCGAGCAGGGCCGTCTTCGCCGCGTTGCTGTAGGTGACGAAGCCGCACTCGAACCAGTCGCTCGAACCGGCCACGGTGGTGCAGGCCGCGGCGATGAGGCCGCCGGTGCAGCTCTCGGCGCTGGCCATGCGCCAGCCGCGCGCGCGCAGCGCATCGGCCAGCTCGCGCACCAGGGGCTCGAGCACGCTCATGAGCAAATGTGGCTCTGCCACTTTGCTCATACCCCCGGGGGGGCGGCCGGCAAGGCCGGCCTGGGGGCGCTCATGAGCAAATGTGGCTCTGCCACTTTGCTCATACCCCCGGGGGGGCGGCC
>DYOR01000078.1 GCA_020720385.1 Rubrivivax sp.
AGCACGGTGGCGCCGGTGAGCCCGAGGCGGGCCTTGAGTGCGGCGTCGGGCTGGCCGCCGGGCTCGAAGGCGGCGATGTCCACGGCGTTAGGGATCACGGTGATCTTCTCGGCAGCGACGCCGCGCGCGGCGATGTCGGCGCGCAGCCCTTCGCAGATGGTGAACACATGCGCCGCCTGGCGCAGCG
The DNA here is from genome assembly GCA_020720385.1 of Rubrivivax sp. Classification (GTDB taxonomy): domain Bacteria; phylum Pseudomonadota; class Gammaproteobacteria; order Burkholderiales; family Burkholderiaceae_C; genus Rubrivivax. Next base: position 188 of record DYOR01000078.1, read on the forward strand.
CATGGGTTTCCAGCCGGCGCGTCATGCGGTAGCGCAGGCTGCCTTCCTGGGTGGTGCCGTGGTCCACGGCGGCATCCTCCCAAAAGGCGCGCACCTCGTAGACCACCGGGATGCCCAGGCGCTTGCCGACACGCAGCGCGGGGATGGCGTTGAGCACCGGCGAGTGGGCGTGCAGGATGTCGGGGTGGACGGCTTGCGCCACCTCGGCAAGGCGGCGTTCGGTCTGGCGCATCAGGGCCATCTCGCGCAGGCCCGGCAGGGCCGCAGCGGGCTCGACCGGCGGAGTCCGGTGAAAGAGCAGGCCATCGACCGTCTCTTGCAGCACTTGCGTCGCGGTGTGCTTGGGGCTGGTCAGGTGAAACGTCTCCCAGCCCAGCTTGTGCTGCTCGCGCAGGATGGCCAGGGTGCGGAAGGTGTACCCACTGTGCAGCGGGATGGAGTGGTCCAGCACATGCAGGACACGCATCAGGCCAGGGCCTCCGCGGCGGTGGGCATGCTCGGCGCCGCCACGGCATGCGTGCCGTCGATGCTGTTGCGCAGGAAGGCCTCGAACATGAGCAGCGTCCACAGCGGCGAGCTGTAGTCGCTGGCGCCGGACTGGTGGGCATCGACGAGGTGCTTCAGGTAGGCCTCGTTGAACCAGCCCGTGGACAGCAGCCGCTCGCCGAGCACGGCGTCGCGCACGCGCTGGCGCAGCGGCCCGCGGAACCAGCGCGCCAGCGGCACGGCAAAACCCATCTTCGGGCGGTAGAGGATGTCGTGCGGCAGCGCCGGCTCCATCGCCTTCTTCAGCAGGAACTTGCCCTCCTGCCCGCGCACCTTCAGGTTCGTGGGCAGCGTGGCCAGCCACTCCACCAGCGGGTGGTCCATGAGCGGTTCACGCACTTCCAGCGAATGCGCCATGCTGGCGCGGTCGACCTTGGTGTTGATGTCGCCGACGAGGTAGGTCTTCAGGTCCAGGTACTGGATCAGCGCCAGCGGGTCGTCGGTGCCGGCGTTGGCGGCGTGGCGGTCGAAGACAGCCTGCGCGTTGTAGCCCCCCAGCGCGCGCTTCAGCGCCGGGCTGAAGAGCTGCTCGCGCATCGGCCCGCGCAGGATGGACACCGAATGGAAGTAGGCCTGCACCGAACTGCGCGCCATGCCCTCGAAGGTGGTCTTGGCGCGGAACATGCGCGGCGCCCAGTCGGCCTTGGGGTACATCCTGCCCAGCATGCCGAACAGCGGCTGGCGCAGGCCGGCAGGCAAGGCGCTGCGCAGCCGCTCTTCCATCAGGTGCATGCGGTAGCGGCGGTAGCCGCCGAAGCTCTCGTCGCCACCGTCGCCCGACAGCGCCACGGTGACGCGCTTGCGCGCCAGCTGGCACACGCGGTAGGTGGGGATGGCCGAGCTGTCGGCGTAGGGCTCGTCGTAGAGATGCGCCAGGGTGTCGACGAGGTCGAAGTCGTCGCTGCCCACGACTTCGAGGTGGTGGTCGGTGCGGTAGCGCTCGGCCACCGTCTGCGCGAAGGCCGACTCGTTGAACTGCGGGTCGTCGAAGCCGATCGAGCAGGTGCGCACCGGCGTGTCCTGCAACCCGGCCATCACCGCGACGACCGCGCTGCTGTCGACCCCACCGGAGAGGAAGGCCCCCAGCGGCACTTCGGAGATCAGCCGCAGGCGCACCGATTCGCGCAGCCGCGAGCGCAACTCGGTGCACGCGTCTTCCAGGCCGATGGGGTTGGCCAGCGTGAAGCGCACATCCCAGAAGGGCCGCGGCTGCGGCTCGCTCTCGCCGCGGCGCCACACCAGCGTGTGCCCCGGCGGGAGCTTCTTCGCCTGGCGGAAGATGGTGCGCGGCTCGGCCACGTAACCCAGCGCGAAGTACTCCTCGATGGCCAGCGGATCCACGTCGCGCTTCAGGCCGCCACCGCTGCCGCGGTAGGCGAGCAGCGACTTGAGCTCGGAGCCAAAGAGCAGCATGCCGTCGTCGAGCGTGGCGTAGAACATGGGCTTCACACCCATGCGGTCGCGCGCCAGGAACAGCGTCTGCCGGTTGCGGTCCCACAGCGCGAAGGCGAACATGCCGCGCAGGCGCTCGACGCACTTGTCGCCCCAGGCCTCCCAGGCGTGGACGATGACCTCGGTGTCGCTCTTCGTGTGGAACACGTGCCCCAGCGCCTGCAGCTCGGGCATGAGTTCCTGGAAGTTGTAGATCTCGCCGTTGAAGACGATGCACACCGTGCCGTCCTCGTTGAAGAGCGGCTGCTGCCCGGTGGCCACGTCGATGATCGACAGGCGGCGGTGGCCGAAGCCGAGACCCGGCTCTACATGCACGCTGCCTTCGTCGGGGCCGCGGTGGTGCTGCGCGTCGTTCATGCGCGAGAGCACGGCGCGGGCTATGGGGCCTGCGCTACGCGTGTCGAAGATGCCGGTGATGCCGCACATGGGGGTGGGTTGGGCCTTGCGTTGCGTCCTGCCGGATCAATGGCCAGACGGCGATGATCGATGCGATGCTAGGGGAAACCACTGCATTGCCGCAGGCTGAAACAGAACAATACGCGACCCGCATGACATCCGGCACGTTGGTCGGACTGCCCGGGAGCGATCACTTGCTGGCAGGCACCCAGGTGACAGGGTTGACCACGGCTACCGGGTCTGCGGCACGGCATGGACCATTCCCTGCCTCCAAACGTCTGCCATCGAGGCGAGCAATGCCTGGGGAATGCGCTCATCGGTGCGTGCCGCCTGCAGCGTCTCGCTCATGGCGCCGGCGATACGCTGCAGCACGATGGCGGGCTGCGCGACGCCGCAGACCCGTCGCCCGAACTCGAGCAGACGTTCGGTCGTGGGGTAGGCCTTGGTTTCGCCTTTGCCTGCGAAGAGCTTGAGCGCCAGCGTGCGATCCTCCAGTTCGGGCCCGCCGCCATAGCGACGGTATCGGTAGATGGCGGTCGTCACGACATCGAACAGGGGCGCAAGCCGAGCGTCGGACTCACTCGTGTACAGCACGCCGAAGTTCTTCAGGTGGCCGTCGCCGTTTCGCACCATGACCGTGAGTGCAAGCTGCTCGAAGAAGCGCTCCAGACTCGCTGCAGGCAGCCTGAAGGCCTTCAACAGAGCGGCCACGTTCTGGTAGCTACCCTGATACTTGCGGTCGGACTGCGTGTCGCGCACGCGCAGCCCCATGAGCGCGGCAATGTCCTCGAACCCCAGGCGCGAGCCATCTTCCCGCAGGTCGAACCGGTCGAGCACCAGCATCTGCCCGTCGTGCGAGAGCTCGAACCCGGGCACGTCGATCCGAGCGCGGCGGGCCGCACTCAGGCACAAGTACTCATTGGCGGCCAGGCCCGGGTATGCGTCGGACGCGGCCTTCACGATGAGCGTGGGGATAGGGATCGTGGGCCGGTCCGGCACCATGATCTTGGGTTGCACGCCGGCAATGCCGGCGCCCGTGGCCAGGTAGGCAGCGACCAACTCGCCGAAGACATCTGGCGTGTACTGCGTCGCCAACAGCGTGGCGCGATCCAGGGTACGGCCAGGCGGCACCGGCGCGGCATCGCGCAAGCGGAAACCCAGGCGGCCAATGCCATTGGAACCCACGAGCGCCAGCAGGTGCATGGTCGTCAGGGGCTGCTTCGGGAACATGGCCCGCAGCCGCGTGTAGAGGTCGCCTTCGGGCAGGTTCTGATCCATGACCGGGAACATGTCGCCGTCCTGGTAGGTCGGCTGCGTGGGAGGCATGACCAGGCTCAGGGCAGGCTGTCCCGTGTCGTCGGCGCGCAGGTAGCGAAACTCGTACACCGAGTGTTTGATCAGTTGCCCGGCGACGGGGCCGGCAATCTCGATGTCCAGTTGCCGGATGCGCTCAGGAAGCACCGCTCGCGTCCTCGTCCACCGCAAAGCGGCTTCGGACCTCCTCCAGCGTGGGCATGCCCAAGGGCTCCAGGCGGATGGTCAGCCCCATGGCGCGCAGGATGTCGAGCAGCGAAGCCACCGTCACGTCCTCACCGCGCTCCAGGCGGTACAGGACGTTGCGCGCACGCCCTGACCTCTGGGCGATGACAGTCGCCTTCAGCTTCCCGGTATTGCGGGCTTGGTGGACGGCATGTCCAAGGTCAGTAGGTACACGGATAATGTCCTGCATGTGGAACATTATTCGTTATTCATCAATATATGTCCACTATAAAGGACATAGACACCGCCATGCTTACCGTGCTCGGGTAGCCAGCAGCCGTTCATACAGGCCCTGGTAGGCACCCACCATCGCCGGCAGGCTGAAGCGCTGCTCGGCCACCACCCGCCCGGCGCGGCCCATCGCCAGGGCACGGGTCGGGTCCCAGGCCAGACGCACGATGCTCGCCGCCATGGTCTCGACATCGGCCGCCGGGACGATCTCGCCGGTCGTGCCGTGCACCACCAGTTCGGCATTGCCCCCGACGCCGGTGGCAATCACCGGCAGCGCGCTGGCCATGGCCTCCAGGATGGTGTTGGAGATGCCCTCGGCCAGGGAGGGCAGCACGAAGGCGTCGAGGCCACGCATGAGCTCGGGCACGTCGCTGCGCTCGCCGGGCAGCCACGCCAGGTGGCCCATGCCGGCCGCATCCAGCAGCGCCTGGGCCTGGGCGCGCAGCGGGCCGTCGCCCACCATCACCAGGCGCAAGCGCTCGCGCAGCAGGGGCTGGCCTTGCAGGGCGTGAACGAAGGCGCGGGCCAGCAGGGGCTGGGCCTTGACCGTCTGCATGCGCCCCACCGTGCCGATGAGGAACAGCGAGGGATCAGTGAAAGGGCAATCGCCGATCGCCGGGCGCCCCTCTGCGGCCGCGTGGAAGCGTTCGATGTCCACGCCGTTGTAGATCTGATGGATGCGCGGCGCCGGCACGCCTACGCGCTGCTCCAGATAGCCCGCCAGGTCACGCGACAGCGCCACGTAGTCGTGCACGAACGGCCGATACGCGCGGCGCACCCACTGGTAGCGCAGGCTCGTGCCGTCGAGGTCGTGGACATCGCGCCCGTGCTCGCCGTGGATGCGCACGGGAACGCCAGCCAGCAGCGCCGGCACCTGGCACTCCAGGGCCGCGAGGTTGCGTGTGTGCACGATGGCCGGGCGCAGCGAGCGGAACAGCCGCAGCAATTGCGGATAGAGCTTCACGCCGTGGCCCGGTGGCTTGTGCAGCGAGACGAACTCCACATCGTCGCGGTGGATCCGGCCGGCGAACTCGGGCACCACCTCGGTCAGCGCCACGACGGCATGCCGGTAGGCAGCGGCCGGCATGTGGTTGATGAGGTTGACGACGCCGTTCTCGAGGCCACCGGTGTCGAAGCGGTAGAGCAAGTGCGCAACGAGCGGTCGGCGGTCCTTCCCGGCCGACACGGTGGCTGCCGGCATGATCAACTGCGCAGGCGCGCTACAGCCGCCACACCCGGTATCCCGCGGCCTTCAACGCGCCTGCATCGAACGCCGCCTTCACGTCGATGAACGCCCCGCCCTTGACGAGCTTCTTGCCCATGTCTTCCACCGACAGTTCGGCGTATTCGCGGTGCGCCACGGCGGCGACGATGGCGTCGGCGCGCGGCAACTCCTGCCACGGCACGAGCTTCACGCCGTACTCGTGCATCGCCTCGGCAGCGTCGGCCTGGGCGTCGGTGACGTGCACTTCCACACCGTAGCTCTGCAGCTCGTGGATGATGTCGATGACCTTGCTGTTGCGCAGGTCGCCGCAGTTCTCCTTGAACGTCAGGCCGAGCACGTTGACGCGCGCGCCCTTGATGTAGCTGCCCGAGGCGATCATCTGCTTGATGGTCTGCTCGGCGACGAACTTGGCCATGCCGTCGTTGATACGCCGGCCGGCGAGGATCACCTGCGGGTGGTAGCCCAGCATATCGGCCTTGTGCGTCAGGTAGTACGGGTCCACGCCGATGCAGTGGCCGCCCACCAGGCCGGGTTTGAACTTGAGGAAGTTCCACTTCGTGCCCGCGGCTTCGAGCACCTCGCTCGTGTCCAGGCCGAGCTTGTCGAAGATGATGGCCAGCTCGTTCATGAGCGCGATGTTCAGGTCGCGCTGGGTGTTCTCGATGACCTTGGCGGCTTCGGCGGCCTTGATGGAACTGGCGCGGTGCACACCGGGGACGATGATCTTCTCGTACAGCGCAGCCACCTTCTCCAGCGTCTCGGGTGTGTCGCCGGAGACGATCTTGAGTATCTTGGTCAGGGTGTGCTCGCGGTCGCCGGGGTTGATGCGCTCGGGGCTGTAGCCGACGAAGAAGTCCTTCTTCCACTTCAGCCCCGATTCGCGTTCGATCACGGGGATGCAGACTTCTTCGGTAGCGCCTGGGTAGACCGTCGACTCGTAGACGATGGTGGCGCCCTTCTTCAGGTTGCGGCCCACGCTGGCCGAGGAGCCGATGAGCGGCCTGAAGTCAGGGATGTGCGCTTCGTCCACCGGGGTGGGCACGGCGACGATGACCATGTCGGCCTCGCGCAGCATGGCCGGGTCGGCGGTGTAGAGGGCCTGGGTGGCAGCAGCCAGCTCTTCGTCGGGCAGCTCGCGCGAGGGGTCCACGCCGCGCTGGCAGGATTCGACCTTGGCCACCGAGATGTCGAAGCCGATGGTCCGCATCTGCTTGCCGAAAGCCACCACCAGGGGCAGGCCGACGTAGCCCAGCCCGATCACCGCCACGGTGTTCATGTTCGATTTCTCCTGCATCACGATCAGTGTTCGAATGTTGCCGCAATCAACGCGCGCTGTGCGTGCGCTGCAGCAGCAAGTCCAGCACACCCAGGTTGTCTTGCACGAATCTTTGCAGCGCTGCGTTCGATGCCGCCACCGAGTCGCCCTGGGCGTAGAGCACGATCGCCGCACCTTCGTCGCCGCGGCCACGCAGGCGGGCCATTGCGCCGGCCGCCTTGGCGGCACCATCTCCGCCGATGAAGCGGCCATCGATCCAGTAGACACGCCAGACCACCAACGGCGCTCGCTGGGTCGCCGCGCGCTGCACGCTTGCCAGGATTTCCGTCGTGCGCACGCTCACGCTTTGCCCGGCGGCGGCGACATCGCGCAACGCGCTGCTGACCGGCACGGTCCAGTCGGGGTCGCGCATGCCCACGAGCATGTTCTGCGAACTGACGACCTTGTGGCCCTCGCTCTGGCCGCGGTAGTAGTACAGGTGTATGCCGACGGTGCCTGCTGCCGCGACATAGGCACGGGAGACTTGGGCCGACGGCGTGCCGAACTCCGGCGCCCAAGCGACGAGCCGCGCGTCGCGGCTGGACCAGCCGCCCGCCAGTTGCTCGGGTAGCTCGATGCGGGCGGGCGCCGCGCGCCCTTCCATCTGCTGCAGCCCGGCTACCGCCAACTGCGGCAGCCATCCAATCACCATGCCCCCGAGCGCCACGGCCCACATCGGCCCCGCCGCGCTGATGGCGCTGGCCGCACGGGTGCGGTCGCGGGCATTCGCGCCGTCTTCGTCCGGCTGCGACCATCGCGCACCGACGACAAACATGATGAAGATGATCAGGCCGAAAAAGACCCAGCCGTACAGGATGTGATCCACACCGACGGCGAGCCGGTTGCCCGAGAGATGGGCCAGCATGACGATGAGGTAGGCGCGGAGCCAGTTGGCCAGCACGGGCAACCCTAGCGCCACCAGCATGAAGACCGCGCGCCGCAGGTAGGAACGGTAGTTGAGGTAGGCAAACAAGGTGCCGACCATGAACGAAGCCATGAGGTAGCGCACGCCGCTGCATTCGTCGATGACCGACCAGGTGCCCGATGGAATGACGAAGCTCTGTCCCTCGCGAAACACGGGCACGCCGGTGACCTGTAACGCAAAGACGGTGAAGTCCGCCGTCAGCTCCATCATCGTGGGCACCGCGAACTCGCCAAAGGGCACGGCGAAGAACAGAAAGAGCAGCGGGAAGAGGATCTCCAGCGTCACCGCCATGCCCAGCACGGCCGGCACGGCGAGCAGCAGCATGGCCACGAAGGCGAATTGGGCGCCGGCATTGACGACGACCAGATCGGACAGCAGCCACACCAGCGCGGCGCCCACCAGCGCAAGAAGAGCCCAGGGCTGCGGCCGCGGCTTCAGCGCCGTCAGCCGCTCGCGCCGCCGCCAGACCAGCCACAGGCTGATCGGCACCACCATGAAGCAGTGCGCGAAGGTCTCGGAACGCCACCAGACACCCACCATCACTGCCGCGGTGTCGCGGTACAGCAGTGCGATGGCCGCCACCAGCAGCAGGAAGGCAGGCAGCGCAGCGCGCCACGGCGAGGTGACGCGCGATTCAGCAAGCACGGCATTCATGGCTTCTCCCCGTCGGCCTTCCAGTTCAGTCACCCAGCCAGCGGCTGACCGACGCGCCGCGGCGCGAGATGAGGCTCGAAGGCCGACAGCTGCGCCTCCCAGCTGTATTCCTGTTGCACGCGCCGGCGGCCTGCAGCACCGATCAGTTGGGCTCGAGCCGGTTCACACAGCAAGGCGTTGACTTCGCTCACGAAGGCCTGGGCATCGGTGGCGCTCAGCAGCTCGGTGCCGCGCTCGGCACCGATCGCTTCAGCACAATCCTGCGCAGCGACCACCGGCCGGCCCATCGCCATCGCCTCGAGGATCTTGTTCTGGATGCCGCGAGCCAGGCGCAGCGGGGCCACCACCACGGCCGCGTGCTGCAGGTAGGGGCGCACATCGGGCACGGTGCCGGTGACGTTGACGGCGTTGCCGGCCAGCGCGCGCACTGCCGGTGTGGGGTTGCGACCCACGATGTGCAGGCGCAAGGCGGGCCAGCGTTCGCGCAACGCGGGCAGGATGTCCTGCACGAACCAGGTCACGGCGTCGACGTTGGGCCAGTAGTCCATGGCGCCGGTGAAGACTACCGGCCGCTGCTCTTCGGGCGCAAAGGGCGAGGCTCGGGCAGGATCGGGCGAGAAGTACTCGGCATCGACCCCATTGCCCAATGGTTCGACCGTGCCCGCGCATTCGGGGGCCAGGCCGAGGAATAGGTCGGTCTCCTTGCGCGTGCAGAAAAACGAGTGCGTTGCTCGCGCAGCCGCCGCACGCTCGAAGGCCAGCAGCCTCACGCCTTCGCGCCGGTAGAGCCACGACAAGGGCCAGCGGTGCTGGCCGGCGTAGGCGGTCCATTTGGCCGAGTCGACGTCGACGAAATCGATCAGTACCGGCAAGCCCAGGTCGTCTGCATAGGGAACCATCGACGACGAGAACACGACCGCCGCGTCGATGCGCTCGCGCTCGACGGTCTGCCTCACCCAGCGGCGAAGGCCGGCGCTGCGGTAGTAGCCGAGCGTCAGCGCCTCATCGCCCAGCAAGCCGGCAAGGCTGCGCAAGCGCGCGCGCAGCGGGTGCAGCCGCTCGACGTGCAGGCCCGCGCACATTGCCCGCACTGTGTCCAGATGCGCCTCATCCTCGGGATCGTCGATGAAGGTGCCCAGGAACACCCGGTGCCGCGCGATCAGATGCCTGAGCAGGTGGTACGAACGCACCTTGTCACCCTTGTTGGGCGGGTACGGCAGCCGGTGCACCAGGTACAGCAGGTTGGCCAAGACCAGCTAGCCCAGGCTGCGCACCACGAACGGCCCGAGCCAGTTCGCCACGCCCAGCGGCAGCCGCCGCCAGGTCTCGATCATCAGCTTGTACTTGGCGTTGGCGGGGTTGTTCTGCGGCACGGCGTCGCGTTTGTAGAGCTGGTATTCGTAGTGCAGCGGTGTGGGCTCGAAGCCCCAGTTCTTCTTGAAGGCGTAGGGTCCGGTGCCCTGCTTGCTGCGCCCGTAGTCGAACGTCCTGAGGCCGCGCGCGCAGGAGCGGCGCATCAGTTCCCAGTATTTGAAGTCATTCGCGGCGAGATCGCGCGCGGCCTCGTCGTCGCCGGCGTAGTAGGGCAGCACTTCGTCACGGAAGTAGAACGTGAGCACGCTGGAGAGCAGCCGGCCGTCGGCTGCGGTCACGGTGAGCACTTCGCAGTCCTCCCCGAACTGGCGCCTGAGGGTCTCGAAGTAGCGCCTGGGCAGCGCCGGCGTGCCGTGGCGGTGCACGTTGTCGGCGTACAGGGCGAAGAAGCGCTCCACGCCGGGGTCGAGCTCGCTCTTCAGGCCGTTCTTGATGCCTTTGCGCACCATCGCGCGCTGCTTGCGCGGGATGGCCAGCATGTTGGCCTCTTCGTCGGGCAGGATGGCCTTGCGGAAGGTGACGTAGAGGTCCTGGCGCGGCCAACCTTCGTGCTGGCGTGCGAGCTGGCGCAACTCGAGGTGGTCCACACCGAGTTGCTGCGCCAGGCGCTGCGCCTCGGATTCGAGCGCCACCGCGGCGGCCTCGTCCTGCGCGGCCACGCCACCGTAGACGGCAAAGGGCAGGCTGGTGAGCGCGTTGCCGAAGAGCAGGCTCTTCACCTGCGCCAGCGGCAGCACGCCGGTGATGCGCCCCTGCTCTTGGGCGAAGAGGAAATGCGTGTCGTGCCGGAAAACGCTGCGCAGCACCTCCTGCCAGCCGGCGCGGTGAAAGAAGGTGGCCTGCGGGCACGCAAAGACGAATTCGTCCCACAGCGCGGCGCCGCGGACGTCCCCGGGAGCAAGACGTTCGATGGTGGGCATGGGCTGGCTCAGCCCGGCGCGCGCGCGCCGGCAAGGAAGATCTGGTCCATGCGGCCCCAGCGGAAGTCGCGCAGCAGGCTGCGCAAACGACCTTCGGTGCGGCCGATGTTGACGTAGTGCCTGAAGCGCGTCTTGGCGTTGATGCCAGCGATGCGCGGCTGGTCGGCGTCGATCTCCCAGGGGTGGAAGTAGAAGACTGCGGGTTCGCGGTCTTCGCGATTCACCCGCTGCAACATCCAGCGCGACAGTGCGTAGGGCAGCAGGCGGAAATAGCCGCCGCCGCTGGACGGCAGGTTGCGGTTCATCAGCCGCAGCGTGGTGATGGGCACTTCCAGCAGGCCCGAGCCGACGCGGTAGGCAAAGCGCGGGGAGTCGGGCATGCCGTAGTGGTCGTGCCGGATCGGGTAGATGCTGGAGCTGTAGCGGTAGCCGGCGCGCGCCAGCGCATCGAAGGCCCACAGGTTGCCCGTGCCGATGGAAAAGCTTGGCGCGCGGTAGCCCTTCACCTCGTTGCCAGCGAGGTCCTCGAGCAGCTTCTTCGCGCGCTCCACGTCCTGGCTGAAGGCGCTGTGGTCCAGGTCGCTGGCGCGCTCGTGGCCATAGCCGTGGCTGGCCAGTTCGTGCCCACCGTCGACGATGCGGCGCACCATCGCCGGGTAGCGCTCGGCGATCCAGCCCAGGGTGAAGAAGGTGGCGGTGACGTCGCGCTCGGCGAGCATGTCCATGATGCGCGCCACGTTGCGCTCGACGCGGCACTCGCGCGCGTCCCAGTCGTCGCGGCGGATGTAGGGGGCAAACGCCGAGACCTGGAAGTAGTCCTCCACGTCGATCGTCAGCGCATTGGTGATGGGCGGGGCGAGCATGGCGATGGCTCTAGGGCGCCCCGGCGCGCAGCCAGCGGTACAGGTCGGCGGCGATGCGCTCGGCGGCGCGGCCGTCCCAGAGCTCGGGCACGCGGCCGCTCTTGCCGCGGCCGGCGAGGATCTCGGCCACGCCGTCGCGGATGGCTTGCACGTCGCGCCCGACCATGGTGTTGGTGCCCTGCTCCACGGTGATCGGCCGCTCGGTGTTCTCGCGCATGGTGAGGCAGGGCACGCCCAGCGCGGTGGTCTCTTCCTGCAAGCCGCCCGAATCGGTGAGCACGAGGGTGGCGCCGGCCATCAGGCCGAGCATCTCGAGGTAGCCCTGCGGCGGCAGGAGGACCATGCGCGCGGGGTCGACCAGGTGCGCCAGGCCGAAGCGCTCGATGTTGGCGCGCGTGCGCGGGTGCAGGGCGAAGACCAGGGGCAGCTCGAGCGCCACCTCGCCCAGCACCTCGAGCAGTCGATGGAGGGTCTCGGCGTCGTCGACGTTCGACGGCCGGTGCATGGTGACGACACCGTAGCCCCGGGCGTGATCGAGGATGCGCGGCTCGACACCATGCGCGCGCAAGGTGTCGGCGGCGCTGCGCGAGCGCTCCCGGTTGTCGAGCAGCGAGTCGATCATCACGTTGCCGACGAAACTCACGCGCTCGGGCGCCACGCCTTCGCGCTCCAGGTTGTCCGCCGCGCTGCGCTCGGTGGTGTAGAGACGGTCGGCGACCTGGTCGGTGAGCACGCGGTTGATTTCCTCGGGCATGCGGCGGTCGTAGCTGCGCAGGCCGGCCTCGACGTGCACCACCGGCACGCCCTTCTTCACCGCCACCAGCGTGCAGGCGAGAGTCGAGTTCACGTCGCCCACCACGAGCACGCAGGAAGGCGCATGCGCATCGACCGCCGGCTCGAAGCGCTTCATCACCTCGGCCGTCTGCACTGCATGCGAGGCCGAACCCACTTCCAGGTTGATGTCCGGCCGCGGCAGGCGCAGGTCGGCGAAGAGCTGGTCGCTCATCGCCGCGTCGTAGTGCTGGCCGGTGTGCACGAGCAGGGCCGCCAGGGGCGGCTCGTGCGCGGCCAGGGCGCGCAGGATGGGCGCCATCTTCATGAAGTTGGGTCGCGCACCGACCACGCACATGACGGGGCCGATGATCTCTGCAATATCGCTCATCAGGTCTTCTCGGGCGGCTTCTTCACCGCATCGACGAGCTTTTGCAGCAGCGCCAGGGTCTGCACGTTGACGCGCTCCAGGCGCAGCAGGCTGCGTTCCAGGCGCTGCAACTGGTCGCCGCGCTGGTCGGCGGTGAGAGCGGCGATCTGGCGCGCCATGCTCTCGGCATCGTCGGGCGCGAGTTGCACCTGGCTGAGGTCGAGGTCGACCACGGCACCGGCCAGGCCGCCGGGCATCACCGACTCGCCATTCGCCTGCGCCTTGGCGGCCTGCCGCAAAGGCACCTGGTTCTCCTGCTCGAACTCGCGCACGACCTCGGCCACGTCGGCCACGGTGAGTTCGGTATGCCCGCTCAGGAAGCCAGCCAGCAGCAGGCGGTCGCACACCGCATTGATGCGCCGCGGGATGCCTCCGCTGGCTTCGTAGATGCCGTCGAACGCCGCCGCCTCGAAGCTCGGCTTGCCCTTGGCGCCGGCGCACTTGAGGCGGTGCTCGATGTAGGCGCGCGTCTCGTCGTGGTCCAGCGGCCCGATGTGGCAGGTGGCGGCCACGCGCTGGCGGAACTGCTCCATCTCGGGCTGCTGCAGGATCTCGCGGAACTCGGGCTGCCCGACGAGGAAGCTCTGCAGCAAGGCCTGGTTGCCGAACTGGAAGTTGCTCAGCATGCGCAGCTCTTCCACCGCACGCGGCGTGAGGTTCTGCGCCTCGTCGACGATGAGCAGGCAGCGCTTGCCCTTGCTCGTCTGGCTGATGAGGAAAGCCTCGAGCGTGATCAGCAACTCGCTCTTGGGCACGTCCTTGACGCGGAATCCGAAGGCCGCGCCGACCATGCGCAACGTGTCCTCGGCGCCAAGCTGCGTGGTCACGAGATGCCCGGTGACGACGTTGCTGCCGATGAGTCCCTCGATGAGCGAACGCAGCACCATGGTCTTGCCGGCACCGATCTCGCCGGTGATGACGATGAAGCCCTCGTTGCGCGAGACGCCGTATTCCAGGTAGGCCTTGGCGCGCCGGTGCTGCTTGCTGGCGAAGTAGAAGCTCGGGTCGGGGTTGAGCTGGAAGGGCTTGCTGGTGAGCCCGTAGAACGCTTCGTACATGGCTCAGAACCTCAGGGTCAGCGAGCCGATGACAGCGGACTCCTCGTACGGATTGGTGGCGCTGTCGAACTCGTTGTGGCGAGCACTGAGGGCGACGTTGCTGCGCGGCCCGGTGGCGATAGACCAGCCCAGGTTGAGGGTGCGCTGGCGGCTGCCCGCCAGGGCCCCGGTGTCGAGCGTGCGGTTCTGCGTACCAGTGAGCGAGAGCGTGGAAGACGCCGTCAGGCGGTGCGAGACTCCCAGCGAAATCCCCAGCTGGCGAACCGGCGCACCCTGGGCCAGGTCGACCGACCCGGCCACCACCTGCCCCAAGGCGCTGGTCTCGGTGCGGAAGATGCTGACGGTGAAGGTCGCGCGCAACGCCGCATAGGACACCGCCAGGTTCTGCTGGTGGGTCTGCGTGAGCGACGAATTGAGGAACCCACCGGCCACCACCACGTCGCCGTTCAAGCCCTGCTGGGCGAGCGCGGCGCGCACCGAGGCGTCGCAGCTGGCCGGGTCGCCGCCGCCGGCCAGGCAAATGTTGTTCAGCAGATCAAAGAGCGTCAGCGGCTGGAGGGCGCCCCGCTGGTTGGGTGAGGAGACGCTGGTGGTGTCGGTGTAGCTCCACACCGAGCGTGCCATGCGGTGCGTGAAGAGGTAGCTGTGCGAGCGGCCGTAATAGGTGCGGTCGCTTTGCAGCGAGAGATTCGTGCGCTCGGTGGGCTGCCATGCGGCACTGACGCCGGACGTGGCATTCGATTCCGGTGCGCCGGTCAGCCCATCGCTGCGTTCGCGCCCCGCCCGCACCGAGAACTGCATGTCGTAGCGCGGGAACCAGCTCAGGGTGGCTCCGGCCTGGTCCGTGGTCGTCCCACGCCCCTGCGTGAAGTTGTTGACTTGCCGGCTGGCGTTCAAGGCCCAGCCGAACAGGCCGTGTCGGGAGCTCATGCCCACCTGCCCGCCGCGGCTGGTGCTGTCGCCCGTCTGCGTCGACGCGCTGCGTGAAGCGTCCCAGTTCAGGCCCGCGTTGAGGTCGGCGAAACCGCCGAGATTGCCGCGCAGCGTGGGCGCCACGTGCAGGGTGTAGGTCTCGGTCTGGTTGGTGTTGTTCAACCCGCTCGTGCCGTCGCTTTGCGTGCCGAAGGCCGAAATGGACTGCTGCGAGGCCGTCGCGCTGGCGTTCAGGAAGGCGTGCTTCTCGACCAGCTCGGCATTCATTACCGCGTTCAGGTCGTTCTGCAGCGTGTTCAGGTTGGACGCACGGGCATAGACCAGAGCCCGCAGCGAATAGCTCAGCGTGCCCTGCACGCGCCCGGCGCGGCTGCTGATGCGGATGCCCGGGCGCACTTCGGTGATGGCGTCGGCCTGTGCGTTCGAGCTGGACAGGTCACGATTGGTAGTGATCGTCTCCTGCACGGTGAACGTGGGCTGGATGCTGAGGCCGGGCGCTGCGGCATCCTGAGCCTGAGCGACCGGCGCTGCCAGGGCAGCGATGATCCATGCGGCACCGCGCGGTGTGGGCTGATTCGTCATCGGACTGCGCTGCGTGAATCAGCCCCCGGGCTGGGCCTTGGCTTCCGGCTTTGGCTCGCCTTGTCCATAGCCGTACCCATAGCCCCCGTAGCCGTAGCCATATCCGTAGCCATA
>DYOR01000005.1:0-13418 GCA_020720385.1 Rubrivivax sp.
AGCGCCTTCGGAGCGGCCGTGCGGCGCTCATTGAGCCCCCTTGGCGCTGCGCGCCCTCCCCCCATGGGGGAGCAAGCGCCTTCGGAGCGGCCGTGCGGCGCTCATGCTGCCGCCCAGTGGTCACGGCGGCACAGGCCGCGCGCCTCGCAGGTCTCGCACACGCGGCCCTCGCCCAGTGCGGGCAGGGGCGCCCCCTGGCGCAGGCGCGCCCACTCGCCACCCAGCGCGTCGAGCATGGTCTGCGCCGTGGCATGGACCTCGGGGTGGGGGATGTGCAGCGGCGCGCCGGCGTCGTCGAGCGCCAGGTAGGCCGCGGCGAGCTTGTCGTCGCCGCCGAGCAGCGCGGCATAGAAGGCCAGCTGCGTGTCCTCCAGCGGCTGCGCCACCTTCTGCTTCAGGCCCGCCGCCGCGCCGGTCTTGTAGTCCAGCAGCTCGCGCTGGCCGCCAGGCCCGTGGTCCAGGCGATCGAGCCGCCCGCGCAGGCGCAGGCCGGCCAGCACCGCAGGCTGCACGGCGTGATCGGTTTCGCCCTCGTGCCAGCGCCAACCCTGGCCTTCGCGTTGGGCAAGCCAGCCCAGGTAGGCGGGGGCGAAGGTCTCGAAGCTGGCGCGGAAAGGCAGCAGGTCGGCTTCGTCGAGCTCGAGCTCGCGCGTCACCACGTCGGCCGCCTCGAGCAGCCCGGCCTGGTCGTCGCCGGCGCCGGGTTCGGCGCGCAGCCGGTGAAAGCGGTGCAGCACGGCATGCAGCCAGTTGCCGTAGTCGCGCTTGGCCAGCCCGGCCTCGAGCTCGTCGGCATCGTCGAGCCGCAGCACCGCACGGGCGAAGAACCGGTAGGGGCACTGGCGCAGGGTCTCGAGCTGACTCGCGCTGAGGGTCTCGGGCAGGGCCGCGGCGGCGCTCGGCGTCGGCCGGCACACCGGCTGCAGGGGAACCTCGGCCCGCCCGGGCTGCCAGTCGTGCGTGGGCCAGGGCGGCGCCGCGCTGCGTTGCCGCGCCCGCAGCAGCCATTCCACGTCCGGGCTGGGCGCCACCGGCTCGTCGCCGTCGCGCAGGCGGCGCAGCAGCGTCACGCGACCGGCGCGCAACACCTGGGCCAGGGCGAGGCGTTGGCGCAGGCGACGCGCGGCCGTGTCCTCCATCCCCAGCGCGCGGGCCAGGGTCTCGCCGATGAGCGTGGCCGGCGCGCTCGTGGCGCCGAGCCGCACTTCATCGGCCCCGGGCATCACCACCTGGGCGAACGGGCGCCCGTAGGCGCGCGCCAGGGGCGTGATGACGACCTGCGCCGCGGCATCGGGCGGCGGCAGGAAGGGCAGCCGGAGCAGCGTCGATTCGACCCAATGGGTGAAGCCCGCGAGGTCCATGCGCAGTACGGAACTCGCCTGCTGCCAGGCCGCGCCGCCGGGGCCCGCGAGCGCGGCGAGCACCTGCGCACCGGCGGCATCCGCGTCCAGGCGCTCCAGGCTGCCGTCGCTGGCCAGGCGCTCGTGCAGCAACTCCAGCCACGCCGCCAGGGGGCGCCGCGCGGCCGCCGCCAGGGGCTGCAAGTGGCGCTGGGCCTGCTCCCACAGGCGCTGCCCGGCTTCGGCGGCACTCACGTGGCGGCGGCCACGCCAGGTGGCTTCCAGCGCATCCAGCGCCGCCGGGGCGGCGACGGGCCAGGTCTTGAGCCACTCCAGCCGCGCGTCGGGGCCCGCGCCGGGTGCGGCCGCACGCAACAGCGCCACCACGCCGGCGGCGGCGCGGGTGGTGGCGAGCAGCCAGCCGGTCTCGTCGAGCAAGGGCACGGCGGCACGTTCGAGCAGGGCGCGCACACGGCGCACGAGCTCGCGGTCCAGCACCACCAGGGCCACGGGCGTGCGCCCGGCGTTGAGCGCGGCGATGACCTCGCTGGCCGCCGCCTGCGCCTCGGCCTCGAAGTCGGTACAGCTCAGCCGCTGCACCTCGGCCACCCCCGCCAGCGCGCCGAACGGGTCGTCGTCGGGCGCATCGGCGCGCAGCTGGAGCGCGGGCACGCGCGCCTGCGCGAGCAGCGCCTCGGCGAGCGCGTCGGGCCCGCCGATGCGCACGGCGATCCACGCCGCCGGCGCGAGAGCGAAGAGGCGGTCGGTGCTCGCCGTGTCGGACGCCGCGGCCCACTCGGCGGCGACGCGCAGCAGCAAGGCCTCGGTGGCAGCAGGGCCCGCGGCACCGGCGCACAGGTCGCGCACCTGCGTCCAGAAGGCTTCGCGCGCGTGCGGCGCGCGGGCCAGGGCGGCCGCACGCAAGGCCTGTGCGGCCTCGACCACCAGGGCCACCACGCGCTCGAAGCCCTCCGGGTCGCGCGCCTCCCAGGCCGCACCCCAGGCTTGGCGGCGCAGCATCAGCGCGGCGGCGAGCATGTCCAGCGTGGCGTCCCCGCTGCAGGCGCCCGGGCCCGGCGCCAGCGGTGGCCCGAGCGAGGCGGCCAGGGTGAGGGGCGTCTCCACGCGCGGCTGCCAGCCCCCCACCGCCGCCCAGGCCGCGCGCGAGGGGGCAAGCAGGGCAGCAAAGGGCACCAGCATCACGGCATCGCGCGACGACAGGCCGCGCTGCGCCAGCCACGCCAGCGAGCGCTGCGCCACCGCAGCCCACAAGGCCTGGACGCTGCCCGTCTGCGGCAGGCCATCGTGTTCGGTCACCGCCATGAGGGTTGCTCTTTGCCCCAGCGCCTGCAGCAGGCCTTTATGCCAAAATCATACGGTTTCGGCGAACCTGTTGCGCCGTGGACTTCGGAGAACCTTTCCCATGAGCAGCGAACTGATCAAACACGTCACCGACGACTCCTTCGGCAGCGATGTGCTCAAGTCCGACAAGCCCGTGCTCGTCGACTACTGGGCCGAGTGGTGCGGCCCCTGCCGCATGATCGCCCCGATCCTCGAAGAAGTCTCCAAGGACTACACCGGCCGCCTGCAGGTCGCCAAGATGAACGTCGACGAGAACCGCGAGGTGCCGGCGAAGTTCGGCATCCGTGGCATCCCGACGCTCATGCTGTTCAAGGGCGGCGAGCTGGCGGCGACGAAGGTCGGCGCCCTGTCCAAGGCCCAGCTGACCGCGTTCCTCGACGGTCATCTATAATCTTCGTCACCGATGGGCGCCCGTGGCGCCTGTCGGCTGACCCGCCACCACGCAACGCCTGCCCCGGCGGCCCGCCGGAGCCCTCCAGGCCAGGCGCGTGGGTTCGGCGCCAACCATCTGCTACACGCCACACGGCCCGCGCCACGCAGCGCGCCAGCCGTCGACGCCTTCCCCGAGGGTGCCCTCCATGCATCTGTCCGAACTCAAGGCCCAGCCCATCGCCGAACTCATCACGATGGGCGAAGCGCTGGAGATCGAGAACGTCGGCCGCCTGCGCAAGCAGGAGCTGATGTTCGCGATCATGAAGAAGCGCGCCAAGGGCGGCGAGCAGGTCTTCGGCGACGGCGTGCTCGAGGTGCTGCCCGACGGCTTCGGCTTCCTGCGCAGCATCGAGGCCAGCTACATGGCCTCCACCGACGACATCTACCTCTCGCCGAGCCAGATCCGCCGCTTCAACCTGCACACCGGCGACATGGTCGAAGGCGAAGTGCGCGTGCCCAAGGACGGCGAGCGCTACTTCGCGCTGGTGAAGGTCGATCGCGTGAACGGGCTCACCCCCGAGGAGAGCAAGCACAAGATCATGTTCGAGAACCTGACGCCGCTGTTCCCGACGCAGCAGTTCAAGCTCGAACGCGACATCAAGGCCGAGGAGAACATCACCAGCCGCATCATCGACCTGGTGGCGCCGATCGGCAAAGGCCAGCGCGCACTGCTGGTGGCGCAGCCCAAGACCGGCAAGACGGTGATGATGCAGCACATCGCCCACGCGCTGGTGGCCAACCACCCCGAGATCCACCTCATCGTGCTGCTCGTCGACGAGCGGCCGGAAGAAGTCACCGAGATGCTGCGCACGGTGCGCGGCGAGGTCATCAGCTCCACCTTCGACGAGCCCGCCGCGCGCCACGTGCAGGTGGCCGAGATGGTGATCGAGCGCGCCAAGCGCCTCGTGGAACTGAAGAAGGACGTGGTCATCCTGCTCGACAGCATCACCCGCCTGGCGCGCGCCTACAACAACGTGCTGCCTTCCAGCGGCAAGGTGCTCACCGGCGGCGTCGACGCCAACGCGCTGCAACGCCCCAAGCGCTTCTTCGGCGCCGCGCGCAACACCGAGGAAGGCGGCACGCTGACCATCATCGGCACCGCGCTGGTGGACACCGGCTCGAAGATGGACGAGGTGATCTACGAGGAGTTCAAGGGCACCGGCAACTGCGAGATCCACCTCGACCGGCGCATGGCCGAGAAGCGCGTCTACCCCTCGATCCTCATCAACAAGAGCGGCACGCGGCGCGAAGAGTTGCTGCTCAAGCCGGAGATCCTGCAAAAGAGCTGGATCCTGCGCAAGCTGCTCTACCCCATGGACGAGATCGAGGCGATGGAGTTCATTCTCGAGAAGATGAAGGCGACGAAGAACAACCTCGACTTCTTCGACATGATGCGTCGCGGGGGTTGATTTATAATTTTCGGTTTTGGCTACGACATAACTTGAGTACAAGTTAGTCTTCACCGAAACTTCGTTTTCCGCCCCCCGGAAAGTGCGCCGCACGACCTGACTTGCGCGCGGCGTGGCTCCCATCACCGAACAGAGGCTCCCCATGAAAGACGGCATTCACCCCAGCTACCGCGAGGTCTGTTTCCAGGACCTGTCCAACGGCTTCAAGTTCGTCACCCGTTCGTGCCTGCAGACCAAGGAGACCATCAAGATGGAAGACGGCCGCGAGCTGCCGCTGATGAAGGTCGAGAGCACCAGCGAGACGCACCCCTTCTACACGGGCACGCAAAAGAGCGTGGACAACCTGGGCGGCCGCGTCGAGAAGTTCCGCAACAAGTTCGCCCGCGTGGGCATGAAGAAGGCCGGCACGACGCCGGACGGGACCGCGGCCTGACCGCGATCCGTTCGACGACGGCGATGAAGGCAGCTTCGGCTGCCTTTTTCTTGCCTGCGCGGAGCATCATCGCGGCGTGAACAGCCCCAAACCCGCCCTCGTCACCCAGCGCGGCGCGCGGCGGCTGCCGCGGCTGGCCTTGCTGCTCCTGTGCGCCGCGTATCTGCTGCCCGGCCTGGTGGGACGCGACCCTTGGCGCAACGCCGACCTCGCCGCCTTCGGCCAGATGCTGGCCATCGCCGACGGACGCACCGCGTGGTGGGCGCCCACGCTCGGTGGCGTGGCGGCGGACACTGCCTTGCTGCCGCACTGGCTGGGTGCGGCGTTCATCACCGCCACCTCGGGCTTCCTCGAGCCGGCACTCGCCGCGCGCGTGCCCTTCATGCTGCTGTTGGCGCTGACGCTGGCGCTGGTCTGGTACACGACCTTCCACCTGGCACTCACCGAAACGGCCCAGCCCGTGCCGTTCGCCTTCGGCGGCGAGGCGCGACCGGTCGATTACGCCCGGGCCATCGCCGACGGCGCGGTGCTGGCGCTCATGGCCACGTTGGGACTGCTGCAGCTGGGCCACGAGACCACGCCCGAGCTGGCGCAGCTGTGCACGATGAGCCTGTACATCTATGCCCTGGCGGCTGCGCCGTCGCGAGCGATCCGCTCGCGCCTGGCGCTGCTGGTGGCCCTGCCCCTGCTCGCCGGCAGCGGCGCACCGGGCATGGCGCTGGCGGCGGGGTTCGCCGGCTTCGTCGTGTGCCAGCGCTCGCGCTATGCGCCGGTGCGCGCCCTGGCCAAGTGGGTCATCGCGGCCGCGGTCGCCGCCGGCCTGCTGGCCGCCGCGCTGGGCAGCTGGCGCTGGCGGGCCCAAGCCCTCGAGCTGGCCGACCTGATGCCGCTGGCGCGGCAGTGGCTGTGGTTCCTCTGGCCCGCCTGGCCCCTGGCCCTGTGGACGCTGTGGCGCTGGCGCCAGCAGTGGACGCACCGGCATATCGCCGTGCCGCTCGTCGCCGTGGCCGTGGCCCTCGCCGCCAACCTCGCGATGAACGGCTCGGAGCGCGCGCTCATGCTCGGCCTGCCGGGCCTGGCCGTCCTCGCGGCCTTCGCGCTGCCCACGCTCAAGCGCAGTGCCTCGGCCGCCATCGACTGGTTCTCGATGGCCTTTTTCACCATCTGCGCCCTGACCATCTGGGTGGTCTACGCCTCGATGCAGACGGGTGTGCCGGCCAAACCCGCCGCCAACCTCGCGCGCTTGCTGCCGGGCTTCACGCCGCAGTTCTCGGCGCTCGCGCTGGCCCTGGCCCTGGCCGGCACGCTCGCCTGGGTCTGGCTCGTGCGCTGGCGCACCGGGCGCCACCGCGAGGCCTTGTGGAAGAGCCTGGTGCTGCCGGCGGGCGGCGTGGCCCTGTGCTGGCTGCTCCTGTTGACCCTGTGGCTGCCGCCGCTGGATTACGCGCGCAGCCCGCGCGCGCTGGTGTCGCGCCTGGCGCAGTTCGTGCCCGCCTCGGCCTGCGTTGCCGCACCCGGCCTGTCGCCCTCGGCGGTGGCCGCACTCGAGGTCTTCGGCCGCTGGCGCGTGGATGCACGCGAGCAGGCCGCGCAAGGCCCCTGCCCGTACCTCGTCCAGACGCGCAGGTTGGACCGGACACCCACCCCCCCGGGCGGCTGGACCTGGGTGGCCGAAGCGCGCAAGCCGACCGACCGCAACGAGGTGACGCTGATCTACCGGCGCACGCCTGCACCCTGAGCCCGGACTCGAGGGCGCGTTTTCGCGCGGCCTCGTGCCTGGCGAAGGACCGGACCCCCCGCGGTCCGGGCTAGCGCTCAAGCAGCGGCGCGGGCGTGACGCTGGCCTGCTCGCGCCTGCGGCGCACGCGCATCGCCGGCAGCACCAGCCGGAAGGTCGAGCCCTTGCCGGGCTCGCTGTGCACATCGATCTCGCCGCCGTGGCGCTGCGCCACGTGCTTGACGATGGACAGGCCAAGGCCGGTACCCCCGGTGTCGCGCGAGCGGCTGCCGTCGACGCGATAGAAGCGCTCGGTGAGACGGCCCAGATGCTCGCGCGCGATGCCGATGCCGGTGTCGGTCACCTCGATCTGGGCGCCACCGTCACTGCGCCAGACCCAGCGCAGCGCGATGCGGCCTCCGTCCGGCGTGTAGCGCACCGCGTTGTGGAGCAGGTTGCCCACCGCGCTGTAGAGCTCGGTCTCGCTCACCGCAAGTTCGGCCTCGTCGCCGCCGCTGCCCTCGATCACGTGGCGACCGGCGGAAAGGGCCCGCGCGTCCTCGAGCGCCTTGTGCATCAGCGTGGCCGCGCTCGTCCAGCGGTCCACCACGGGCGGCGGGCTGCCCTCCAGCCGCGCCAGCGTGAGCAGGTCACCGACCAGGGCCTGCACGCGGTCGGTCTGCTGAGCCATGAGGACGAGCACGCGCTGGCGCTCGGCCTCGCTCAACGGCAGGCCGGCGAGGGTCTCGACGAAGCCGGCCAGCACCGTCAGCGGCGTGCGGATCTCGTGCGACACGTTGGCGACGAAGTCGCGGCGCATGGCCTCGGTGCGCTCGCGCTCGGTGATGTCCTGCGAGAGCACCAGCTTGGCCCCGCCGCCGTAGGGCCGCACCAGCACGGACAGGGTGCAGCGTCCCAAGGGCCCGGGGAACACCACCGGCTCGTCCAGCCGCCCGCCCTGCAGGTGGGCGACGAAGGCCGGCATGCGCACGAGGTTGGTGACACGTTGACGCAGGTCGCGTTCGGGGTCGAGGCCGAAGTGCTGTGCGGCGACGGAATTGCACCATTCGATCTGGCCCGCATCGTCGAGCAGCATCACGCCGTTGGGCGACGCTTCCATGGCCGAGAGAAATTGCGCCAGCCGCTCCTGCTCCTGGTGCGTGCGCTGCTCGCGCTGGCGCAGGGCGCGCTCGATGCGGTAGGCGAGCTCACCCCAGAATCCCGCGTCCCGCGGCGCCGCGGCGGTGAGCGGGCCGCGCAGCCAGTGCATGAGGCTCTGGCCGCGCAGCGAATCGCGCAGCACCAGCAGCAGCATGGCCAGCAGGCCGCCCGCGATCGTCCCCGGCAGCGGGGCGTGCAACGGCGCGCCCAGGAGCGCACCGCACAACCCGCCGGCAAGGACCAATCCCAGCGCCGCCAGGCTGCGCGCGAACCACCAACCCATCTTGCCCCGCCCTCAGGCCACCGGCGAATCGAGTGACTGCGTCAAGCGATAGCCCGCACCGCGCACCGTCTCGATCAGGCCCGCGCACGCCACCGGCGTCAGCGCCTCACGCAGCCGCTTGACATGGACGTCGACCGTGCGCTCCTCGATGAACACATGGTCACCCCAGACGCGGTCGAGCAGTTGGGCACGGCTGTGCACCCGTTCGGGATGCGACATGAAGAAGTGCAGCAACCGGAACTCGGTCGGGCCGACCTTCACGTCACGCAGCGCCTCACCCATGCGCCGTGTCACGCGCCGGGTGGCGGGGTCCAGGCGCAGGCCGCTGACCTCCACCGCCGCGTCCAGCGCCTCGGGGGACTTGCGGCGCAGCACGGCGCGGATGCGCGCGAGCAACTCCTTGGTGGAGAAAGGCTTGGTCAGGTAGTCGTCGGCCCCGGCGTCCAGCCCGGTGATCTTGTCGGCCTCCTCGGCGCGCGCCGTGAGCATGATCACCGGCAGCTCGCGCGTGCGCGCATCGGTGCGCCAGCGGCGCGCCAGCTGCACGCCCGACTGCCCCGGGAGCATCCAGTCCAGCAGCACCAGTTCGGGCAACACCTGGTCCACGGCGCGCTGCGCCTGCTCGGCATCGCCCACGACCTGGACCTGGAAGCCCGCATGCCGCAGGTTGATCGCAATGAGCTCGGCGATCGCCGATTCGTCTTCCACCACCAGCACGCTGCTCATCTGCGGGACCTCAACGCACGACGTTCTCGACGTCGGCCACCGAGCTGTGGCGCACGTCGGTGCCCTTGACGACGTAGATGATGGCTTCGGCGATATTCTTCGAGTGGTCGCCAACGCGTTCGATCGCCTTGGCCACGAACACCAGGTCGATGCTCGAGGAGATCGTGCGCGGGTCTTCCATCATGTAGGTGATGAGCTTGCGCAGCAGGCCGTTGAACTCCTGGTCGATCTGGTCGTCCTGCTTGAGCACCTCCAGCGCCTTGGCGGTGTCCAGGCGCGCAAACGCATCCAGCGCCTTGCGCAGCTGCGCGATCGCCAGGTCGGCCTCGAAGACGAGGTCGGTGAGGGGCAGCCGCGACGACACACCCGTGCCGACGAGCCGGTGCACCGTGCGCGCGATGCGCGCCGCTTCGTCGCCCACGCGCTCGAGGTTGGCGATGGACTTGCTCACCGCGATGAGCAGCCGCAGGTCGCGCGCGGTGGGCTGGCGCCGCGCGATGATCGCCGAGAGGTCGCGATCGATCTCGACTTCCATCTGGTTGACGCGCTCTTCCTCGCGCAGCACCTGCGCCGCCGTCTCGTCGCTGAGATGCGTCAGCGCATGCAGGGCCTGCGTGACCTGGGACTCGACCAGCCCGCCCATCTCGAGCACGCGCGTGGAGATGCCGCTGAGTTCGGCGTCGAACTGTGCGGAGAGATGCTTGTCGCTCATTGGAATGGCTCCTTCGGCGCTCAGCCGAATCTCCCGGTGATGTAGTCCTCGGTGTCCTTCTTCTTGGGCTTCATGAAGAGCTCCGAGGTCGGGCCGAACTCGACCAGGTCGCCCAGGTACATGTAGGCGGTGTAGTCGCTGCAGCGCGCCGCCTGCTGCATGTTGTGGGTGACGATGACCACGGTGTAGTCGGCCTTCAACTCGTCGATGAGTTCCTCGATCTTGCCGGTGCTGATCGGGTCCAGCGCGGAGCAGGGCTCGTCGAGCAGCAGCACCTCGGGCTTGATGGCGATGCCGCGCGCGATGCACAGGCGCTGCTGCTGCCCGCCCGACAGCCCCGAGCCGCTCTGGTCGAGCTTGTCCTTGACCTCGCCCCACAGCGCCGCCTTCTTCAGCGCCCACTCCACGCGCTCGTCCATTTCCACGCGCGGCAGGGCCTCGAACAGGCGCACCCCGAAGGCGATGTTGTCGTAGATCGACATCGGGAAGGGCGTGGGCTTCTGGAACACCATGCCGATCTTGGCGCGCACCAGCGTGACGTCGAGCTTGCTCGACAGGATGTCCTGCCCGTCCAGCGTGATGCTGCCCGCCGCGCGCTGCTCGGGGTAGAGCTCGTACATGCGGTTGAAGGTGCGCAGCAGCGTGCTCTTGCCGCAGCCCGAGGGGCCGATGAAGGCCGTCACCTTGTTCTGCGGAATGTCCAGGTTGATGTGCTTGAGGGCGTGGAAGCCGCCGTAGTAGAAGTTCAGGTCGCGCACGGCGATCTTCGTCTTCTCCGAGTTCGGCAAGTCGGTTCGCTGGTCCATGCGGGCTCCGGTGCGAGGGCTAGTGCTTGTTGCGAAACAGAACCCGCGCCAGGATGTTCAGGCCGAGCACGCTGAGGGTGATGAGGAAGACGCCGGCCCAGGCGAGCTTCTGCCAGTTCTCGTACGGGCTCATCGCGAACTTGAAGATGGTCACCGGCAGGCTGGCCATGGGCTCGCCGAGGTTGGCGGTGAAGAACTGGTTCGAGAGCGCGGTGAAGAGCAGCGGCGCGGTCTCCCCGGCAATGCGCGCCACCGCCAGCAGCACGCCCGTAATCACGCCGGCGCGCGCGGCCTTCAGGGTCACGCTGCTGATGACCTTCCACTTCGGCGTACCCAGCGCGTAGGCGGCCTCGCGCAGCGAGTTGGGGATCAGGCTGAGCATGTTCTCGGTCGTGCGCACGACCACGGGGATGACGATGAGGGCCAGCGCGAGCACGCCCGCGTAGCCCGAGTAGGTCTTGGCGCGCGCCACCACCGCGGCGTAGATGAACAGGCCGACGACGATCGACGGCGCCGAGAGCAGGATGTCGTTGATGAAGCCGGTGACCACGCCCAGCCAGGCGCGCTTGCCGTACTCGGCAAGGTAGATGCCCGCCATGACCCCGATGGGCGTGCCCAGCGCGGTGGCCAGCGCCACCATCATGAGCGAGCCGACGATGGCATTGGCCAGCCCGCCGACGTCGGCCTGCGGCGGCGGTGTCGACACGGTGAACACCGACCATGCCAGCCCCCCGAGGCCGAGGCGCACCGTCTCGAAGAGGATCCAAAACAACCAGAACAGGCCAAAGGCCATCGCCGCCAGGGCCAGCGTGAGCGCGATGACGTTGACGCGCTTGCGCCTGCGGTGCAGCGCCATGCGTGCGGCGTCGAACTCGAGGGCGCTCATGTGCGACTCCCCTCACCCTTCTTCAGGCGCATGAGCAGCAGCTTCGACAGCGAGAGCACGACGAAGGTGATGAAGAACAGGATCAGCCCGAGGTAGATCAGCGAGGCCTGGTGCAGGCCTTCGCCGGCCTCGGCAAATTCGTTGGCCAGCGCCGAGGTGATGCTGTTGGCGGCCTGGAACAGCGACAGGGAATCGAGCTGGTTGAAGTTGCCGATGACGAAGGTCACCGCCATGGTCTCGCCCAGCGCGCGGCCCAGGCCGAGCATGATCGCGCCAACCACCCCGGTCTTGGTGTAGGGCAGGACGACGCGCGAGACCACTTCCCAGGTCGTCCCGCCGAGACCGTAGGCCGATTCCTTGAGCATCGGTGGCGTGGTCTCGAAGACATCGCGCATCACCGAGGCAATGAACGGAATGACCATGATCGCCAGGATGATCCCGGCCGACAAGATGCCTATGCCCACCGGGGGCCCCGACACCAGCGCTCCGAGGATGGGCACGCCGTTGAACGCGGCCTGCAGCGGCTGCTGGACGAAGGTCGCCAGCACGGGGCCGAAGGTGAGCAGACCCCACATGCCATAGACGATGGAGGGCACCGCGGCGAGCAGTTCGATGGCCACGCCGAGCGGGCGCTTGAGCCACCGCGGCGAAAGCTCGGTGAGGAAGACGGCAATGCCGAAGCTCACCGGCACGGCGATGACGAGCGCGATGAGCGAGGTCATCAGCGTGCCGTAGATCATCACCAGGCCGCCGAAGCGGGACTGCACCGGGTCCCACTGCGTCGAGACGAGGAAGCCGAGCCCGTATTCGCGGATCGCCGGCAGTGCGCCCATGAAGAGTGAGACGATGATGCCCGCGAGCAACGCCAGCGTGAGCAGCGCGGCCGCGCGGGCGAGCGCGGAGAATGCCGCGTCGGCCCATGGCAGCATGCGCCGCCGCGCCGGAGGTTCACCCCTGGGGGATGCTCGCTCCGTCTCGCGGGAATTGTCGATGGAGCTGCCGTGAAGGATGGCGGCCACGAGGCCTCCGCGAGTTGTTCTGGCGTCGATCGGTGCCTGATCGGCGAAAAACCCAGCCCGGCGCACGGCGCCCGGCTGGGTTGCCATCTAGCCTATCACTTGTAGGCGATGGCCTTGCCCGAGGCGTCCTTGAGCGAGTCGGCCCACTGCTTGCGGATGAGGTTCTTCACCACGTCCGGCAGCGGCACGTAGTCCAGATCGTCGGCCATCTTGTCGCCGTTGACATAGGACCAGTCGAAGAACTTCAGCGTGTTGGCCGCATTCACCGGCTTGTCCTGGGTCTTGTGCATGAGGATGAAGGTGGCGCCGGTGATCGGCCAGGCGTCCTTGCCCGACTGGTCGGTGAGCACCTGGAAGAAGCTGCGCGTCCAATCGGCACCCGCGGCAGCGGCCTTGAAGGTGGTGTCCTCGGGCTTGACGAAGACGCCTTCCTTGTTCTGCATGAGCACGTGGCTCATCTTGTTCTGCTTGGCATAGGCCGACTCGACGTAGCCGATCGAGTTGGGCAGGCGCTGCACGAAGGCCGATACGCCCTCGTTGCCCTTGCCGCCGGCCCCGGTGGGCCAGTTCACCGCCGTGCCTTCACCGACCTTGGTCTTCCATTCGGCGTTCACCTTGGAGAGGTAGTTGGTGAAGAGGAAGGTCGTGCCCGAGCCGTCGGCACGCCGCACCGGGGCGATCGCCTCGTCGGGCAGCTTCACGCCGGGATTCAGCCCGGTGATCGCCGCATCGTTCCACTTGGTGATCTTGCCCAGGAAGATGTCGCCCAGCACCTGCCCGTTCAGGCGCATCTGGCCCGGGGCGATGCCGGCGATGTTCACCACCGGCACGACGCCACCGATGACGGTGGGGAACTGGATCATGCCGTCCTTGGCCAGATCGGCATCGGTGAGCGGCATGTCGCTGGCGCCGAAATCCACGGTCTTGCCGCGGATCTGCTTGATGCCGGCGCCCGAGCCGACGGACTGGTAGTTGATGCGCGCGCCGGTGGCCTTGTTGTAGGCGTCGGCCCACTTGGCGTACACGGGCGCGGGGAACGAGGCGCCGGCGCCGGTCACGTCCTGGGCCAGGGCGAGACCCGAACTCAGCGCGATGGCGGCGGTCAGGGTCAGGGTGCGAAACACAGTCATGG
>DYOR01000005.1:13518-27648 GCA_020720385.1 Rubrivivax sp.
CCCGAACTCAGCGCGATGGCGGCGGTCAGGGTCAGGGTGCGAAACACAGTCATGGTCTACCTCGGAAGCGGTGGTTGGCTCCGAGGAAATGTAAAAATCTTTCGTGACAGACATGTGACGGTGTCACATCCTGTCATGCGGCAGCGTGACGGGGCAGCTAACCCGCCGCAGCCGCGCTGGCCATGTGCTGCGCCCAGTGGTGACCGGTCTCGGCATCGCGCGACTCGACCATCACTCGCAGCACGGGCTCGGTGCCCGAAGCGCGGATGAGCACGCGGCCGGCTTGTCCGAGCGCGCGTTCGGCCTGATCGCGGGCCGCCGTGAGCGCGTGGTTCGTCTTCCAGTCGCTGCCCTCGCGCAGGCGCACGTTGATCATCGTCTGCGGATACAGCGTCACGCCTTCGAGCAATGCCGCCAGCGTGCGGCCACTGCCGCGCACCGCCTGCAGGACCTGCAGCGCGCTGATGATGCCGTCGCCGGTGGTGTGGCGGTCCAGCGCCAGCAGGTGGCCCGAACTCTCGCCGCCGAGTTGCCAGCCGCGTGCGCTGAGTTCTTCCAGCACATAGCGGTCGCCGACCCTGGCGCGCACCAGGCTCACCCCGAGGCGGGCCAGCGCCTGCTCGACGGCGATGTTCGTCATCAGCGTGCCCACCACGCCCGGCACGGCCCGGTCCTGGGCCAGGCGGTCGGCCGCCAGCACGTAGAGCAGCTCGTCGCCGTTGTACAAACGCCCTTGCGCATCGACCATCTGCAGCCGGTCGGCGTCGCCGTCCAGCGCGATGCCGTAGTCCGCGCCGTGCTCGGCCACCGCCCGCACCAGGGCCTGGGGCGCCGTGGCCCCGCAGCCCTCGTTGATGTTCAGCCCGTCGGGCTGGCAGCCGATGGTGACGACGGCCGCGCCGAGCTCGTGAAAGACGTCGGGGGCCACGTGGTAGCCCGCGCCATGCGCGCCGTCGACGACCAGCTTCATGCCGCGCAACGACAAGCTTTGCGGCACCGTGCTCTTGCAGAACTCGATGTAGCGGCCGCCGGCGTCGTTCAGCCGCCTGGCCTTGCCCAGGCCCGCGGAATCGACCCACTTGGGCATCTCCAGCAGTTCGGCCTCCACCGCCGCTTCCCACTCGTCGGGCAACTTCTCGCCGCGCGCGGAAAAGAACTTCACGCCGTTGTCCGAGAACGGGTTGTGCGAGGCGCTGATGACCACGCCCAGGTCCAGCCTCAAGGCGCGCGTGAGGTAGGCCACGCCGGGCGTGGGCAAGGGGCCGCTGAGCAGCACGTCGACGCCGGCCGAGGCAAAGCCGGCTTCGAGCGACGACTCCAGCATGTAGCCCGAAATGCGCGTGTCCTTGCCGATGATCACGGTCGGCCGGGTGCTGCCGCGGCGCAGCACCTGGCCCACGGCGTGCCCCAGACGCAGCATGAAGTCCGGCGTGATGGGCGTGCGGCCCACCGTGCCACGGATGCCGTCGGTGCCGAAAAAGGTCCTGCTCATGCTCATCTCTCCTGCTCTGATTTTCCGTCAGCGGCGCCCGAGTCCGGCCGCGTCCCAAGCTCGTCCGCCGCGCCAAGCTGCGCGGCGCGCCAGACCTTCAGCGCATCGACGGTCGCAGCCACATCGTGGACACGCACGACGGCCGCACCGCGGGCCACGGCCGCCAGGGCGGCGGCCACGCTGGCCGCGAGCCGCTCGCCCACCGGCCGGCCGGTGATGCGACCCAGCGTGCCCTTGCGCGACCAGCCCACGAGGATCGGCCGGCCCATTGCCAGGAGCTCGCCCTGGCGCGCGAGCAAGGCCAGATTGTGCTCGGCCGACTTGGCGAAGCCGATGCCCGGGTCGAGCACGACGCGCTCCGGCGCCACACCGCCCTCCTGCACCGCCGCCAGGCGCGCGCCGAGAAAGGCCGCCACTTCGGCCACGACATCGTCGTAGCTCGCCGAGGTGCTCATGGTGTCGGGCTCACCCTTCATGTGCATCAGGCAGACACCCGCGCGCGGGTGCGCCGCCACGCAAGCCAGCGCGCCGGGGCGGCGCAAGGCGCGCACGTCGTTGATGATGTCGGCGCCGAGATCCAGCACCGCGCGCATCACCAGCGGCTCGCTGGTGTCCACCGACACCGGCACGCCCAGGCCGAGCGCCGCGCGCACGATGGGAAGCACGCGGGCCAGTTCTTCCGCGGCGCTGGGCGAGTGCGCGCCCGGCCGCGTCGACTCGCCGCCGATGTCCAGGATATCGGCGCCGGCGGCCACCTGCGCCTCGCACTGCGCCACCATGGCCGCCACTGAAGCATGGCGGCCACCGTCGAAGAAGGAGTCCGGCGTGGCATTCACGATGCCCATCACGCGCGGGCGCGACAGGTCGATGGTGAAGCGCGAGATCTGCCAGTGCATAGGTGCAGAAGAATGCCGAGCGGGGCCGCAGCCCCGCTCTGGCTCAGTGGCGCATCCCGGCTTCAGGCCGCGGCGGGCGCACCGTCGGTGCCCATGGGCGCGGCCGGGCCGCCGGGCGGCTTGGTCGACGACGGGGCCCAGTCCTTGGGCTGCCGCGGCGGCTTGCCCGCCATGATGTCGTCGATCTGGTCGGCGTCGATGGTCTCCCATTCGAGCAGCGCGTGGGCCATGGCGTGGATCTTGTCCTGGTTGTCCTCGATGAGCTTGCGCGCGATGCCGTACTGCTCGTCGATGATGCGGCGGATCACCAGGTCCACCTTGCGCATCGTTTCCTCGGACATGGTGGTGGTCTTGGTGACCGAGCGACCGAGGAAGACCTCGCCCTCATTCTCGGCATAGACCATCGGGCCGAGCTCGTCGCTCATGCCGTAGCGCGTGACCATGTCGCGCGCGATCGCCGTGGCGCGCTCGAAGTCGTTGGACGCACCGGTGGTCATCTGGTGCATGAACACCTCCTCGGCGATGCGCCCACCGAAGAGCACGCTGATGGTCGAGAGCATGCGCTCCTTGTCCATGCTGTAGCGGTCGCCCTCGGGCAGCTGCATCGTCACGCCCAGCGCGCGGCCGCGCGGGATCACGGTGACCTTGTGCACCGGGTCGGTCTTGGGCATGAGCTTGGCCACCAGGGCATGGCCCGACTCGTGGTAGGCCGTGTTGCGCCGCTCTTCCTCGGGCATGACCATGGACTTGCGCTCCGGGCCCATCATGATCTTGTCCTTGGCCTTCTCGAAGTCGACCATCTCCACGACACGGCCACTGCGCCGTGCGGCGAAGAGTGCGGCCTCGTTGACCAGGTTGGCCAGGTCGGCGCCGCTGAATCCCGGCGTGCCCCGGGCCAGGATGTCGGCGCGGATGTCCTGCCCCACCGGCACCTTGCGCATGTGCACGATGAGGATCTGCTCGCGCCCACGCACGTCGGGCAGCGTGACGTAGACCTGGCGGTCGAAGCGCCCCGGGCGCAGCAGCGCGGGGTCGAGGATGTCGGGCCGGTTGGTCGCCGCCATGACGATCACGCCGAGGTTGGTCTCGAAGCCGTCCATCTCGACGAGCATCTGGTTGAGCGTCTGCTCGCGCTCGTCGTTGCCGCCGCCCAGGCCGGCGCCGCGGTGGCGGCCCACCGCGTCGATCTCGTCGATGAAGATGATGCACGGCGCGCTCTTCTTCGCCTGCTCGAACATGTCGCGCACACGCGCTGCACCCACGCCAACGAACATCTCCACGAAGTCCGAACCGCTGATGCTGAAGAAGGGCACCTTGGCTTCGCCGGCAATGGCCTTGGCCAGCAGCGTCTTGCCGGTGCCCGGAGGGCCCACCAGCAGCACGCCACGCGGAATGCGCCCGCCGAGCTTCTGGAACTTCTGCGGCTCCTTGAGGAAGTCGACCAGTTCCTTGACCTCTTCCTTGGCCTCGTCGCAGCCGGCGACGTCGGCGAAGGTGGTGGTGTTGTTGGCTTCGTCGAGGACGCGTGCCTTGCTCTTGCCGAAGCTGAAGGCGCCACCTTTACCGCCGCCCTGCATCTGGCGCATGAAATAGATCCACACGCCGATGAGCAGCAGCATCGGGCCCCAGCTCACCAGGATGCTCATGAGCAGCGAAGGCTCTTCACGCGGCTTGACGTCGAACTTGACGCCGTTGTTGATCAGGTCGCCGACCAGGCCGCGGTCTAGATAGGTGGCGTTGCTGCGCAGGCGCTTGTCGTCGGTGGTGGTGGCGACGATCTCGGTGCCCCCCCCCGCGCTTTCCTGCAGGGTCACCGCCTTGATGCGCTTGCTGCGCACTTCCTCGAGAAAGTCGGAGTAGCCGATCTGGCTGCCCTGCACGACGCCGCGGTCGAACTGCTTGAAGACGGTGAACAGCACCAGGGCGATCACCATCCAGACAGCGACTTTGGAGAACCATTGATTGTTCACCGCGGTTCCTTTTGCAGTTGAGCGGGGCGACAGGTCGGGGCCGACGAGCCGGATTCCACGGTATATAGGGCCGATTCTAGGGCAGTCAAGGGTTTGCACCGGTGTGAGGGAATGACCCGTTTCCCCTGGTAAACCGCGGCTTTCACGCCGTTTCCCGGTGCCATTCCGGGGCGGCCCGCAGTGCCTTGGGACCCACGCCGACGAGGAAGGTTTCGGCGGACTTGTCACGCGAGGCCTTGGGCTTGATCGGTTTGACGACGCGGAAGCGGTCCTTGAAGAGCTTCACCTGCTGGCTGTAGCCGCTGCCGTGGAAGGTCTTGCACACCAGGGCACCTTCCGGGCGCAGGTGGGCCAGGGCGAAGTCGACCGCGAGTTCGACGAGGTGGGCGATGCGCGCGGCGTCCGACGACTCGATGCCCGAGAGGTTGGGCGCCATGTCGGAGAGCACCACGTCCACCGCGCGGCCCGCCAGGCGCTCAGTCAGGGCCTGGGACACCGCCTCGTCCCTGAAATCGCCGCGGATGAATTCCACGCCCTCGATCGGCTCCATGTCCAGCACGTCCAGGGCGATGACGCTGCCGTCGAGCTGGCCCACGGCCGCCCCCGCGCCCGCGAACTTGCGCCGCAGGTACTGGCTCCAGGCGCCGGGCACCGCCCCGAGGTCCACCACCAACTGCCCCGGGCGCAGCAGGCGCAGGGCCTCGTCGATCTCCTTGAGCTTGTAGGCGGCACGCGCGCGGTAGCCCTCGCGCTGCGCCATCTTCACGTACGGGTCGTTGACGTGGTCGTTGAGCCACGCCTTGTTGACCTTCTTGCTCTTCGTGCTGACCTTCATGTGCAGTCGATAATAGGGTCATGACCACGATCCAACTCTCCCCCGCCGAACGCAAGGGGCACCGCTCCGAAGCCCATCACCTGGACCCGGTGGTGATGATCGGAGGCGACGGGCTGACCGCCGCCGTGGAAAAGGAAGTGGACGCCGCCCTCAAGGCCCACGGCCTGATCAAGGTGCGCGTCTTCGGCGACGACCGCGGCGCCCGTGAAGCCATGTTCGCCACGCTCGCCGACAAGCTCGGCGCCGCTCCCATCCAGCACATCGGCAAGCTGCTGGTGCTGTGGCGCCCGCTCCCGCCCAAGGAAAAGGCCGAGCGCGACGATCGCCAGCCCGGCCCGCGCATGGTCAAGCTGGTGAGCTTCTCCAAGAGCGGCAATCACCGCGCCACCGTGAAGAAGGTGAAGGTCTTCGGCAACGAGCGCGTCACCGCCGGCGGCCAGATCAAGCGCGTCAAACGGCGCCTCACCAGCGTCAAGAAGAAGGCCGTCGAGTAGCGCTCCCCGCCGCTGCGGGCGGGGTCGCAGCGCGCCAGGCCAGCGCCACGACCAGGCCGGCCTTGACGACGAAGAAGGCCGTGCTCACGGCGTGCAACTGGCCGAAGCTGAAGGCACCCTGCCCCGCACGCGCCGCCGGCAGCAAGGGCTGGATGGCGAAGTAGCCTGCCACGGTGCAGAACAAAGTTCCGAGCGCAAGGGCCATGCCCACGCTGAATTGCGCGCCGCGCCCGGCCAGGGCCGCGCGCCGCGCCACGAGGCGCTCGAGGACGAGCAGGCCCACGCCCAGCGCCAGGCTGGTGTAGGCCTCCTGCGCCAGCATGCGCGCCACCACGCGGCCGGCATCGGCGCGCGCGAGCAGGGCAAAGGGCGCCGGCGTGGCGAGCAGTCCCACGCACAGCAGCCAGCCGGCCCACAGGCCGGGCAGGAGGCGCCGGGCACGCTCGAGAAGCGTCATCGCCGGGAAGTCAGATGTAGCGCACGGCGACGATTTCCCAATGCCTCAGGCCGCCCGGCGCCTGGACCTCGGCCACGTCGCCGGCCTCCTTGCCGATCAGGGCACGGGCGATCGG
The DNA here is from genome assembly GCA_020720385.1 of Rubrivivax sp. Classification (GTDB taxonomy): domain Bacteria; phylum Pseudomonadota; class Gammaproteobacteria; order Burkholderiales; family Burkholderiaceae_C; genus Rubrivivax. The sequence goes on from DYOR01000005.1 coordinate 19,778, forward strand.
GCTGCTGATGGAGATCAGGCCGAGCTTCAGGTCGGCCTCGTCGTCGCCCACGATCTGGTAGGTCACCCGGGCGCCCGAGGCATCGTCCTCGAGCTCGACGGTGGAGCCGAACACCACCTTGCCCCCCCCGTCCAGCGCGGCCGGGTCGATGACCTGTGCGCCAGCGAGCTTGGACTCGAGCTCCTTGATGCGGCCTTCGATGAATCCCTGCTTGTCTTTGGCGGCCTCGTACTCGGCGTTCTCCGACAGGTCGCCCTGCGCGCGCGCCTCGGCGATGGCCTGGATCACGGCATGCCGCTCCACGGACTTGAGCCGCTGCAACTCGCTCTTCAGCAGCTCGGCACCGCGCTTGGTCAGGGGAATCGTGGCCATGTGAGGATCCGTTGTCGGAAAAAGTGAATCCGCCGCAGAGGCCCCTGGGGACTTCGTACGGCGGAAGGTGCGTGGATTTTAACCCGGACAGCGCCCGGCCGCACCACGGCGCGAGCGCGTCGCTCCCACGCGCGCTTCAATGCAAGCGGGCGTGGAGCTCCTGCAGGGAGGTCACTTCCAGGTCGTCCTGGTGCTTGAGCGCCTCGGTGGCCGCCTCGGCACCGGCCATGGTGGTGTAGTAGGTGACGCGGTGGGCCAGGGCTGTCGTGCGGATGTAGCGCGAATCGGCAATCGCCGTGCGCGTCTCGTCCACCGTGGTGTAGACGAGCTGGATCTCGCCCGCCTTGACCATGTCGGCAATGTGGGGGCGGCCATCCTTGACCTTGTTCACCACGCGCACCGCCACGCCCGCAGCGGCAATGGCCGCCGCCGTGCCCTTGGTGGCCAGCACCTGGTAGCCCAGCGACACGAGGTCGCGCGCCACGATCACGGCGCGCGATTTGTCGCTGTCCTTCACCGTGATCACCACCGCGCCCCGGGCGGGCAGACGCGAGCCGGCACCGAGCTGGCTCTTGAGCATGGCCTCGCCGAAGGTCCGGCCGGCACCCATGACCTCGCCGGTGGAGCGCATCTCCGGGCCGAGGATCGGGTCCACGCCGGGGAACTTGTTGAACGGGAACACCGCTTCCTTGATGCTGAAGTACGGCGGGATGACCTCGCGCGGCGCACGTCCGTCGGCGCTGCGCTGCGAGGCCAGCGACTGCCCGGCCATGCAGCGCGCCGCGATCTTCGCCAGCGCCTGCCCCGTGGCCTTGCTCACGAAGGGCACGGTGCGCGAGGCACGCGGGTTGACCTCGAGCACGTAGACCACCGCGGCATCGCCCTCGCCCTGGATGGCGAACTGCGTGTTCATGAGTCCGACGACCTCGAGCGCGCGCGCCATCGCCGTGGCCTGGCGGCGCATCTCGTCCTGCAGCGATGCCGACAAGGTGTAGGGCGGCAGCGAACAGGCCGAATCCCCGCTGTGGATGCCCGCGGCCTCGACGTGTTCCATGATGCCGCCGATCATCACCGCGCCCGTGGCATCGGCGATGCAGTCCACATCCACCTCGATGGCGTCGTCGAGGAAACGGTCCAGCAGCACGGGGGACTTGGCGCTCACCTTCACCGCTTCGCGCATGTAGCGCTCGAGGTCCTTGTCGCCGTGCACGATCTCCATGGCGCGGCCGCCGAGCACGTAGCTCGGGCGCACCACCAGCGGGTAGCCGATCTCCTGCGCCAGCACGAGCGCCTGCTCCTCGGTGCGCGCGGTGCGGTTGGGCGGCTGCTTCAGGCCCAGTTCGTGCAGCAGCTGCTGGAAGCGCTCGCGGTCCTCGGCGACGTCGATGCTGTCCGGGCTGGTGCCGATGATGGGCACGCCGGCTCGTTCCAGGTCCAGCGCCAGCTTCAGCGGCGTCTGGCCGCCGTACTGCACGATCACGCCGAAGGGCCGCTCCTTGTCGACGATCTCGAGCACGTCTTCCAGCGTCACCGGCTCGAAGTACAGGCGGTCGCTGGTGTCGTAGTCGGTGGAGACGGTCTCCGGGTTGCAGTTGACCATGATGGTCTCGTAGCCGTCTTCGCGCAGGGCCAGCGCGGCGTGCACGCAGCAGTAGTCGAACTCGATGCCCTGGCCGATGCGGTTGGGCCCGCCGCCCAGCACCATGATCTTCTTGCGCGTGCTGGGCTCGGCCTCGCACTCCTCCTCGTAGGTCGAGTACATGTAGGCCGTCTGCGTGGCGAACTCCGCCGCACAGGTGTCCACGCGCTTGTACACCGGGCGCACACCCAGGGCATGGCGCGCCTCGCGCACCGCGTGCTGGTGCGTCCCCAGCAGCTTGCCCAGCCGGCGGTCGGAGAAGCCCTTCTTCTTCAGGTGGCGCAGTTCGGCGGCGGACAGGCTCGCCAGCGTGCGCCCCGTCACCTGCGCCTCGATCGCCACCAGCTCCTCGATCTGCGCCAGGAACCACGGGTCGATGGCCGTCTCGTCGAAGATCTCCTCCAGCGTCATGCCGATGCGCAAGGCATCGGCCACGTAGAGCACACGCTCGGGGCCGACGTTGCCGATCTCGTCGATGATTTCGTCGCGATCGCTTTCCTTGCACGAGGTGCGCTCGCTCAGGCCGTCGATGCCCGTCTCCAGCCCGCGCAAGGCCTTCTGCAAGCTCTCCTGGAAGGTGCGGCCGATGGCCATGACTTCGCCCACGCTCTTCATCTGCGTCGTCAGGTGGGGGTCGGCGGCGGGAAACTTCTCGAAGGCGAAGCGCGGGATCTTCGTCACCACGTAGTCGATGCTCGGCTCGAAGCTCGCCGGCGTGGCACCGCCGGTGATGTCGTTGCGCAACTCGTCGAGCGTGTAGCCCACGGCCAGCTTGGCCGCCACCTTGGCGATCGGGAAGCCCGTGGCCTTGGAGGCCAGCGCCGAACTGCGGCTGACGCGCGGGTTCATCTCGATGACCACCATGCGCCCGGTCTTCGGCTCGATGGCGAACTGCACGTTGGAGCCGCCGGTATCCACACCGATCTCGCGCAGGATGGCGATCGACGCATTGCGCAGCAGCTGGTATTCCTTGTCGGTGAGCGTCTGCGCCGGGGCCACGGTGATCGAGTCGCCGGTGTGGATGCCCATCGGGTCGAGGTTCTCGATCGAACAGATGATGATGCAGTTGTCGACGCGGTCGCGCACGACCTCCATCTCGTATTCCTTCCAGCCGATGAGGCTCTCCTCGATGAGCAGCTCCTTGGTCGGCGAGAGGTCCAGCCCGCGCTTGCAGATCTCTTCGAACTCTTCCGGGTTGTAGGCAATGCCTCCACCCGTGCCGCCGAGCGTGAAGCTCGGGCGGATGACCATCGGGAAGCCCGGCCCGCCGATGAGGGCCTGGATCTGCCTTTGCACCGCCAGCGCCTCGTCCATCGAGTGCGCGACGCCGCTCTTCGCCGAGTCCAGCCCGATGGAGGTCATCGCGTCCTTGAACTTCAGCCGGTCCTCGGCCTTTTCGATGGCCGCCTCGTTGGCGCCGATCATCTCCACGCCCCAGCGTGCGAGCACGCCGTGCTGGTGCAGCTCGAGCGCACAGTTCAGCGCCGTCTGGCCGCCCATGGTCGGCAGCAAGGCCATCCTCTCGTCGGGATGGGCCTGTCGCTCCTTGGCGATGATCTTCTCCAGCACCTGCCAGGTGATGGGCTCGATGTAGGTCACATCGGCCATCTCCGGGTCGGTCATGATCGTCGCCGGGTTGCTGTTGACGAGGATGACCTTGTAGCCCTCCTCGCGCAGCGCCTTGCAGGCCTGGGCGCCGGAGTAGTCGAACTCGCAGGCCTGACCGATGACGATCGGGCCGGCACCGATGATGAGGATGCTCTTGAGGTCTGTGCGCTTGGGCATTTAGGTCTCCCGCCGGGCCGCCCCAAGGGAGGCCTGCGCCGCCATGGGGGGCAGCGAACGGATGTGAGCTTGGGGGCCGTTCATTGCCGTTCCATCAGTGCGACGAAGCGGTCGAAGAGGTAGGCGATGTCGTGCGGCCCGGGGCTGGCCTCGGGGTGGCCCTGGAAGCTGAAGGCCGGCCGGTCGGTGCGTGCCAGGCCCTGCAGCGTGCCGTCGAAGAGCGAGACATGCGTGGCGCGCACGTTGGTGGGCAAGGTCGCAGCGTCGACCGCGAAACCGTGGTTCTGGCTGGTGATGCTGACGCGGCCGCTGTCGATGTCCTGCACCGGGTGGTTCGCGCCGTGGTGGCCGAACTTCATCTTGAAGGTCTTCGCGCCGCAGGCCAGGGCGAGAATCTGGTGCCCCAGGCAGATGCCGAAGGTGGGCGTGCCCGTGGCGACGAGTTCGCGCGTGGCCGCGATGGCGTAGTCGCAGGGCTCGGGGTCGCCCGGGCCGTTGCTCAGGAAGATGCCGTCCGGGCGCAGCGCGAGCACCTCGGCCGCCGAGGTCTGCGCCGGCACCACGGTGACGCGGCAGCCGCGCCCGGCGAGCATGCGCAGGATGTTGTGCTTGACGCCGAAGTCCAGCGCCACCACGTGGTGCCTGGCCTCGACCAGGGTGCCATAGCCTCGCCCGAGCTGCCATTCGGTCTCGGTCCACTCATACGCCGCCCGCGCCGAGACCACGCGCGCCAGATCCTGCCCCGCCATCGAAGGCGCGGCCTGGGCCCGGGCGACCGCGGCGCGCACGTCCTCGGGCATCAACTCATGGCCCGAGGAAAAGGTGACGATGCAGCCGTTTTGCGCGCCGGTGTGGCGCAGCACACGCGTCAGGCGGCGCGTGTCGATGCCGGCGATGGCCACCGTGCCTTCGCCTTCGAGGTATTGCGACAGGCTGCGCGTGGCGCGGAAGTTGGACACGCGCAGCGACACATCCTTGACGATGAGGCCCGCGGCGTGGATCTTCGAAGCCTCCACGTCCTCGGGGTTGACGCCGGTGTTGCCGATGTGCGGATAGGTCAGGGTGACGATCTGGCGGCAATAGCTCGGGTCGGTGAGGATTTCCTGGTAGCCGGTGAGCGCGGTGTTGAAGACCACTTCGCCCACCGTGCAGCCGGCCGCGCCGATCGAGGTGCCGACGAACGTCGTGCCGTCTGCAAGGGCCAGGAGTGCGGGTGGCAGAACGGGCAGCAAGGCAATAGCTCCGGGGTTTGCGCACGCCCAGCACCAGCGGCGAGGGTGGTTCGCCAATGGTCCGAGGGGAAACCGGGACGGAGTTTCGCTAGGCCTGCGCTGATTGCGGGTAAACCGCGAGATTGTAGCTTGGGCGGCCGGCCTCGCGCCGATGCGCCGCGCGGCGGCTTCAGACGGCCAGTGCAGCGATGCCGGCGCGCGCCACCTGGGCGTCCTCGGCGGACTTGACGCCGCTCACGCCCACGGCGCCGACGCACTGCCCCTGCACCACGATCGGCACGCCGCCTTCGAGCATGCCTTGCAGCCCCGGGGCGCTGAGGAACGAGGTACGGCCCTGGTTGATCATGTCCTCGTAGACCTTGCTTTCGCGCCGGCCCAGCGCTGCCGTGCGCGCCTTGGCCGGGGCAATCTGCGCCGAGATGGGGGCGGCCCCGTCCAGGCGTTGCAGCCACAGCAGGTGCCCGCCGTCGTCGACGACGGCGATGGAAACGGCCCAGTGGTTCTTCAGGGCTTCGGCTTCGGCGGCGGCGGCAATGGCACGCGCGTCGTCGGCGATGAGGGTGGGCTTGGTCTGCATGGCGGCAACGATAGCGCAGCCCGTGCCCGGGCTTGCACACTTGCGGCGCATGAATGTCTTGCCCTGCAAGGTATTGACCGGGGAACCTAGAATGCACACGCCCTGTCCAAGCCAGGTGCCTGCATCCCCCAACCCGGAGACTCCATGAACCAGAGCGTGCAAGACTTTTCCGCCCTCACGCGCGGCAGTGCGCTGCCCGAGCAGCGCAACCGCGTCCTGCGCAACACCTATTGGCTGCTCGCGCTGTCGATGCTGCCCACGGTGCTGGGGGCCTGGGTCGGCCTGGCCACCGGGGTGGCCCAGCTGATGTCGCCGGGCATGAGCATGATCGTCTTCATGGCCGGTGCTTTCGGCCTGATGTTCGGCATCGAGAAGACCAAGAACTCGGCCGCGGGTGTGCCCATGCTGCTCGCCTTCACCTTCTTCATGGGGCTGATGTTGGCCCGCATGCTGGGCGTGGTGCTGGGTTTCAAGAACGGCGGCAGCCTGATCATGATGGCATTCGCCGGCACCGGCGCCATCTTCTTCGGCATGGCCTCGCTGACCAGCGTGATCAAGCGCGACCTCAGCGCGATGGGCAAATTCCTCTTCATCGGCGTGATCCTGCTCATCGTCGCCGGCATCGCCAACCTCTTCATCCAGAGCAGCGCGCTGATGATCACCCTGAGCGTGATCGCCATCGGCATCTTCTCGGCCTTCATCCTGCACGACCTCAAGCGCGTGCAGACGGGCGAGGAAACCAACTACATCACCGCCACGCTGGGGGTCTACCTGAGCCTGTACAACGTCTTCGTCAACCTGCTGGCCCTGCTGGGCATCTTCGGCGGCGAGCGCGACTGAGCACCCGCCGAGCGCCGGCGGATCCGCTGGCGCGGCATCGGCTGCATGAGCATCGGGGCCCTGTGGGGCCCCGTTTCATGGGCGGGCTCGATCGAAGACCGCCATGCTCTCGACGTGGGCGGTGTGCGGGAACATGTTCACCACACCCGCCAGCGCACAGCGGTAACCGGCCTGGTGCACCAGCAGCCCGGCGTCCCGCGCCAGCGTGGCCGGGTTGCAGCTGACGTAGACGATGCGCCCGGGCAGCGCGAAGTCCCCCGCCTGGTGCAGCTCGGCTGCCGCCTTGGCCAGCGCGAAGGCACCCTCGCGCGGCGGGTCGACCACCCAGCGCTGCGCTGGCCCCAGGTCGCGCACGCCGGGCGCGTCGATCTCGAAGAGGTCTCGCGCCTCGAAGGCGGCCTTCCCGGCGAGCCCGTTGGCCTGGGCGTTGCTCCGCGCACGCGCCACCAGGGTCTCGCTGCCCTCGATGCCCAGCACCTTGCCCGCCAGCGTGGCCGCAGGCAGGGTGAAATTGCCCAGGCCGCAGAACCAGTCGATGACGCGCTCGTGGCCACCCGGCTCGAGCAGGCGCAGCGCACGGTCCACGAGCACGCGGTTGATGTGCGCATTGACCTGCGTGAAATCGGTCGGCTTGAAGGGCATGGTGATGCCGAACTCGGGCAGGCGATAGGCGAGCACGGGGCCGCCTTCGTCAAGCAGGTGCACGCTGTCCGGCCCCTTGGGCTGGAGCCACCACTGCACCCCGTGCCGAGCACCGAAGTCACGCAGGCGCCGCGCATCGGCGCTCGTGAGCGGCTCCAGGTGTCGCAGCACGAGCGCGGTGACGGTGTCGCCCGCGGCGAGCTCGATCTGCGGCAGGCGGTCGCGCTGGTCCATGCTCCCGACGAGTTCGCGCATGGGCATCAGCAGCGCACTCACCCGAGGCGGCAGCACCGGGCACACCCGCATGTCGGCCACATAGCGCGACTTGCGCTCGTGAAAGCCGACGAGCACGGTGCCCTTCTTGGCGACGAAACGCACCGACAGCCGCGCACGGTCGCGGTAGCCCCAGGCCGGGCCTTCGATGGGACGCAGCACGCACGCCGGCCTGACCTTGGCCAGGTGCCAGAGGTTGTCCTCGAGCACGCGCTGCTTCACCGCGACCTGAGCGGCGGGATGCAGATGCTGCATCTTGCAGCCGCCGCAGGCGCCGGCATGCAGGCCGAAGTGCGGGCAGGCGGGGTGAACGCGCTGCGCGCTCTCGCGTGAGATCGCGGTGACCTGTCCCTGCTCCCACTGGTTCTTCTTGCGCGCGACCTGCACCTGCACGCGCTCGCCGGGCAGGGCGCCCTCGATGAAGACCACCTTGCCGTCGGCGCGGTGCGCCACGCCCTGCGCCTCGAGGTCGAGCGACTCGACCTCGAGCCAATCCCATCCGCTTGTCATG
>DYOR01000005.1:27748-49711 GCA_020720385.1 Rubrivivax sp.
CATGTGCCGGATTATCCCGGGGCCGTCGGCGGCTGGTGTGGCGCACGCCGCAAACACGCCGCCCCGTCGCCGTGCTAGCGCACCGGCAGCAGCCGCGCCGGGTCGATCGGCTTGCCCAGGCGGCGGATCTCGAAGTGCAGCTGCACCCGGTCAGCGTCGCTCGAACCCATCTCGGCGATCTTCTGCCCGCGGCGCACGATCTGGTCTTCCTTCACCAGCAGCGTCTGGTTGTGCGCATACGCCGTGAGGTAGGTGGTGTTGTGCTTGACGATGATCAGATTGCCATAGCCGCGCAGGCCCGCGCCGGCGTAGACCACGCGCCCGTCGGCCGCGGCCAGCACCGGGTCACCGGCCTTGCCGGCGATGGACAGTCCCTTGCTCTTGTTGTCGTCGAAAGGCGTGACCACGGATCCCGTCGCAGGCCAGGCCCAGTTCAGGTCTTCCTCGGGGTCGCGCGACACGGCGGCGGCTGGCGCCGACGCGGGTGCCGGCGCGGGTGCGGACGCTGCGGTCACCGTGCCCGAGGCCGCCGGCGCGGGCGGTTTGCCCTCCAGCGGCCGGGCTTCGACGCGACCGGCCGAGGCCACGGGCCTCGCGGTGGCCGCACCGGCGTCCACCCCAGGCGGCGCGACGCGCAGCACCTGTCCCACTTCGATGATGTTGGGGTTGTCGATGTTGTTCCAGCGCGCCACGTCGCGCCAGTTCTGCCCGTTCTCCAGGGCCACGCGGATCAGCGTGTCCCCCGGCTTGACGGTGTAGTAGCCCGGCTTGCCGGCGTTCTCGCTGCCAGGCAGTGCAGGCTTGGCCGGCGCCACCTCCACCGCGGACGGCGCAGACGCCGCGCCCGCGACCACAGGCGTGACCGGCGCACCCGGCCTGGCGGTGGCCGGCTTGCGCTCCTCCACCGGCGCACGCTGCGTCGGCGACGCACAGCCTGCCAGCACGGCCAGCACCACCGTGGCCAGCAGCCAGCGCAGGCCCGAGGGCGTCGAACGGGAAGAAAGAGAAGAGTTCATGCCGCACCGGATTTTAGAGGGACGAAATGCACCGCATCGTGCCACTGGCGAACCCAGCCTTCGGGCTGGCGGTCGACCACCAGCAACACCTGCCCGCCGCGCGCCGCATCGTGCATCGGTGCCACGAGGCGGCCGCCCATGGCCAACTGGTCCAGCCACGCCGCCGGCAACTCGTCGCCGCCCGCGGCGGCAATGACGTGATCGTACGGCGCGCGCGGCGCGTGGCCCAGGCGCCCATCGCCGTAGACCAGGCGCAGGTCGCCCGGCCGTTCGACCAGGTTCTCGCGCGCCTTGTCGTGCAGCGCCTTGAGGCGCTCGATCGAGATCACCGTGCGCGCCATGCGGCACAGCAGGGCCGCCTGGTAGCCACAACCGGTGCCGATCTCGAGCACGCGCCCGAGGTCACCCTGCTCGCGCGCACGGGCGCTGTCCATGAGCAGCGAGAGCATGCGCGCGATCACCGAGGGCTTGGAGATCGTCTGCCCGGAACCGATGGGCAGGCTCGTGTCCTCGTAGGCCTGATTGGCCAGCGCGCTGTCGACGAAGCGGTGGCGTTCGACGCTCGAGAGGGCTTGCAGCACGGGTTCGCAGCCCAGGCCCTGGGCACGCAGACGTCCCACCATGCGCTCGCGCACCGCCGCCGAGTCCAGCCCCAGGCCGCTGGGTGCGCTGTGCCGGGCAGCCTCCAGGGCAGCATGCTGCAGGGGGCGCTGCGGCCGTTGCAGATCGGTGGGCGCCGCTCGCTCACCCCCATGGACGCGCTCGAGCGCGACGGGAAAGCGCGCCGGACGTTGCGGGCGAGCGGTCGCTGGGGCACCTTCGGGCTGCGCCCTCCGGCATTCGCCCTTGGGGCGGCCCGGCGGGCTCATGCGCTGCGGCCGGCGAAGCGCGCCACCCAGGCCGGGCGCGCAGCGTGGTCGGTGAGGTCGACCTGCAAGGGTGTGATCGACACGCAGCCCGCTGCCACGGCGTGGAAATCGGTGCCCTCGCCGCACTCGCGCGCATCCCCGGCCGGACCGATCCAGTAGATGGGTTCGCCGCGCGGGCTGGTTTGACGAATCACCGGCTCGCTGGCGTGGCGCCGCCCCAGGCGCGTGACCATCCGTGGCAGCGTCGAGGCGTCGGCGCGGTTGGGGATGTTCACGTTCAGCAGCCACGGCTCGGCGCCGGCGGTGACCTGGGCCAGCACCTGCTCGACGACGGCGCGTGCGGTGGCCGCCGCGGCGTCGAGATGCGCCCAGCCCTTCTCCGCCTGCGAGAAGGCAATGGCCGGCACGCCGAAGAGGTAGCCCTCCATCGCCGCAGCCACCGTGCCCGAGTACACGGTGTCGTCACCCATGTTGGCGCCGTTGTTGATGCCCGAGAGGACGAGGTCCGGCCGATGCCCGAGCAGCCCGGTGAGGGCCACGTGCACGCAGTCCGACGGCGTGCCGTTGACGACGCGAAACCCACGCGCATGTTCGCCGCGTGCCTCGAACACGCTGAGTGGCCGGGTCAGTGTCAGCGCGTTGGACGTGCCGCTGGCGTTCTGCTCGGGCGCGATGACGTCGATCTCGCCCAACCCTTCGCAGGCCCGCACCAGTGCGGCCAAGCCCGGGGCGAGATAACCGTCGTCGTTCGAAATGAGGATGCGCATCGGCTCATTGTAGGGAGGGGCGTGCGCGGGCCCAGGATGACGAAGGGGTTGGTCGCGCATGGCGACCAACCCCTGTACGACCTGTGGTGCCGGCGAGAAGAGTCGAACTCCCGACCTTCGCATTACGAATGCGCTGCTCTACCAACTGAGCTACGCCGGCCTGGGCGGCCCGCTCCAGGCGGAGCGGGCTGTGCCGAAGAACCGTGCATTTTAGCATGCCGGTGCCACCCGTCGGCCTGCGACAAGGCCGGGCAGCGCACCCCGTGCATGCGGCGCGCACCTCCCGCCCCACGGCCCCGCCGCGGCGGTGCAGGGGATGCGGCGCTTATCACTCCCGGCGTCAGTGGCTCACGCTGTGAGCTACCTCGGCGCGACACTGCCTCCACGCCCGCGTTCCCGCCGGGTTCACCCTGGAGATGTCGATGAACCAGTGCCCGCTCATCCTCGCCGACGCAGACCACGCCCACCACGGCGACGCGGCCAGCCGCGACGGCTTTGCCGTGGGCTGGGACCACGCCCGGCACGGCCTGGTGCCACCCGCCGATCTGCTGCGCGAGGGCACCCCGGTGGACCAGGGCTGGCGCGCCGGCCGCGCCGTCTTCGGCCGGCGCAGCCTTGCCTGCACACGCACCACGCGCCTGTGGCTGCAGCTGCGCACGCAGGCCTGGCGGCAGGAGGAAGCCTTCGACCACGCCCAGGTCACGCCCACGTTCCTGGCGCAGATCCATGCTCGGCGCTGCCCGGTGTTGCGCGTGCCACTGGGCGGCGCTGCGGGCGATGCCGACGCCGCCGTGGTCCAACCGCTCAACCCGCGCGGCGGCTACGTCGCCGGCAACCTGGTGATGATGAGCCAGCGGGCGGCGCTGGCGTTGGTCGACGTTGATCCGCGCGAGGCCCTGCGTCGTTTCCAACAGTCCCGGGCCTGCGCTCAGGATGTCGGCGGCCTCGCGGCGCCGGCGTGGGCCCGCCTCGCGGCGCTGCGCTCCTTCGCCACGCCGTTGCCGTTTCCCGAGGCCACGCGCCTGCCGCTGGCGGCGTTCCCGCCCGTGGCGGTGCATCTGGTCAACGCGGCCCAACGCCTGCAGGCAGCCGTGACCACGCACTTCATGGCCGCCGGGTGGAGTGGGCGCACCCGCGCCCTGGCCGCCACGCTGGCGGAGCGCGATGTGCGCCATGACTTCAACCTCTTTGTCGGGGCGATGGCGGCACGGGTGCTGGACGCGGGCCGCGAGCCGCAGTTCCTGCGCATGGCGCTCGAGGACGCCTGGCTGCACGAGCGCGTGCAGCGGCGCTGGCAGCATTTCCTGCTCAACCTGGGCGAGGCCGGCACGGCCGCTTTGCTGCAACGCGCCCAGGCCCCGGTACCCGAGGCCACGCGCGTTCGACGTGCCACCGCCGCATGGCGCAGCGGTCGCCACACGGAAGACTCCCCCGCTGCGCCAAGCCCAACGGAGGAGTGTTGGAGACTTCAGGCGCCGGGTACGGGTTCCGGTGCTCCGCCCAGTGGTGCGGTCGGTTATCGCCTGTCGCCAACGCATTGTCTTGCCAACCCTCGACCCGACGTCGGGCGAAGTGCGGGGTGAAAACCTCTCAATTGCTCGCATCACCATGCCGGCCCAAGCGCCCGTGCAGAATCGAGGCGTCATGCACGAGATCGAATCGCTCGGCCCCAGCCTGGACGCAGGCGCCGACACCGTCCGTGCCGGGCACGCCGCGTCCAGCCGCCGCCCAGGCCACGGCCCGCGCCGGATCTTTCTTGCGCCCATGGAAGGCGTGCTCGACCACAGCCTGCGCGACGTGATCACACGCGTGGGCGGCATCGACCGCTGCGTGTCGGAGTTCATCCGCATCACCGACCAGTTGCTGCCGGCGCGCGTCTTCACGCGCATCGTCCCCGAGCTGCTCAGCGGCGGGCGCACCGGTGCGGCCGCAACTGCTGGGCAGCGACCCCGCCTGCCTGGCGGACAACGCGGCGCTGCTGGCCAGCCTGGGACCCGAGGGCCTCGACCTGAATTTCGGCTGCCCCGCACCCACGGTCAACCGCCACCGCGGCGGCGCCGTCCTGCTCGACGAACCCGAGCTCGTGCATGCCATCGTCTGCGCCGTGCGCCGCGCGCTGCCGGCGGGCCTGCCGCTGTCGGCCAAGATGCGCCTGGGCCACCGCGACGAGGCCCGCATGCTCGACTGCGCCCGGGCCATCGCCTCGGGCGGCGCCAGCGAGTTGGTGGTGCATGCGCGCACCAAGCTGCACGGCTACCGCCCGCCGGCCTACTGGGACCGCATCGCACAAATCCGCGACGCGCTGGCCATCCCGGTGGTGGCCAACGGCGAGATCTGGACCGCCGCCGACGCGCTGCGCTGCGTGGACGAGAGCGGCTGCGACGCGCTCATGCTCGGGCGCGGCCTCGTCGCCGACCCCGGCCTGGCGCTGGCCCTGCGCGGCCTGCACGCCCCAGGCTGGGCCGAGCTGCTGCCGCTGGTGGCGCAGTTCTGGCAGCGCATCACCGGCCACGTGGCTCCGCGGCACCGCGCCGGACGCCTGAAGCAGTGGCTCAACCTGCTGCGTCGGCGCTTCCCTCAGGCGCAGGAAGCCTGGGAGGCGGTGCGCGGCACGAACGACCCGGCCGCCGTGGGCGAGCGCCTGTTCGGCGCGCTGCAGCGGGCGGCGCCCATCGCCGTCACGGATCAGCTGGCGGCGTAACGCTCCTGCAGGTACGCCAGCAGCGTGCGCAGCGTCTGCGCCTCGCCCCCCACAGGCCGGCCGGGCCTGGCGCCGTCGTTCCAGGCGAAGAGGTCGATGTGCAGCCACTCCTGCTCGGCGGGCACGAAGTCCTCGAGAAAGATCGCTGCGTTGATGGCGCCGGCGAGGGCGTTCTTGCCCGTGTTGACGATGTCGGCGATGTCGCTCTCGATGCCACCGTGATAGTCGCGCCACAACGGCATGTGCCACAGCGGGTCGCGCAGCGCGAGGCCGCGGTCCACCAGTTCGCGCGCCAGCGCCGTGTTGCGGCAAAAGAGCGCGGGCAGTTGCGCACCCAGTGCGACGCGGGCCGCACCGGTGAGCGTGGCCATGTCGATGAGCAGTTCGGGCTTGCCTTCGGCGCCGTAGGCCAGCGCGTCGCACAGGATCACGCGGCCCTCGGCATCGGTGTTGCCGATCTCGACGTGCAGGCCCTTGCGCGTCTTGAAGACGTCGCCCGGCCGATAGGCATTGCCGCCGATGGCGTTCTCCACCGCCGGGATCAGCAGTTGCAGCCGCACGGGCAGGCGCAGCGCCATGATGAGCTGCGCCAGTCCCAGTGCATTGGCCGCGCCGCCCATGTCCTTCTTCATCAGGCGCATGCCATCGGCGCCCTTGATGTCCAGGCCACCGCTGTCGAAGCACACGCCCTTGCCCACCAGGGTGATGCGCGGATGCCGGGGCTTGCCCCAGTTGAGCTCGATCAGGCGCGGTGCGCGCGCCGCCGCGCGGCCCACCGCGTGGATCGCCGGGAAACCGGCCGCGAGCAGCTTGTCACCCACGGTCTGCTTGAACGTCGCGCCATGCTGGCGCGCCACCAGACGCACGGCCTCGGCCATTTCGGCGGGACCCATGTGCTCGGCCGGCGTGTTCACCAAGTCGCGCGTGGAGGCGATGGCAGCGGCCATGATGAGGCCGCGTTGGGCTGCATCGCTCGAGGGCAGGTGCAACTGCGCCGGCACGCGCGGGGCGGGCTTGTACAGGTCGAAGGCGTAGCTGCCGAGCTCCCAGGACAGCGCCGCGGCGGTGGCATCGAGAGCCAGCGCCCCCTCGTCCGCCAAGTGGTAGTGCCCAGGCGGCAGCGCCTTGGGCAGGGCCGACAGCGCCCAGGGATGCGCTGCGTCGCGCACGCCCGCCCACACGCCTTGCAGCGAACCGTCCTGGGCGGGCAGCAGCACGTGCGTGTCGGCCGCGCCGCTGAAACCCACCGCAGTGAGCCAGCGCCGCGTGGCCGGAGCCAGCGCTGCGCTGAGCGCGGCGTACTGCGCCGTGTCCACGGCATGAATGGGGACGCTCGCGCGGCCCGGTTTGGTCAACTGCACGGTCATGGAGTGATTCGCCTTTCGCTCTCGATTGTCCGCGCAAGGCCAAGCTGCGCGGCGCCCAGCCGTCTCGCCATGCGAGCAGGGATGGGACGTCGGAAAAAGAAAAACCTCGCCGCAGCGAGGTTTCACGGATCAAGGCGGCCACCGCGGGCCGCGCCGATCAGTTCTTGGTGCGCGTACCCACCACTTCGACTTCCACGCGGCGGTTCTTCGCGCGGCCGGCGGCGGTCTTGTTGTCGGCCACCGGCTGGGTCAGGCCCTTGCCTTCGGTGTAGACGCGGTTGCGCTCGATGCCTTGCTTGACAAGGAAGGTCTTGACGGCCTCGGCGCGAGCCACGGACAGCTTCTGGTTCGCCGCGGCACCACCCACCGAGTCGGTATGGCCGACCGCGATGATGACCTCGAGATTCACACCCTTGGTCTTGCTCACCAGGTCGCTGAGCTTGGCGGCTTCCGTCGGCTTCAGGTTGGACTTGGCGAAGTCGAACAGCGCGTCGGCAGCGAAGGTGACCTTCTCCTGCACGGGCTTGGGCGGCGCGGCCACGGGCTTGGGCGCAGGCGCGGGCGGCGGAGCCACGGCAGCCTTCGGCGCGGGCGGCGGCGGCGGCGGCGGGGCCACGGGCTTGGGCGCCGGAGCGGGCGGCTTCAAGGCGCCATCGCACTTGGCATCGGCAGTGGCCGGGGTCCAGCCGGCATCGCGCCAGCACAGTTCATTGGTGCCGCTCTTCCACACGGTCCCGTCCACGGCGTGCCAGTTGTCGGCACCCGTCTGCGCGAAAGCGACGACCGGGGCGGCCAGTGCAACCGATGCGAAGAGCACCGCCACCTTGTTCAATTTCTTCATGATTCTCCTCTCGAGGAAAGCCGCAGACTAGCCTGCGAAATGCCAAAACGACAAGCGGGAAATTCGACGAATCTACCGGGCAAATCCCCACTGTCGCGGGCACTTACCACCGACAGGTCATTGTGCCATAGGGTGTCGGCTGGGCTGCATTTTGAGCCCAGCAACGGGGCGGCCCTGTGGCGCTGTTGCGCAGCCGCGACAAGCCTGGCCCCGTAGAATCCACGCCTCGACTCCGCGGCTACCCAGGCCTGGAGGACCTCCCCAACCGCACCGCGCATGACCTCATTCGCCAAGGAAACACTGCCCATCAGCCTCGAAGAGGAGATGCGGCGTTCCTACCTCGATTACGCGATGAGCGTCATCGTCGGCCGCGCCCTGCCCGACGCACGCGACGGCCTCAAGCCAGTGCACCGACGCGTGCTCTACGCGATGCACGAACTGGCCAACCACTGGAACCGGCCCTACAAGAAGAGCGCGCGCATCGTCGGCGACGTCATCGGCAAGTACCACCCGCACGGCGATACCGCGGTCTACGACACCATCGTGCGCATGGCGCAGGACTTCAGCCTGCGCCACATGCTCGTCGACGGCCAGGGCAACTTCGGCAGTGTCGACGGCGATAACGCCGCAGCGATGCGCTACACCGAGATCCGGCTGGCCAGGATCGCGCATGAGATGCTCGCCGACATCGACAAGGAGACCGTCGATTTCGCGCCCAACTACGACGGCTCCGAGCACGAACCGACCGTTCTTCCCACGCGCCTGCCCAACTTGCTGGTCAACGGCAGTGCAGGCATCGCCGTGGGCATGGCCACCAACATCCCGCCGCACAACCTGAACGAGGTCGTCGACGCCTGCGTGCACCTGCTGAAGAACCCGGATGCATCCATCGACGAGCTCATGGAGATCGTTCCGGCGCCCGACTTCCCCACCGCCGGCATCATCTATGGTCTGAGCGGCGTGCGCGAGGGCTACCGCAGCGGGCGCGGCAAGGTGGTGATGCGCGCCAGGTGCCACTTCGAGGAGATCGACCGCGGCCAGCGCCAGGCGATCATCGTCGACGAGATCCCCTACCAGGTGAACAAGAAGACGCTGCTCGAGCGCATCGCCGAGCTCGTCCACGAGAAGAAGATCGAGGGCATCAGCCACATCCAGGACGAGAGCGACAAGTCCGGCATGCGCGTGGTCATCGAGCTCAAGCGCGGCGAAGTGCCCGAGGTGGTGCTCAACAACCTGTACAAGCAGACGCAGCTGCAGGACACCTTCGGCATCAACATGGTGGCCCTGATCGACGGCCAGCCGCGGTTGTGCAACCTCAAGCAGCTCGTCGAGGTGTTCCTCGACCACCGACGCGAGGTCGTCACCCGGCGCACCGTCTTCGAACTGAAGAAGGCGCGCGAGCGCGGCCATGTGCTCGAAGGCCTGGCCGTGGCGTTGGCGAACATCGACGAATTCATCGCCACGATCAAGAACTCGCCCACGCCGCCGGTGGCCAAGACGGCCCTGATGAGCAAGGCCTGGGACTCCTCCATGGTGCGCGAGATGCTCGCCCGCGCCGAAGACAGCACGCCGGGCGGCCGCGCCGCGTACCGCCCGGAGGGCCTGCCCGGCAGCTACGGCCTGCAGGCCGACGGGCTGTACCGGCTCTCCGATGACCAGGCCCAGGAAATCCTGCAGATGCGCCTGCAGCGCCTCACCGGCCTGGAGCAGGACAAGATCATCGGCGAGTACCGCGAGGTCATGTCGCAGATCGCCGACCTGCTCGACATCCTCTCGCGCCCCGAGCGCGTGAGCGCCATCATCGGCGCCGAACTCGCCGAGCTGAAGCAGGAGTTCGGCCAGGGCAAGCTGGGCGCGCGGCGCAGCCAGATCGAGCGCAATGCGCTGGAACTGGGCACCGAGGACCTGATCACGCCCACCGACATGGTGGTCACGCTCAGCCACACCGGCTACATCAAGAGCCAACCGCTCGCCGAGTACCGCGCGCAGCGCCGCGGCGGGCGCGGCAAGCAGGCCACCCAGACCAAGGAAGACGACTGGATCGACCAGCTCTTCATCGCCAACACGCACGACTGGATCCTGTGCTTCAGCGACCGCGGGCGCGTCTATTGGGTCAAGGTCTGGGAGGTGCCGCAAGGCGGCCGCGCCAGCCGCGGCAAGCCCATCGTCAACATGTTCCCGCTGCAGGCCGGCGAGAAGGTCACGGTGGTGTTGCCACTTACCGGCGACACGCGCACGTTCCCCGCAGACCACTACGTCTTCATGTCCACGGCGCTGGGCACGGTGAAGAAGACTTCGCTGGACGAATTCAGCAACCCGCGCAAGGCCGGCATCATTGCCGTGGACCTGGACGAGGGCGACCACCTCATCGGCGCGGCGCTCACCGACGGCCGGCACGACGTGATGCTCTTCAGCGACGGCGGCAAGGCGGTGCGTTTCGACGAAGACGACGTGCGCCCGATGGGCCGCAACGCGCGCGGCGTGCGCGGCATGGCCCTCGAAGACGGACAGCACGTCATCGCCATGCTCGTCGCGGAGGACGAAACGCAGAGCGTGCTCACCGCCACCGAGAACGGCTACGGCAAGCGCACCAGCATCGTCGAGTACACGCGCCACGGCCGCGGCACCAAGGGCATGATCGCCATCCAACAGACCGAGCGCAACGGCCGCGTGGTGGCCGCCACGCTGGTGCGGCCGGCCGACGAGATCATGCTCATCACCGACAAGGGCGTGCTCGTGCGCACGCGCGTGAGCGAAATCCGTGAACTCGGCCGCGCCACGCAGGGCGTGACGCTGATTGCGCTGGACGACGGCACCAAGCTCTCGGGCCTGCAGCGCATCGTCGAGAACGACGCGCCCGCCGACCCCGAGGAACCGCAAGACAACGCTGGAACACCCGGCACGGAAGGATCCTGATGTTGAAGGCAGCAGTTCTGGCGGTCGCCATGGCCGCCACCGCGGTGGCCCATGCCCAGCCGAGCGAGGCTAAGAAGGCGCTCGTGGCCAAGGTGCTGCAGCTCGAGCAGGGCGCCATCGAGATCCTGGCGCGCGCGATGGTCGAGCAGCCCGCACGGCAGATCATGCAGCAGGCGGGCCTGGCCATGCAGCGCGTGCCCGCCGAGCGCCGCGAGGCCCTGGGCAAGGAGGTCGAGGGCGACGTGCGCAAGTACATGGAGGAGGTCACGCCGATCGTGCGCGACCGCGCAGTCAGGCTCGCTCCCACGACCATCGGCAAGCTCATCGACGAGCGCTTCACCGAGGACGAACTGCGCCAGGTCATCGCCCTGCTCGAGTCACCGGTGAATCGCAAGTTCCAGGCCTTGGGGCCGGAGATGCAGCGCGCCATCGGCCAGCCGCTGGTGACCGAGACCCGCTCCGAGGTCGAGGCCAAGGTGCGCGCCCTGGAGTCCACGGTGGCACGCCGGTTCGCCGCGCCGCCCGCCGGCGCGGCCTCGACGCCCGCACGCGCCTCCGCCCCCCGCGCCGCCGCGTCGGCGGCGAAGAAGTAAGCCGCCGGCAGGCCTGCCCGTATGGCCGAGCTGCCTGCCATCGACCCCCAGTTGCTGGCGCTGCGCCAGGACATCGACGGGGTCGACCGCGAGTTGCTCGCGCTGCTCAACCGGCGCGCGGCGCTGGCCCAGGCGGTGGGCGAGATCAAGAAGAAGGAAGGCTCGGTGGTCTTCCGACCCGAGCGTGAAGCCCAGGTCATTGACGGGCTGAAGATCGCCAACCCGGGCCCACTGCAGAGCGGCAGCGTGGCGCCGATCTGGCGCGAGATCATGTCCGCCTGCCGTGCCCTGGAAACGCCCACCCGCGTGGCCTTCCTCGGACCCGCCGGCACCTTCAGCGAAGAGGCGGCGCTGGGGTTCTTCGGTTCGTCCATCGTGCGCGTGCCGTGCGCCAGCATCGACGAGGTGATGCACGCCGCCACCGCCGGCTCTGCCGATTTCGGCGTCGTGCCGGTGGAGAACTCCACCGAGGGCGTGGTGGCCCGTTCGCTGGACCTGTTCCTGACCACGCCGCTGTTCATCATCGGCGAGACCAGCCTGCTCGTGCGGCAGAACCTGCTGCGCAAGGACGATTCCTTGCACGGCATCAAGGCGGTCTGCGCGCATGCGCAGTCGCTCGCCCAGTGCCACCGCTGGCTGAGTCATCACCTGCCCGACGCCGAGCGCCGGCCGGTGGCGAGCAACGCCGAGGGCGCGCGACTGGCGGGCAGCGACGCGAGCCTGGCCGCCATCGCCGGCCAGCGCGCGGCCGCGGAGTACGGCCTGCACGTGGTGGCACCGGCGATCCAGGACGACCCCCACAACCGTACGCGCTTTGCCATCGTCACCCATCCGCAGCGCCACCCGCAACCCCAGGCCTCGGGCCACGACTGCACCAGCCTGGTGGTCTCGGTGGTGAACCGGCCGGGCGCCGTGCACGACATGCTCGTCCCGCTGAAGAACCACGGCGTGTCGATGAGCCGCTTCGAATCGCGCCCGGCGCGCTCGGGGCAATGGGAGTACTACTTCTACATCGACATCCAGGGTCACCCCGAAGAGCCCCGCGTCGACGCCGCGCTGAAGGAATTGCGCAGCGCCTGTGCCTTCTTCAAGATCCTCGGCACCTACCCCATCGACGTGCACTGAAGTCATGCGGCCCCCAAGCTCACTTCGTTCGCTACCCCCCAAGGGTGCTCTGGCTGCGGCCCGGCAGAGCCGGCTCCGCGCCAGGCCTTGGTCGGCCTCCGCGATGGGCTGGCCCTGATGTTTAACCAGCTCGGTGTCATCGGTTGTGGATTGATGGGTGGCAGCTTCGCGCTGGCGCTCAAGCGCGCCGGCCTCGTCAAGCGCGTCATCGGCTACAGCAAGTCGCCTTCCACCACCGAGCGCGCGAAGAAGCATGGCGTCATCGACGTGGTCGCCGAGTCGGCGCTGCTGGCGGTGTCGGGTTCGGACATCGTGCTCATCGCGGTGCCGGTGGCCGCCACCGAGACCACGCTCAAGGCCATCCGCCACCTGGTCGAGCCGGGCGTGTTGGTGATGGACGTGGGCAGCACCAAGCGCGACGTGGTCGACGCCGCGCGGCGCGTGCTGCGCGAGCGCATCGGCTCGTTCGTGCCGGCGCACCCCATCGCCGGCAAGGAGTCCTCGGGCATCGCCAACGCCGACGCCGCGCTGTACAGCGGCTGCCAGGTGATCATCACGCCGATCGCGCAGACCGCGCCCGAGCTCGTGCAGAAGGCCACCGACGTGTGGTCGGCCATCGGCGCGCAGGTGCTGAAGATGACACCCGAGAACCACGACGCCGCGTTCGCCGCCGTGAGCCACCTGCCGCACCTGCTGGCCTTCGCCTATTTCAGCGCCGTCGTGAACCAGCCCGCCGGCCGCGACTACCTCTCGCTCGCCGGGCCGGGCTTCCGCGACTTCACGCGCATCGCCGCAAGCAGCCCCGAGACCTGGCGCGACATCCTGGTGGCCAATCGCGAGGAAGTGCTCAAGCAGTCCAAGCGCTTTCGCCAGGCCCTGGACGCGCTCGAGCATGTCATCCACGAAGGCAACGGCGACGCGCTCGAAGGCCTGATCCGCGGCCCGGCCGAAAGTCGCGCGCAGTGGCAGATGGGCGCGCCGCGCGTGCCCGGCGGCGGCCCGGGCAAGCCCTGAGTAGTCCGGCAGCGACCCCAAGCGCGCGTGTACGAGCTCCCCTTCCTCGACCTGCCGGCACTCGACGGCGCGAGCGGCACGGTGCGCCTGCCGGGCTCCAAGAGCATTTCCAACCGCGTGCTGCTGCTCGCCGGCCTGTGTGCGGGCACCACGGCCGTGCACGACCTGCTCGCCAGCGACGACACGCGGGTCATGCTCGCGGCGCTGCAGGCGCTGGGCTGCGCCCTGCGCACGGACGCGGACGGCGTCGTCCACGTCACCGGCCTGGGCGGGCAGCTCGCCGTGCACGAGGCGCGCCTGTTCCTGGGCAATGCCGGCACGGCGATGCGGCCGCTGGCCGCGGCGCTGGCGGTGCTGGCCGCGACCCAGGGCGGGAGCTTCGAGCTCAGCGGCGTGCCGCGCATGCACGAGCGCCCCATCGCCGACCTGGTGGACGCGCTTCGGCCGCTGGGCTGCGGCATCGACGAGCTCGGTGCACCGGGGTACCCGCCGCTGCGGCTGCACGGTACGGCCGGCGGCCGCTTGCAGACGCGCCAGCCGATCCGCGTGCGCGGCGATGTCTCGAGCCAGTTCCTCACCGCGCTGCTCATGGCCCTGCCCCTCGTGGCCGGCGAGCACGACGTGGTCATCGAGGTCGTCGGCGAACTCATCTCCAAGCCCTACATCGAGATCACGCTGAACCTGCTCGCGCGCTTCGGCATCGAGGTGCAGCACCAGGCGTGGCAGCGCTTCACCATCGGCCGCGGCAGCCGCTACCGCTCGCCGGGGGCGATCCACGTCGAGGGCGACGCCTCGTCGGCGTCCTACTTCATCGCCGCCGGCGCCATCGCGGCGCGCGACGGTGCCGCGCTGCGCATCGAAGGCGTGGGGCTGGATTCGATCCAGGGCGACATCCGCTTCGTCGACGCCGCCCGGGCCATGGGCGCGCAGGTGCGCGGCGGCCCCGGCTGGCTCGAAGTGCAGCGTGGGCGCTGGCCACTGGCGGCACTCACGCTGGACTGCAAGCACATCCCCGACGCCGCGATGACGCTGGCCGTGATGGGCCTGTATGCCGACGGCCCGACCCGGCTGAGCGGCATCGCCAGCTGGCGCGTGAAGGAGACCGACCGCATTGCGGCGATGGCCGCCGAGCTGCGCAAGGTGGGAGCCCAGGTCAGCGAGGGCCCCGACTTCATCGAGGTGACGCCACCCCTGGACTGGCGCGCCGCGACCATCCAGACCTACGACGACCACCGCATGGCGATGTGCCTGTCGCTGGCGTCGTTCAACGCGCTGGCGGGCGCCTCGCCGGCGAGCGGCGGGCGCGACTCGCTGCCCGTGCCCGGGCGGCCCGTGCGCATCCTCGACCCACGCTGCGTGGGCAAGACCTTCCCCGACTATTTCGAAGCGCTCTTTGGCGTGGCCCACGCGACGCCGGAGAACGTGCCGGTGATCACCGTCGACGGCCCGACGGCCTCGGGCAAGGGCACGCTGGCGGCGGCCCTGGCTGCCGCCCTGGGCTGGCATCTGCTCGATTCGGGTGCGCTGTACCGCGCCACGGGCTTGGTCGCGCAGTGGGACGGTGTCTCCCCCGATGACGAAGCCGCCGTGGCGAGGCTCGCCGCCGCGCTGGACCTGCGCTTCGGCCAGGGTGGCGAGAGCGGCCGCACCTGGCTGCGCGGACGCGAGGTGAGCGAGGACCTGCGCCTCGAAGCCACCGGCGTGCTGGCCTCGCGCGTCTCCGCCCTGCCCGCGGTGCGCAAGGCCCTGCACGGCCTGCAGCTGGCGTGGCGCAAGGTGCCTGGTCTGGTGGCCGACGGGCGCGACATGGGCACCGTGGTGTTCCCCGACGCGCCGCTCAAGGTGTTCCTCACGGCAAGCCCGGCACAGCGTGCGCAGAGGCGGCATAAGCAGTTGATTTCAAAAGGGATTCCAGCTAATATCGCCGATCTTCGCGCCGACCTTGAGGCGCGCGACGCGCGCGATCGAATGCGCAGCGTGGCGCCCCTGAAGCCAGCCGAGGACGCGCTGCTGCTGGACAACTCGGACCTCTCCATCGAAGACTCGGTGGCGCAGGTACTGGGTTGGTGGGAGCAGCGCAGACCGTTCGATGCGCTCCCCTCAGTGGCCGCCAGGCCCCCGGGCGCGTCGAGTCCGTAACCCCCAACCCGCGGCACCCGCCGCAAGCACGCCCGGCACTGCAACCCACTCCTCCGGGCACCCAGGAAATCCATGGCTGTTACCACTACCGTCACCGCCCAAGGTGGCGCTGCTTCCTTTGCCGCTCTGTTCGAGGAATCCCTCAAGAGCAACGACATGCGCGTCGGCGAGGTCATCTCCGCCGAAGTCGTGCGCATCGAGTTCAACCACGTCGTCGTCAACGCGGGTCTCAAGAGCGAGAGCTACGTCGCGATCGAGGAATTCAAGAACGACCAGGGCGAGCTCGAAGTCCAGGTCGGCGACTTCGTCTCGGTGGCCATCGATGCCGTCGAGAACGGCTACGGCGACACCATCCTGTCGCGCGACAAGGCCAAGCGCCTGGCCTCGTGGATGTCGCTCGAGAACGCGCTGGAGTCCGGCGAGTTCGTCACCGGCACGGTGAGCGGCAAGGTCAAGGGCGGCCTGACGGTGCTCGTCAACGGCATCCGTGCCTTCCTCCCTGGCAGCCTGCTCGACACGCGCCCGGTGAAGGACATGACGCCCTTCGAGGGCAAGACCATGGAGTTCAAGGTCATCAAGCTCGACCGCAAGCGCAACAACGTCGTCTTGTCGCGCCGCGCGGTGGTCGAGGCCTCGATGGGCGAGGAACGCGCCAAGCTGCTCGAGACACTCACCGAAGGCGCCATCGTGGGCGGCGTGGTGAAGAACATCACCGAGTACGGCGCCTTCGTCGACCTGGGCGGCATCGACGGCCTGCTGCACATCACCGACATGGCCTGGCGCCGCGTGCGCCACCCGAGCGAAGTGGTCACCGTGGGCCAGGAGCTCACCGCCAAGGTGCTCAAGTTCGACGCCGAGAAGAACCGCGTCAGCCTGGGCCTCAAGCAGCTCGGCGACGACCCCTGGCACGGCGTGTCGCGCCGCTACCCGAACAGCACGCGCCTGTTCGGCAAGATCACCAACATCGCCGACTACGGCGCCTTCGTCGAGATCGAGCCGGGCATCGAGGGCCTGGTGCACGTCTCCGAGATGGACTGGACGAACAAGAACGTCGCCCCCGCCAAGGTGGTGACGCTGGGCGAAGAGGTCGAGGTCATGGTCCTGGAGATCGACGAAGACAAGCGTCGCATCAGCCTGGGCATGAAGCAGTGCAAGGCCAACCCCTGGGAAGAGTTCAGCACCAACGTCAAGCGCGGTGACAAGGTCAAGGGTCCGGTCAAGAGCATCACCGACTTCGGCGTCTTCGTCGGCCTCACCGCCGGCATCGACGGCCTGGTGCACCTGTCCGACCTCTCCTGGCACGAGCCCGGCGAGAGCGCGGTGCGCAACTACAAGAAGGGCCAGGAAGTCGAGGCCGTGGTGCTGGCCATCGATGTCGAGCG
The DNA here is from genome assembly GCA_020720385.1 of Rubrivivax sp. Taxonomy (GTDB): domain Bacteria; phylum Pseudomonadota; class Gammaproteobacteria; order Burkholderiales; family Burkholderiaceae_C; genus Rubrivivax. Next base: position 44,479 of record DYOR01000005.1, read on the forward strand.
CGAGCGCATCAGCCTGGGCATCAAGCAGCTCGACACCGACCCCTTCACCAGCTTCACCACGCTCAACGACCGCGGTGCGCTCGTCACCGGCAAGGTCAAGAGCGTGGATGCGCGCGGTGCCGAGATCCAGCTCAACGAGGACGTCACGGGCTACCTGCGCGCCAGCGAGATCAGCCGCGACCGCGTGGAAGACGCGCGCAACGTGCTCAAGGAAGGCGACGAGGTCTCGGTGATGGTGATCAACGTCGACCGCAAGCTGCGCTCGATCCAGCTCTCCATCAAGGCCAAGGACAACGCCGACGAGCAGCAGGCCATGCAGCGCCTGAGCCAGACCAGTGAGCGCGAGAACGCCGGCACGACGAGCCTGGGTGCGCTGCTGCGCGCCAAGCTCGACAACCGCAGCGAGTAGGCCACCGGCCCACCGCCGGGCGCTGCCACGTGCAGCGCCCGGCGGCAGCGGCGCCAGACCGATGATCACGCGATGACCCGTTCCGACCTCGTCACCCACCTGGCGGAGCGCTTCGCGCAGCTCACGCAGCGCGACACCGAGTTTGCGGTCAAGACCATCCTCGATGCCATGTCCGACGCGCTGGCGCGCGGGCACCGCATCGAGATCCGCGGCTTCGGCAGCTTCTCCATCAACCGCCGCCCGCCACGCCTGGGCCGCAACCCGCGCAGCGGCGAGCAGGTGGTCATCCCCGAGAAGCTCGTGCCCCATTTCAAGCCGGGCAAGGCCCTGCGCGAGGCTGTCGATGCCCAGGTGCCGGCCGACCCGCAGGAGCGCTAAGCTCCCGCGCGAGCCATCGGCGCCATCTGCGCGTTCCGCGCCGCAGGGCCCACTTCACCCGGAACCCTAGAATCGACGGCCCATGCGCCTCATCGTCTGGCTCGTCCGCCTCTTCATCTTCTTCACGCTGTTTGCCTTTGCGCTGAACAACCAGCATATGGCCACGGTGCGCTGGTTCTTCGGTGCCGAGTGGCACACGCCGCTGGTGATCATCGTGCTCGCGGCATTCGCCGCGGGCTGCGCCATCGGCGTGCTGGCGATGGTTCCCGCCTGGTGGCATCACCGGCGCGCAGCGGCGCGACAGACACCCCCGTCCAGCCCTTCGCTGCAGCCCGCGCCGAGTTCGCTCCTGCCCTCCGAATTCGGTGCGGAGCATCCGCCGCGCGAAGGCCTCTAGGCATGTCGACCCCAAGACACCTGCGGTGCCGCCCCCCGAGGGGATCAGCCCTCCTGGGGCGGCCCGGCGAGGGCTGAGAGCCGATGGACTTCGACTTCCAATGGCTGCTCGTCGGCCTGCCCGTGGCCTTCGCGCTCGGCTGGATGGCTTCGCGCTTCGACCTGCGCCAGCTCAAGCGCGACCGCGACGACTCACCGCGCGCCTATTTCAAGGGCTTGAACCTGCTCCTCAACGAGCAGCAGGACAAGGCCATCGACGCCTTCATCGAGGCGGTGCAGAACGACCCCGACACCACCGAGCTGCACTTCGCCCTGGGCAATCTGTTCCGCCGCCGTGGCGAGTTCGAGCGCGCCGTGCGCGTGCACCAGCACCTGCTGGGGCGCTCCGACCTCAAGCCGGGCGACCACGATCGCGCCCAGCTCGCGCTGGCCCAGGACTTCATGAAGGCGGGCCTGTTCGACCGCGCCGAAGCCGCATGGCGCGCGCTCGAGGGCACCCCTTTCGACGGCGAGGCGCGCCTGGCCCTGCTCTCGCTCTACGAGCGTTCGCGCGACTGGCCGCGCGCCGCCGAGGTGGCCCGCGGGCTCGAGTGCAGCGGCACGCCCGCCCTGTCCGCACGCATCGCGCACTACGAGTGCGAACTGTGCGAGGCCGCCGACGCCCAGGGTCGCCCCGACGAAGCCCAGGCCGCGCTGCAGCGGGCGCGCGAGGCCGCGCCGCAGGCCGTGCGCCCGCTGCTGCTCGCGGGCAGGCGCCTGGCGCAGCGCGGCGACGCCTCCGGCGCGATGCAGGCGTGGGAGGCGCTGCGCGCGCGGCAGCCGGCGGCGTTCCTGCTCGTCGCCGCGGACTACGCCGCGGCCGCGCAGGCCTGCGGCCGCACGGCGCAGGCGCTGGAGACGATTTCCGCCACGCTGGCCGAGCTCCCGGCCGTGGAGCTGCTGCAAGCCCTCGAGAAACTCGAGGGCCCGGCATCTGCGCAGCGCCTGCCGCGCCTGCTCGAGCACCTCAAGCGGCATCCCACGCTGAGCGCGGCGCAGCTCCTGCTTGCCCTGCCGCCGCTGACGCTCACGCCGCAAGCCTGGGCCGCACTGGGTGAGGCCGTGGCGCGCAGCGCGCGGCCCTTGCAGCGCTACCGTTGCGCCGTGTGCGGGTTCGAAGCGCAGCACTACTTCTGGCAATGCCCCGGCTGCCTGAGCTGGGACAGCTACCCGCCGCAGCGCCTGGACGCGCTGTAGGGCCCCCAAGCTCACTGCGTTCGCTACCCCCCGAGGGGGCTCTTGCAGCGGCCCGGCAGAGCCGGATCCGCGCAAGGCCTTGGTCCAGCCCGTGTCAGGGTCTGAGCTGTTGCTCCAGCAAGGCCGACACTTCAGCGCGGCCGGGCACCTCGCCCTTGCCGCCGATGCTGGCGACCTTGCCCGGCCCGGTGATGCCGGCGAGACCGGGTTCATGGTCGCAGTAGATGCCCAGCGTGGGGCGGCCCAGGGCTGCAGCCAAGTGGGTGAAGCCCGTGTCCAGGCCCACCACCTGGTGCGCGCCAGCAAGCAACGCCGCCATCTCGCCCACCTTGAGGAAAGGCGGCACATCGCCTTCGCAGCCCGCGGCGATGCGCTCGGCGAGCGTCTGCTCGGCCTCGCTGCCCCAGAGCACGACGGGCATCCAGCCCAGCTCGCGCATGCGCCGCCCCACGGCCACCCAGTGGCGCTCGGGCCAGAGCTTCTCGCGGCGGCTGGCGTTGGGGATGAGCACGGCATATTCGGCGCGCGGTTTCCAGCTCGCGGCAGGCGCACGCAGGCCAAAGTCAGGCGCGTCCGGGGGTGCGCCGTAGCCGAGCACGGCGCCGGCGAGCAGGCGGCAGCGCTGCACCGCATGCAGCTCGCGCGAGACCGCGGCCGTGCGCTCGTAGGCCCAGGCCGCCGCAGGCTCACGGATGCTGCGGCGGTCGTAGCCGAGCACCGGCACGCCGGCCTGGCGCGCCCACAGCGCGCTCTTGAACAGACCCTGCAGGTCGAGCACGGCGTCGTACTGGCCGCGCTTCATTTCAGCGCGCAGGTGGCCCATCGCCGCCCAGGTGGAGCCCTTGAACAACTGGCCACGCCACTTGCGCCAGCTCATGGGCAGAACGCGCTCGACCCCGGGGTGCATCTGCGGGATGGCGGCAAACGGCGCCTCGACCAGCCAGTCGATATGCGCCTCGTCGTAGCAGCGACGGATGTCGTTGACCACCGGCATGGCATGCACCACATCGCCCATCGAGGTGGTCTTGACGATGAGCAGCCGCACCCCGTTCAACCCCTTCCCTGCTCTTTGACGAGCTCGGGGTTGAAGCGCGGATCGTTGTACATCTTGAACTGCCGGTAGACCTTGAAGTAGGCCCGGCCCGCCATGGCATCGGCGAGCAGCGCGTCGAGGCACGACCCCAGATCCTGCCGCTGCTGCTGCAGCCGCTCGAGCTTGACGGCACTGCCGGCGCGGTGCACCTCGTCGACATCACGGCGCAGGGTCTGCGCGCGCATGGCATGCACCTTGAGCGCGAGGATGGACAGGCGGTCGATCATGCTGCCCGCCGTCTCGCTGTTCAGGCGCGCACCGGGCGGCACGCTGGCGCGCGGCGCATCGCTGCGCGCCGACGCCGCGTCCACCAGGCCCAGCGCCACGAGCAGGATCTCGTCGATGCGCTCGGTGGCGTCGTTGCGCGCCTGGTTGTAGCCATCGATGGCGCGCTTGTTGGCGGCAATCTCGTGCGCCGCCACCGTGGTGCGCCGGGCCAGGTCCTCCTCGGCCCAGAGCAGGCTGTTGCAGCGGTGGTTGGCCTGCACCCAGCGCCACAGGTCGGCGGCCCGCGCGGCCGGCTCGTCCTGCGGCCAGCCCGCTGCGGCCAGGAGGCGGTCGTGCGTGGCGAGGATCTCGGCGGCCGTGAGGGCCAGGGCGGGCAGCGGGGGCACGTCGGGGTTCATCCGGTCGCGAGGCATTCGGCTGGCAGAATCGCCTTGGATTATGTGCCGCCCATGCCGCTCCCCGACCGCCCGTTGATCGTCCGGCTGCGCAATTGGGTCGGCGATGTCACGCTGGCCGTGCCCATGCTCCAACGCCTGTGCGACCAGGGCTACGCGCTGCAACTCGTGGGCAAGCCCTGGGCACGCGAGCTGCTCGCGGGCCACGCCTGGCCGGTGCATGCCCTGCCCAAGTCGATGGCCGAGCGCGTGAGATTGCTGCGGCGCCTCGAGGCCGAGGCCCGCGCGGTCGATGCGGGCTTCGACCGGCGGCTGAATGCCTTGTGCCTGCCGTACTCGTTCTCCAGCGCGCTCGAGTTCCGTCTCGCCGGCCTGCGCGCCCTGGGCCACGCGCACGAGGGCCGCAGCCCGCTCCTGGCCCGCAGCGTGCCCCTGCCGCGCGGCATGCACGAGCTCGAGGTGTACTGGCAGCTCGGCAGCACACTGCTCGGTACGCCGGCGCCGACGCCCGCCATCATCGGCCTGCGCGTGGCGCCGGCGCACCAGGCGCAGGCCGAAGCGCTGCGGCAGGCCCACGGCATCGAACGCGAGTGCATCGTCATCTGCCCCTTCGCTGGCGGCACCTGGGCCAAGCAGGACAAGACCTGGCCCGCCTTCGCCGAGTTCGCCGCGCGCGTCTTGCCGGCCTTCGGGCGCAGCGTGGTGGTATGCCCCGCGCCGGGCGAGGAAGAGGCCATGGCACGCGCGCGCTTCGCCGGCGCGCGCCTGCTGCCCGGCGTGAACCTGGGCGTGTACGCCGCGCTGCTCGACGGCGCGGCGCTGATGGTGTCCAACGACACCGGGCCCGGGCACATGGCCGCCGCCGTGGGCACGCCGCTGGTCTCGGTGCTGGGGCCGAGCGACCCGACGCTGTGGCACGCCTGGGGGCCGGGCGTGCAGTGTCTGCAGGGCGCCGGGGGCACGTGGCCCGCCACCGAGGTGGTCACGCAGGCGGTGAGGCGCGTGCTCGAGCCGCGCTGAACCGCTCATGAGCAAATGTGGCTCCGCCACTTTGCTCATACCCCCACGGGGGGCGGCCGGCAAGGCCGGCCTGGGGGC
>DYOR01000005.1:49811-51794 GCA_020720385.1 Rubrivivax sp.
CGGGGGGCGGCCGGCAAGGCCGGCCTGGGGGCGCTTGCGCGGGCACGCGAACGCCGCGCACCGCAGCTGTGACGACACCCTCTCCAGGGCCCCCGGACTGGGGCCCCCGGCGAGCACCGCAGCGGGGGAGTGACGCTCGCCAGGGCGCTTCCCAGAATGTCGCTCAACCCGTTGCCGCGACTCAGGCGCAAGGGCTGGGCAGCGGGCCCTTCCCGTCACCTCCATCCACCCAAGGAGCACATCTCATGATCCGTCAACTCATCGCCATCGTCCTCGCCGCCTTCGCCCTCAACGCCCTGGCCGCGGTGGACGCCAACCAGGCCAGCCGCGCCGAACTCGAGACCGTCAAGGGCATCGGCCCGGGGCTGTCGGCGAAGATCCTCGACGCGCGCGGCAGCGGCGCGTTCAAGAGCTGGGACGACCTGGTCGAGCGCGTCGGCGGCATCGGTGCGGGCAACGCCGCGCGGCTGTCGCAGGCCGGCCTGACCGTGGCAGGCTCGGCCTACAGCGCCACGGCCACCCCCGGCGCCAAACCGGCCAAGGCCGAGAAGGCCGCGAAGAACACCAAGGCCGCCAAGGGCAACGCCAAGGCCGCCCAGGCCGCCGCCGCGGGCGGCTGAGCCACCCCGCTACGGCAGACAGATGTCGGGCGTGGCGACGTGTTGGCGCCGCCGCGCCCGCGCCATCGTGTCCCAGGCGAAGAAGCGCAGCACCTCGTCGCGCCGCGCCTGGGCGTCGGCCTCGCCCAGCGCCATCAGTTCGCGCGTGTACGGCGCCTCGAAGAGCAGGTAGCTGGCGAGCGCCCCACCCCGCGCCTGCGCGCCCTTGCCGCTCACGCCCACGCCGCGCAGCAGGCCGCGCACGGGTGCCGGCAGGGCCCCGAGGTGACGCCCGGCGATGTCGTCCAGGCGTTGCGAGGGCGAGATGACGAGCACCTCCAGCGGCCGCAGCGGCGTGTCGGCCAGCGCCGACTCGGGCAACAGCGCCAGCGTGCGGTTGATGCGCCGCATGCGCTCGATGTCCACCGCCAGCGCGTCGAGAAAGATGCTCGCCATGGCATGGCCGGCGATTTGCGCCAGGCTCGGGTAGCCATTGCCGGCGACGACATGCCCGGGCGGCTCGGCCATGCGCCCGGCGCCGATGACGAAGAGGCGCTGTGCCCCCAGATGCACGGCGCTCGACAGCGGTGCGGTCTGGCGCATCGAGCCGTCGCCGAACCAGCCCGCTTGCCCCTGGGCCTGCAGCTGCGTCGCCGGAAAGACGAACGGGATCGCCGACGACGCCAGCAGATGGGCCTGCGTCAGCCGGCCCGGCCAGGCCACGCGCTGCGAGCGCAGCCAGGGGGCGATGGGTTCGGCCGCATCGTAGAAGGTGTAGTGCTCGCCGCTGGTGTAGCTCGACGCCGTGACGGCCAGTGCATGCAGATGGCGCTGCCGCAGCATCTGCGGCAATCGCTCCAGCGGCACCAGGCGCTGCAGCAGCACGGCCAGCGGCGCGTTGTCGAGCAGCGAGCGTGGCCGTGCACGGCGCCAGCGCGCGATCATCCAGCCCAGCGAGAGCATCGTCAGCCATTGCGCGCCGCTGCGCATCACGCCCAGCGAGTCGGCGCGGTAGACCTGCTCGGCACTGAAGTTCTGCCAGACCTTGGCGACGACCTCCACGGCCGCCTCGAAGCGGTCGGCATGGCAGGCCAGCGCCGCCGCATTCACCGCCCCGGCCGAAGTGCCACAGATGATGCCGAAGGGGTTGCGCATGCGCGCCGCCGGGCCCAGCGCCTCACGGCGCATGCGCGTCAGCGCGCGCAGCACCCCCACCTGGTAAGCCGCGCGCGCCCCGCCTCCGCTGAGGACCAGGGCGGTGAGCGGGGTCTCGTGCATGCCCCGACTTTATCGCCGGGGTTGGCGATCGGGCCGCGGCGGATCAGTCGCGGCCGCGACCCGGGCCACGGCCATCGTCGCGGCGATCGCGGCGCTCGTCGCGCCG
>DYOR01000005.1:51894-54456 GCA_020720385.1 Rubrivivax sp.
TCGTCGCGCCGATCGTGTCCGTGCGGCCGCACATGTTTGCCGTACCAGTCGTCGCGCACGAAGTACACCGGCACACCGCAGGCCTGGTACTGGCCGCAGTGGCGGCGGCGAGAAGAAAGGCCTTCATGGTGTCTCCCATCGGTGATTGAACGCCTGTTCAACGCGCCAGGCCCGTCCGGCGATGGCCGGCGCGGGCGCCACTTTTCATTCGTACACAATCGCCGCCGCGCCGCCCTGGGCGATGCCGCGCCAGCGCCCCAGGGCCTCGTCGCAGGGCCAGAAGCGGGCCTGTTCGCCCAGGTCGATCTCCGCGCAGGCGTCGTCGCGGCGCAGCCGCAGGCGCACGCCCAGGCCCTGCACCCGTTGGCCTTGCTCGCCGTCGACGCGGCGCGCCGGCCACAGGCGCAGCACGTCGGCCACCGGCGGCATGCCCGATGGCACCTCCACGGCGAGGTAGCGCCCGAAGCGCGCCCGCGCCGCGGCCAGGTCCCAGACCTGGGTCACGCTCAGGCGCAGGCCGCCGCCGAAGCGGTCGGGCTGCAGCCGACCCTGGACGATGACGAGCTGGTCTTCCTGCATCGACTCGCGCTGCGCGCCGAAGACCTCTTCGTCGGCACGCGCCTCGATGGTTTCACTGCCATCGTCGAGCTGGAAGAGCAGCATGCGCCCGCGCTGGCCGTTGACGACGCGCGGGTCGACCACGAGCCCGGCCAGCAGCTGCGGCTCGCGGCTGTCGACGAGGTCGACGAGCGCGCGGCGGGCGAAGCGGCGCACCTCGTCCTTCCAGGCGTCGAAGAGGTGCCCCGAGAGGAAGAATCCCAGGGCGCCCTTCTCTTGCACCAGGCGCTCGCGCACGTCCCAGGGCGCGACATGCACCAGCGCCGGCTCCTGCGTGCTGCTGCCGTGACTGTCGAGCGCCTCGCCGAAGTCGAAGAGCCCGCCCTGCAGCGCGTTGGCCTCCTGCGTCTCGGCCCAGTCGAAGGCCAGCCCGACGCTGGCCAGCAGGCTGGCGCGGTCGGGGTGCAGCCTGTCGAAGGCGCCGGCCTTGACCAGCGCCTCGACGGCGCGCTTGTTCACCGCGCGGCGGTCGACGCGGGCGCAGAAATCGAACAGGCTGCGGAACGGCCCGCCGCCGGCGCCGTCGCGCCCCTCGCGCGCCGCCACGATGGCCTCGATGGCGCCCTGGCCCGTTCCCTTCACAGCCCCCAGCCCGTAGCGCACGGTGTGGTCGTCGATCGGCTCGAAGCGGTGCACGCCGCGGTTGATGTCCGGCGCCTCGAAGCTCACACCGAAGAGCCTGGCGTCGGCCAGCAGCACCCTGAGCTTGTCGGTGTTGTCGGCCTCCACCGTCATGTTCGCGGCGAAGAACTCCGCCGTGCAGTACACCTTGAGCCAGGCCGTGTGGTAGGCGAGCAGCGCGTAGGCGGCGGCGTGGCTCTTGTTGAAGCCATAGCCGGCGAACTTCTCCATCAGGTCGAAGACTTCGTCGGCCTTCGCGGCAGCGATGCCCTGCCTTGCCGCGCCCTCGCGGAAGGTGACCCGCTGCTTGGCCATCTCCTCGGCCTTCTTCTTGCCCATCGCGCGGCGCAGCAGGTCGGCCCCGCCCAGGCTGTAGCCCCCCAGCACCTGGGCGGCCTGCATCACCTGCTCCTGGTAGACGAAGATGCCGTAGGTTTCCTCGAGCACCGGCTGCAGCAGCGGGTGCGGGTAGACGATCGCGTCCTTGCCGTTCTTGCGCGCGCAAAAGCTCGGGATGTTCTCCATCGGCCCGGGGCGGTACATGGCGTTCAGGGCGATGAGGTCCTCCAGCCGCGAGGGCCGCGCCTCGCGCAGCATGCCCTGCATGCCGCGGCTTTCGAACTGGAACACGGCCTCGGTGCGCGCCTCGGCGAAGAGCTTGTAGACGCGTGGGTCGTCCAGCGGCAGGCCCTCGTAGGCGAAGCCCTCCATGCCGGGGCGGCGCGCGCGCACGAAGTCCTTGGCCAGCTCCAGGATGGTGAGCGTGGCCAGGCCGAGGAAGTCGAACTTCACCAGGCCGATGGCCTCGACGTCGTCCTTGTCGAACTGGCTCACCGCGCTGTCGCTGCCGGGTTGCTGGTAGAGCGGGCAGAAATCGGTGATGCGTCCGGGCGCGATGAGCACGCCCCCGGCATGCATGCCGATGTTGCGCACCAGGCCTTCCACGCGCGTGGCCAGGGCGAGCAATTCGGCCACCTCTTCCTCGGCCTGCTCGCGCTGTTCGAGCTCGGGCACCTCCTGGCGCACGTAGATCACGCCCGGGTCGGGCTGCGCGGGGACCCGGGCGAGGGTGTAGGTCTTGCCCGGCGCGCCGGGCACCAGCTTGGCCACGCTGTCGACGTGGCCGTAACCCATGCCGAGCACGCGGCCCACGTCGCGCAGCGCGGCCTTCGCCGCCAGCGTGCCGAAGGTGGCGATCTGGCTCACCGCGTCGCGCCCGTACTTGTCCTTCACGTACTCGATGACGCGGTCGCGGTTGGCCTGGCAGAAGTCGATGTCGAAGTCGGGCATCGACACGCGCTCGGGGTTGAGGAAGCGCTCGAA
>DYOR01000079.1:0-10138 GCA_020720385.1 Rubrivivax sp.
CTAGGAACGCGCTTCGAAATCCCGCTTGGCCGAACTCGGTTCTCAGCCCGGAATCTCGGGCTCCACCAGGGCGGCAAGTTGGGCCAGCGACGATCCAGGGCATCAAGGACTTGTGGATCCTGAAAGCTGCATTGGGTCGGACCGAACAGCAAGCTCACGTTGACGCGTCGAAACTGGCCGCGTAACGTGTACCGCACCGCCGCCGGTTCAACTACCAGTGGGACATTGCCTTTCAGGATTCACGGCACGTTTTCGTCACAGTCGCGAGGCCCGCTCTTCGACGGTCAACGCCTTCAGCGTCACGTCCCTGCGAGCAGGCTCTCGTACGGGATGCGCAAGCCCTCGTGGAGTTGCTTCACCATTCGAAGGCTCAATGGCCGCTTGCGATTGAGTACCTCCGAGACGCGCCCACTCGGCCCTATGTAGGCCTCCAGATCGCGTGCCGTCAGCCCCTGCTGTTCCATCCTGAACTTGATGGCCTCGACCGGATCCGCCGGGCCGAAGGCGTAGTGCTGGTTCTCGTAGGCTTCGATCAAGGTCACGAGCACGTCTGCCTCGTCGGCTTCGGGTGTCCCCTCGTCAGCTTGAAATATGCCCTCGAGTCGATGGAACGCGGCGCGCAGGTCTGCATCGGTGCGAATGGGCTTAATGGTCATTGACGCTCTCCACGTTGATCCTGTCGTACTGCTCATGGGTGCCTATGAACTTCACCCAGACGATGCCGGCGCGGTACTGCATTTCGACAACCAAGCGGTACTTGTTGCCGCCGACGTTGAACACCACTCGGTTGTTGCCGCAGATGCTGGCGCTGGCGTACTGGCCCTTCACATCCTGGGGTGACTTCCAGATGGCCTTGAGCGCTTCTTCATGCCAGCTCTCCAGCGGCCCGCGCTCATCGGCACATCCGGGCTGCTGCCAGAACCGTTTCAGCGTGCTCTTGGCGATGATCCGCATGCCGGTCTGTTGCTCCCATTTTGGGAGAATTGTATTCGATGGCGAGCAGCGACTGCACTCCATCCGCTCGGGAAGCCAGGTCGCAGTGCCTTGGTTGGCGGCAGTCCTGCCATGCGCAAGCCAGCTGCCTGCCGCGGCGTCCAGGCTCCGTCAGACGTCCAACCGCCCGCATGTCACTATGCATTGGTCCGTGCATTGATCGACGTGACATGCAGGCTGGTGTCGCCGAGATGCTCGGCGCTGGTCGCCGACAATCGCGGTCAATTCCCCACAGCCACATCCAAGTCATCCGTTCATGCGCCGCAGGTTCCGCCACCCAGTGCACGAGCGCTGCTCGACACTTTCACCAGCCGTGTTGCCTGACTGAAGGCCCATGTCCATCGACTTCGACACCCTGGAGGCCCTGCGCCGGCAACACCCGGCATGGCGTCTGCTTCAGGCCGATTCGGCCGCCCTGGTGGCGAGCTTCCTGCACCGCGTATTCGTGCTGCCCAATCGGCGTGTGATCCACCAGGCCGAGTTGGCCTCGGCGCTGGACGACACGCTCTACGCCGTGCGTGAACAACGCGGGCCCGCCAGCTACCCGAAGCCGGCACTCGAGTACCTGAACGACTGGGCGGCGAACGACAAGGCCTGGCTGCGCAAGTTCTACCCGCCGGGCTCGGACGAGCCACACTTCGACCTCACACCCGCCACCGAGAAGGCACTGGCTTGGCTGGGAGGCTTGAGCGAACGCAGCTTCGTCGGCACCGAGTCGCGCTTGCTGACGCTGTTCGAGTTGCTGCGCCAGATGAGCGAAGGCAGCGAGACCGATCCCGAAGTGCGCGTACAGGAACTGCAGCGCCGGCGCGATGTCATCGACGCCGAGATCGAGCGCGTGCGCGCCGGCGACGTGCCGTTGCTGGGCGACACCGCACTGAAGGAGCGCTTCACGCAATTCGCCACGCTGGCGCGCGAGCTGCTGGCTGACTTCCGCGAGGTGGAACACAACTTCCGCAGTCTGGACCGACGCGTGCGCGAGCGCATCGCGCTGTGGGACGGCAGCAAGGGCGCGCTGCTGCAGGACATCCTGGGCGAGCGCGACCTCATCGACGAATCCGACCAGGGCCGCAGCTTCCGCGCCTTCTGGGACTTCCTGATGTCGCGCGACCGGCAGGACGAGTTGAGTGCGCTGCTCGACCGCGTGCTGCAGCTCGAACCCGTGGCCGGCCTGGCGCCCGACCCGAGACTGCGACGTGTGCACTACGACTGGCTGGAAGCCGGCGAGCAGACGCAGCGCACGGTGGCGCTGCTGTCGCAGCAGCTGCGGCGTTTCCTCGACGACCAGGCCTTCCTGGAGAACCGCCGCATCATGGACATCCTGCGCGGCATCGAGGCCGGCGCACTGGCGGTGCGCGCGAAGGAGCCGGCGGGCGACTTCATGGTCATCGCCGACACCTCGCCGAGCATCGACTTGCCGATGGAGCGCCCGCTGCATGCCCCGGCGGTCAAGCTGGCCATCGCCAGCGCGCGCATAGCCGCCGGCGACGAAGACCTGGACGCCGCCGCCTTGTTTTCGCAGTTCATCGTCGACAAGCCGGCGCTGGCGCAGCACGTGCGGCGCAGCCTGCAGCAACGCACGCAGGTCACGCTGACTGAGCTGCTGGCCAGCCGGCCGCTGCAGCAGGGCCTGGCCGAGCTGGTGGCCTACCTGAGCCTGGCGGCCGAGCCCGGCAAGGCGGTGATCGACGACAGCGTGCAAGAGCAGGTGACCTGGTTGGCACGTAGCGGACAGCATAAATGCGCGAGCCTGCCACGCGTGATCTTCACGAAGTGACGACGATGGCCGACGAACTGCAAGCATCAAACAAGCCCGTGGCCGAGCTCTCGGCGGTGCTCATCCCCTTGCTCAAGGGCGTGACCTACCGCGCCGACGATGCCGCGCACTGGAGCGCAATGCTGCAGCTGCAAGGCCGCGTGCGCGACCATGTGGCGGTGCTGGGGCTGGAACTGATGTGTGACGAGGCAGAGGGCTACGCCTTCCTGCGTTCGCGCTCGGTGCCCGACGACGACCCCGCGGCCAGGCTGCCGCGTCTGGTGGCACGCCGGCCGCTGTCCTTCCCGGTGAGCCTGCTGCTGGCGCTGCTGCGCAAGAAGCTGGCCGAGTTCGACGCCGCTGGCGGCGACACGCGCTTGATCTTGTCGCGCGATCAGGTGGCCGAGTTGTTGCGCGTGTTCATGCCCGAAGGCAGCAACGAAGCGCGGCTGATCGACCAGGTGGACACGCAGTTGAACAAGGTCATCGAGCTCGGCTTCGTGCGCCGGCTGCGCGGGCAAGACGGCGTATTCGAGGTGCAACGCATCCTCAAGGCCTTTGTCGACGCGCAGTGGCTGGGCGAGTTCGAGGTGCGGCTGGCGGCGTACCGGGCGCAATTGGAGGGCAAGGCGGAGGTCAGGCTGCAGGGCAGGGCGGAGGCATCCGATGAAGAGTGAGTCCCTGCCACTGGACTTCACGGCCGACGAGAGCCTGTCGGGCTTTCGCCTGCAGCGACTCGAAGTCTTCAACTGGGGCACCTTCGACGGCCGGGTCTGGACGCTGCGCGCCGACGGCCGCAACGCCTTGCTGACGGGAGACATCGGCTCGGGCAAGTCGACCCTGGTGGACGCCGTGACCACGCTGCTGGTGCCCGCCCACCGCGTGGCCTACAACAAGGCGGCCGGCGCCGATGCACGCGAACGCACGCTGCGCAGCTACGTGCTGGGCCACTACAAGGCGGCGCGCAGCGATCTTGGCGGCGCCGGCCGGCCCGTGGCCTTGCGCGGGCCGAACAGCTACTCGGTGATCCTGGCCGTGTTCCACAACGCCGGCTACGACCAGACGGTGACGCTGGCGCAGGTGTTCTGGCTGAAAGACCCCGCCGGCCAGCCGCTGCGCCTCTACGCTCTGGCCGAGAAGGCCTTGAGCATCGCCGGCGACTTCGCCGACTTCGGCACCGACATCGTCAAGCTGCGCAAGCGCCTGCGCGCCGCAGGCGTGGTGGTGGAGGACAGCTTCCCGCCCTATGGCGCGCTGTTCCGGCGCCATTTCGGCATCCACAACGAGCAGGCGCTGGAGCTGTTCCATCAGACGGTGTCGATGAAGTCGGTGGGCAACCTGACCGACTTCGTGCGCAGCCATATGCTCGAGCCCTTCGACGTGGCGCCACGACTGGCAGCGCTGATCGCGCACTTCGACGACCTGAACCGCGCACACGAAGCGGTGCTGAAGGCGCAGCGGCAGGTGGCGCTGCTGCAGCCGCTGGTGGCCGACGGCGAGCGCCATGCCGAGTTGGCCGCGGCCATCGAAGGGCAGCGCGCCGCCCGCGACGCACTGCAGACGTTCTTCGCTGTGCACAAGGCTGAGCTGCTGGATCAGCGCCTTCAGCATCTGGCTGAAGAGCTGGCGCGGCACGACAACCACATCGAGCGGCTGGCCGCGCAGCAGCGCGAGCAGCAGGCGCAGGAGCGCGAATTGCGCCGCGCCATCGCCGACAGCGGTGGCGAGCGCCTCGAACGCCTGGCGCTGGACATCACGCGCAAGGAAGCGGAGAAGCAGCGCCGTGCCGACAAGGCCGCGCGCTACGACCAACTGCGCCAGGTCCTGGGCCTGCTGGCCGTGCACCAGGCCGAGGACTTCCTGGCCCAGCGTGCCTTGTGTGCGCCCTTGCGTGAGGCTGCTGCCCAGCGCGAGGCCGAACTGCAGAACCAGTTGAACGAACTGGGCGTGGCCTTTGCGCAAGGGCGTCAGGAGCATGGCGAGCTGACCAGGGAACTGGCCAGCCTGAAAGCGCGCCGCAGCAACATCGACGCCCAGCAAGTGACGCTGCGCGCCGCCTTGTGTCAGGCCCTGGCGCTGGACGAAGCGGCCATGCCTTATGCCGGTGAACTGATCCAGGTGCGCGACGACGAACGCGACTGGGAAGGCGCGGCCGAGCGGCTGCTGCGCAGCTTCGGGCTGTCCTTGCTGGTGCCCGACGCGCACTACGCCGCCGTCAGCGAGTGGGTGGATCGCACGCAACTCAAGGGCCGCCTGGTCTACTTCCGCGTCCGCCCCGGCAAGAGGGATCTGCGCGGTGAGCTGCCTTCGCTGCATCCCGACTCGATGGCGCGCAAGCTCGCCATCAAGCCTGATTCACCTTTCTACCCCTGGCTGGAACGCGAGCTGGCGCACCGCTTCGACCTCGCCTGTTGCACCAGTCAAGATCAGTTCCGCCGCGAGGCACGTGCCATCACGCGCGCCGGCCAGATCAAGGGCACAGGTGAACGCCACGAGAAGGACGACCGCCACCGAATCGACGACCGCAGCCGCTTCGTGCTGGGCTGGACGAACCAGGCCAAGATCGCCGCACTGGAGTCCAAGGCCAAGGCGCTTCAGGCGCGCCTGGCTGAAGCGGGCCAGCGCATTGCCGCGCTGCAGAAGGAACAGCAGCAGACGCGCGAGCGACTGCAGGCGCTGGACAAGCTGGAGGAATACCGCGACTGGGCCGAACTCGACTGGCGCGCAAGCGCCACCGAACTGGCCGCACTGCACGGCGAGAAGCAGCGGCTGGAAGCGGCGTCCGACGTGCTGAAAGCGCTGGCCGAGCAGCTGGGCACCGTGGAAGCGGTGCTCACCGAAACAGCCACCCGGCTGAAGGCGCGAGAAACCGAGCAGGCGCGCACTTTGTTGAAGCAGGAACAGGCGCTGGCCCTGCGCGCGGCCACCCAGCAGCGGCTGGACGCGCCGGACTTCGCGGCCCATGCCCAACACTTTGCGCCGATCGAAGGCTGGCGCGCCGAGGCCCTGGGCGAGCACACCCTCAGCGTCGAAGCCTGCGAAGGCCGCGAGCAGGACATGCGCCGTTGGCTGCAGGAACGCATCGACGCCGACGACAAGAAACTGGCGCGCCTGACCGAGAAGATCGTGCGCGCGATGACGGAGTACAAGGAAGCCTTCAAGCTCGACACGCAGGACGTCGACGCCAGCGTGGCCGCCGGGCCCGAGTACCGCGCCATGCTGGCCCAGTTGCAGGTCGACGACTTGCCGCGCTTCGTGGCGCGTTTCAAGGAACTGCTCAACGAGAACACCATCCGCGAGGTGGCGCACTTCCAGTCGCAACTGCACCGCGAGCGCGAGACCATCAAGGAGAGGGTGGCGCGCATCAACGAGTCGCTGACGCAGATCGACTACAACCCCGGCCGCTTCATCGCGCTGGAAGCGCAGGCCGCCACCGACGCCGACGTGCGCGACTTCCAGACCGAACTGCGCGCCTGCACCGAAGGCACCTTGACCGGTTCCGACGACGCGCAGTACTCCGAAGCCAAGTTCCTGCAGGTCAAGCACATCATCGAGCGCTTTCGCGGCCGCGAAGGCTCGGCCGAGGCCGACCGCCGCTGGGCGGCCAAAGTCACCGATGTGCGACAGTGGTTCGTGTTCGCCGCCAGCGAGCGCTGGCGCGAGGACGGCAGCGAGCACGAGCACTACGCCGATTCCGGCGGCAAGTCGGGCGGGCAGAAGGAGAAGCTGGCCTACACCATCCTCGCCGCCAGCCTGGCCTACCAGTTCGGCCTGGAGTGGGGTGCGGCGCGTTCGCGCTCGTTCCGCTTCGTGGTCATCGACGAGGCCTTCGGCCGCGGCTCGGACGAATCGGCCGAGTACGGCCTGCGCCTGTTCAAGCAGCTCAATTTGCAACTGCTGATCGTCACGCCGCTGCAGAAGATCCACATCATCGAACCCTTCGTGGCCAGCGTCGGCTTCGTGCACAACGAGGACGGCAGTTCTTCCAAGCTGCGCAACCTGGCGATCGAGGACTACCGCGCCGAGCGCGATGCAATGACATGACAACGGCCTGGACCACAAGCGCCGACCTGCGCGCCCAAATGCAGCGGCGTTGGGACAAGGGCGATTTGCTGGGCGAGCTGGCCGGCCCGGGTGGTCTCTTCCCCCTGCGCTTAAACCTGCGCGGGCCGACGTCGAGCGAACTGTCCGAACGCTTTGACGAGGTGCGCGCCTGGGCCACCGGGCTGCAGCAGGGCCTGGGTGCCGGCTGCCGCCTGGTGATGCGCGAGGTGCGCCACCGCGTCATCGGCACAAACAGCCTGCCGGCCGAGGCCTGGATCGACACGCTGGACGACGCGCTGCGTCTGCTGGGAAAGCTGCGCGAGGCAAGGGCGTTCCAGGCCCTGCTGGCCACCACCCGGCAGCAGCAGCCGGCCTTGTTGCCGTGGCTGCAGGCCGAGCCGCTGCGTGCGCTGGCGCTGGGCGACATCTGGCCCCAGCTGCTGGACGTCGTGGCGTGGCTGCAGGCCCATCCGCGCCCGGGCATCTACCTGCGCCAGGTGGACCTGCCCGGCATCCACAGCAAGTTCGTCGAAGCGCAGCGCAGCGTGCTGGCCGAGCTGCTGGACCAGGTGCTGCCAGCCGATGCCGTGGACGCCACGGTTGGCGGCGTGGCGCAGTTTGCGCGCCGCTACGGCTTTCGCTACAAGCCGCTGCGCGTGCGCCTGCGCTTCCTGGACCCTGAGCATAGGGCCTGGGTGCCTGGCGCCGATGCCGACTACACCATTTCGCACGAGGCCTTTGCCGGGTTGGCGCCAGACGTACGGCGTGTGTTCATCACCGAGAACGAGATCAACTTCCTGGCATTTCCGCCGGCCGCCGGCAGCCTGGTGGTGTTCGGCGCGGGCTATGGCTTCGATGCCCTGACGCAGGCCGCCTGGCTGCGGCAGTGCGATCTGCGCTACTGGGGCGACATCGACACCCACGGCTTCGCCATCCTCGACCAATTGCGCGCGCACTTCCCGCAAGCGCGGTCGTTCTTGATGGACCACGACACCTTGCTCGCGCACCAGGCGCAGTGGACTTCCGAGCCGCAACCAACACAGCGTGACCTGCCACGCCTGAACGAGGCCGAACGGCGGCTCTATGACGACCTGCGCTGGCGCAGGCTGCGTGACGAGCCGCTGCGGCTGGAGCAGGAGCGCATCGCCTTCGGCTGTGTCGAACGGACCGTGATTGCGGCGGTGACGGCGGTGGCCGTTTAGCAGCGGCTCTGCGGCAACAATGCCGTACCCACCGCCATGTCCGCCCCGCCATGCCCACCGCCCCTCTGCGCAAAACCAAGTCCGCAACGCTGCCCAAGCCGCCCGGCGAGCCCCGACTGTCGCGCACACGGCGGCCGCAAACCCTTCCGGTGGCCGACTGGCAGGCCGCCTTGCGCCGCCAGTTCGGGCGCGAACAGCCCTTTACCTTGCGCAACCTTGGCCCTCAGCCGGTGCTCTCCACGTTCCGCGTCGACAACCCCGACAGCGGCACGCATTACCTCGTCACCATCCGCGGTCTGGCGCCCGGGAACAACCAGTGCACCTGCTGGGACTACGCCACCAACCACCTGGGTACCTGCAAGCACATCGAATTCACGCTGGCGCGGCTGCAGGCGCGCCGCGGCGGCAAGGCGGCGCTGGCGCGTGGCCATGCGCCAGCGCACAGCGAGATCCGACTGGACTACTTGGGCGCCCGTCAGCTGCGTCTGCACACCGGCACCGCTTGCCCGCCGAAGATGCTGAAGCAGGCAAGGTTGAGCTTCGATCCGGCGGCCGGCTGGGCGCTGCCGTGGAACCGCCTGGACGACGTCGGCGTGCTGGCCCAGGCGGCGCAGGCAGCCGGCCACGAATTGCGGGTGGGCGACGATGTCTGGGCCTTCATTGCCCAGGTGCGCGACGCCGAACAACGCCAAAAGGCCCTGGCGCAGGCCTACCCCAAAGGCATTCATGACAAGGCGCTGCACAAGCTGCTGAAGGCCCGCCTGTACCCCTACCAGGCCGAAGGCGCGCTGTTCGCCGCGCGTGCCGGCCGCGCCCTGCTGGGCGATGAGATGGGCCTGGGCAAGACGGTGCAGGCCATCGCCGCGGCCGAGTTGATGGCGCGCCACTTCGGCGTGCAGCGCGTGCTGGTGGTGTGCCCCACCTCGCTGAAGCACCAGTGGAAAGCCGAGCTCTCGCGCTTCACCGACCGGCCGGCGCAGGTCATCCATGGCCTGCGCCCACAGCGCCAGGTGCAGTACGCCGAAGACACCTTCTGCCGCATCGTCAACTACGAAATGCTGGCGCGCGACGCCGACCTCATCGACGCCTGGGCGCCGGAACTCGTCATCGCCGACGAGGCGCAGCGCATCAAGAACTGGAACACGGTGGCGGCGCGTGCGCTCAAGCGCATCGCCAGCCCGTATGCGCTGGTGCTGACGGGCACGCCGCTGGAGAACCGTCTCGAAGAGCTGATCTCCATCGTGCAGTTCGTCGACCAGCACCGGCTGGGCCCCACCTGGCGGATGCTGGATGAACACCAGCTGCGCGACGACGCCGGCCGCGTCATCGGCTACCGCGCGCTGGATCAGATCCAGCAGACCCTGGCGCCGGTGATGCTGCGCCGGCGCAAGGCCGAGGTGCTGACGCAACTGCCCGAGCGTGTGGACAGCCGCCTCTTCGTGCCCCTGACGCCGCAGCAGCGTGTGCACCACGACGAAAACGGCGCCATCGTCACGCGCATCGTGGCGCGCTGGCGCAAGACCGGCTACCTGTCCGACGTCGACCAGCGCCGGCTGCAGTGCGCGCTCCAGAACATGCGCATGGCCTGCAACAGCACCTTCCTGCTCGACCACGAAACCGACCACGGGAACAAGGCCGACGAACTGCTGACCTTGCTGGACGAGTGGCTTGACGACCCGGCGGCCAAGGTGGTGGTCTTCAGTCAGTGGCTGGGCACCCACGAGGTGATCCGCCGCCGGCTGAGCAGCCGGCCCTGGGGCCATGTGCTGTTCCACGGCGGCGTGCCTGGCGAGCAGCGTGGCGCGCTGGTCGAGCGTTTCCACAACGATGCCGATTGCCGCATCTTCCTGAGCACCGACGCCGGCGGTGTCGGGCTGAACCTGCAGCACGCTGCGGCGCTGGTGGTCAACATGGACCTGCCGTGGAACCCGGCGGTGCTGGAGCAGCGCATCGGCCGCGTGCACCGCATGGGGCAGTCGCGCGGCGTGCAGGTCGTCAACCTGATCGGCCAGGGCAGCATCGAAGAGGGCATGCTGGGCGTGCTGGCCTTCAAGAAGAGCTTGTTCGCCGGGGTGCTGGACGGCGGGGCGAGCGAGGTTTTCCTGCAAGGGACGCGGCTGTCCAGCTTCATGAAGAGCGTGGA
>DYOR01000079.1:10238-15152 GCA_020720385.1 Rubrivivax sp.
GATGCTGGCGGCAGCGACGACGGCGCCCTGCCCGACGGCGGCACTTCGGCGGACCCCTGGGCCGATCTGCTTCAGGCCGGCGCTGCCATGCTGCAGGGTTTGGCCGCCCAGCGTCGGCCGGGAGCGACACCACTCGTTCGCATCGAACGCGATCCCGAGTCGGGCCAACCCAGCCTGCGGATTCCGATGCCGGATCCGGCGCTGTTGCAACAGCTGGTGAAGGCGCTGGCGCCGTGGTTGAAGAGCTGAGCTGCGGGGCCTCGCGGTTGTCACCGGCAGCATGCAGCGCCCGGGCAGCGCGCGCATGCTGCAACCGGCCTGGAACTCAATCCTCCGGCAGTTGGTGGCCACTCCCTCGCACGACCTTGACCCATCGACGGATGGCCGATCGAAGGCGATGCTGCCCTTGTTCTTCACTCAGCCGGTACCACGGGCGCGCAGCACTGTGGCGCTGACGCTGCTCGGCGGCGGGCGCATCCGGCGCCGCACGATCCGAAGGCCCCAGCGGCGCTGCGCAGAACCAGCCCCCGCCGAATTTCACGGCACAAATCCGTCACACCATAGACAAACAGGTTAGCGACTTGCGTCGCTAACCTGTTGTTTTATATGGCTCCCCGACCTGGGCTCGAACCAGGGACCTACGGATTAACAGTCCGGCGCTCTACCAACTGAGCTATCGGGGAATACAGCTTGTGATTATATCCCGAGGTTCAGCGGCTCAGAGCGACGCCTGCACTGAAACGCGCCAGGTGCGCGGGGCGAGCGGGTACAAGTACACGTGGCCGAACTGGTACGGGGATTCCTTCCAGGCGCGGCGGTCGGTGGCGTTGTCCAGGCCGACGCGCCAGGTGAGCGTGGTGCTGTCGGGCGTCTGCCGCCAGCGCGCGCCCAGATCCAGGCGCGACCAGCCGGGAATGCGCACGCTCTGGTCGTAGGGCAGCACCACGCGGTCGCCTTCGGCGATGAGGTTCGCCGACAGGGCGAGGCCGGGCAGGGCGGGCACGTGGTATTCGGCACCCAGCCTGAGCGTCGCTTGCGGCACGTTGACCGGGCGCGTGCCGTTGATGGCGGCGACGGTCGAGCCGCGGCGCTGCGCATCGAGGCGCATGGCACTGGCCTGCCAGGTCCACTGCGCTTGGCGCCAGGTGGCCGAGGCTTCGACGCCGCGGTGCCGGTCGCTGCCATCGAGGGCGCGCGTGCAGCTGGCATCGCCCGAGCAGGTGCCGAAGTCGGCCGACTGTGGCCGGTCGATGTCGAAGATCGCGACGGCGCCGTCGAAGTTCTCGCCTTCGTGCTTGAGCCCGGCCTCGAGCTGGCGGCTCTTCAACGCCGGCAGCGCCTGGCCGGCATTGGTGTAGCGCGCGCGGTTGGGCACGACCTCGGACTCCAGCCCCTGGCCCCAGCTGAGATAGGCCACGGTGCCGGCGCCCAGCTCGCGCGAGAGCGCGAACCAGGGCAGGGTGAAGCTCTGCGTGTAGGCGGTGGCCTCGAGGCCGTCGCCGGGGTCGCTGGTGAGTTGGCTGCGCCGCTCCAGGCGGGTGTGGCGCAGGCCCAGCCACAGCTGCCACTGCGGCGCCAGCGCAACGGCGTCGCGCACGAAAAGCTCGGTGTTGTTCTCGTCGCGGTTCGTGCTCGGCGAGGTGTAGCCCGCCGAGGGCGACGTGGCCAGGCTGCCGTCGATGCGGCCCGTGCCGGCGATGTCGAAGACCTGGTCCTGGAAGCGACCGCGGTAGTGCGAGCCGAGCACGCCGCCTTCGAGCACGTGCCGCGCGCTGCCGGTGCGGAATTCGCCCGCCACGGCCAGCGAGCCGGCGCTGGTGGTGCGACGTTCGCCGTTGCTCACGTACTCCCAGTAGGTGAAGCTGCCGTCGGGTGCGTAGCGGTCGCACCACTGCGCGCACTCGTAGGAGCTCGCGTCGTAGACGCCGTAGGGGAAGGCCATGCGGTCGTCCGTGCGCAGGCGTTGCTGCATCAGCTGCGCCGTGACGCGCCACCCCTCGGCCAGGCGCTGCTGCAAGCGCAGGGAAGCGGTGTCGCCGTCCATCACCACCGGCTGGCGCCAGGGTGGGTCGTTGAGGTTGATGCGCGGGTCGATGCCGCGCGCCGCGGGCACGCTGCTGCCGAGCATGCTGAAGGCGGCCACGCTGGGTTGGCGCTGGTGGCTGGACTCGATCTCCGCCTGCAGCAACGTGTCCGCGCCGGGCTGCCAGTCCATGGCCAGCGCCAGCAGCGAGCGCTGCCCTTCGCTCTGGCGCGCCTGGGGACGCAGTTGCTCGTAGGCGGCGTTCAGGCGCAGGCGCAGCTGGCCTTCGGGGCCGAACGCCTCGCCCAGGTCCAGCGCACCGAGCAGGTTGCCGCCCTGGCGCGCCCCCACGCGGGCGAATCGGAGCGAGCCGGTGGCGCGCTTGGTCACCAGGTTGACGAGTCCGCCGGGCGCACTGGTGCCGGCCTGGATGCCGCTCGTGCCCTTGAGCAGTTCGACGCGCTCCTTGTTCTCCAGCGCGATGGCCGTCTCGGCGTTGATGGGCAGGCCGTCGCGGCGGTAGTTGAAGCGGTTGTCGAGCGTGTAGCCGCGCGCAGAGATCATGCTCCAGTAGCCCTCGGCGTTGTAGGCGTCGCCCAGGCTCGCGTCCAGGCGGGTCAGGCCGGCGATGGACTCGATGCCGCGGTCGGCGAGCTGCGGGCTGGCAAAAACGCTGGCCTGCAGCGGCGCGTTCGCCAGCGGGATGTCGCCAAAACCGGTGATGCCGACGCCGCCGAGGGTGCGCCCGGTGATGGTGACGGTGGACTGCGCCAGCGCCGCCATGGGCAGGCAGGCGACAGCCGCAACGGCCAGTGCGATGGGGTTGCGCCGGGCCGCGTGCCGCGGGCGGGCGGGTGCGGGGTGGTGAAACGAAGCGGTTGCCATCCTGTTCCTTGCAGGTGATGGCAGGGCGGCGGACTCATGAAGTGCGCACCCGGGTGGGTGCGACGCTGGAGACGGCTTCCCTGCGCGAGGAT
Organism: Rubrivivax sp.; assembly: GCA_020720385.1. Taxonomy (GTDB): domain Bacteria; phylum Pseudomonadota; class Gammaproteobacteria; order Burkholderiales; family Burkholderiaceae_C; genus Rubrivivax. Next base: position 13,239 of record DYOR01000079.1, read on the forward strand.
TACCTCAGTCAGGTTCAAAGGGACTTTCTCAGTCGGCCCTGTGCGAGCGGCCAACACCCCTAGCGAAGAGGCCCGCGCCGGAACGCGGGCCCAGATGAATTATGACGCGTTCATGACGCGCAATTCGCCGCGCTAAGCAAGACAGCCCGCCGATCGCGGGCTGTCTCGAGCGCGATCAAGGCCGCGTCAGCGCACGAGCTTGTCGAGCTTGGCCTTGACGTCCTTCCACGCGTCGGCGTCGGGCGGCGGCGCCTTGCGCTTGGTGATGCTGGGCCACTTGCGCGCCAGCTCGGCGTTGAGCTTGATGAGCGCGAGCTGCTCGGCGGGCACGTCCTCCTCGGGCAGGATGGCGTTGACCGGGCACTCCGGGATGCACACGGCGCAGTCGATGCATTCGTCGGGGTCGATGACGAGCATGTTGGGGCCCTCGCGGAAGCAATCGACGGGGCAGACATCGACGCAGTCCGTGTACTTGCAGCGGATGCAGGATTCGAGAACGACGTGGGTCATGGACAGGCTCTGTTGGGAATGGACGCGCCAGCGGGGGCATGCCGCGACCCGCACCAGAGGCGATTTTACGGTGCCGCCTGCCCGGTCCGGGCGACTCGCCGCGGGCAGGCGCAGACCGGTCCATAGAATCCGTGGCCATGACACTGCACTCGCTTGCTCGCGGCCATGCCGCCAGCCCGCGGCGGCAAGCGCTGGTGCTGGGCCTGGCCGCCTTGCTCGGCGCCTGCCAGACGCCGCCGCCGGCCGCGCCCGCCGTGGCCTTGCCGCCGCCCGAGTTGCCGGCTCCGGAGCCCAAGCCGCCGCCGCGCCCGCCGCGCATCGGCCTGGCCCTGGGCGGAGGCGCGGCGCGCGGGTTCGCGCACATCGGCGTCATCCAGGTGCTGGATGAAAACGGCATCCGCCCCGACCTGGTGGTGGGCACCTCGGCGGGCAGCCTGGTGGCGGCGATGTACGCCTCGGGGCGCAGCGGGCACGAGATGGCGAGCCTGGCGCAGTCGATGGACGAAGGCGTGCTCACCGACTGGTCGTTCCCCATGCGCGGGCTGATCCGCGGCGAGGCGCTGGCGCGCTACGCGCGCGAGCAGACGGGCGGGCGCAGCATCGAGCAGATGAAGCTGCCGCTGGGCATCGTCGCCACCGACCTGGACAGCGGCGCCCCCATCCTCTTTCAGCGCGGCGACACCGGGGCCGCGGTGCGTGCCTCGAGCGCCGTGCCCGCGGTGTTCCAGCCGGTGCGCATCGGCAGCCGCGAATATGTCGACGGCGGCCTCGTCTCGCCGGTGCCGGTGCGCTTTGCGCGCCAGATGGGCGCCGAGATGGTGATCGCGGTGGACATCTCGTCGCCGCCCGAGGGCAATGCCACCTCGGACGCGATGAAGATGCTGCTGCAGACCTTCTCCATCATGGGCCGCAGCATCAACCAGTTCGAGCTCAAGGATGCCGACGTGGTGCTGCGGCCCTTGCTCGCCGGGGTCTCCAGTGCCGACTTCGCGGCGCGCATGAAGGCCATCCAGGCTGGGCGCGAAGTCGCCCTCAAGCTGCTGCCCGAAATGAAGGCGCGCATCGCCGCACTCACGCGTTGACTTTCAGGCCGCGGAAAAAGAAGCGGCCCGATCCTGAGACCGGGCCGAAATGAGACAACCTTCCACACGAGAGACCCCCGGCCTGAACCAGGGGCATTGCAGTGGAGTGCCGCGGTGGCGGAAAAGTTCCGCCAGCGGGCTGTGGGCCCTCAGGCCGCCTTCTTGCCGCGGGTGGCAGTCTGGGTGGCCTTGACCGCGGTGTTGGTCATGGTCTGGAAGTTGGCTTCCGCCACTTCGCTGGCCTGCTTGGCAGCCTTCTGCACGGACTCGAAGGCATTGTTGGCGGCAGCCACGGCGGACTTGACCATGGCCACGGCGCCTT
>DYOR01000080.1:0-2736 GCA_020720385.1 Rubrivivax sp.
TGGAGCGTCATCGAAGCCGGCCTGAAGTGCATCCAGGGCAAGGGCATCGTCAACTCGATCTCGCTCAAGGAAGGCGAGGCCGAGTTCAAGCGCCAGGCCACGCTGGTGCGGCGCTACGGCGCCGCCGCGGTGGTGATGGCCTTCGACGAGCAGGGCCAGGCCGACACCTACCAGCGCAAGATCGATATCTGCGCGCGCGCCTACCGCATCCTCACGGGCGAGGTCGGCTTCCCGGCCGAGGACATCGTCTTCGACCCCAACATCTTCGCCATCGCCACCGGCATCGAGGAGCACGACAACTACGCCGTGGACTTCATCGAGGCCACGCGCTGGATCAAGGCGCACCTGCCGGGCGCCAAGGTCAGTGGCGGCGTGAGCAATGTCTCTTTCAGCTTCCGTGGCAACGACGCGGTGCGCGAGGCCATCCACACCGTGTTCCTCTACCACGCCATCCAGGCGGGCATGGACATGGGCATCGTCAACGCCGGCATGGTGGGCGTGTACGACGACATCGAGCCGGTGCTGCGCGAGCGCGTCGAGGACGTCGTCCTCAACCGGCGCCCTCGCCTGGCACCGGGCGAACCCGAGCGCAGCGCCGGCGAGCGCCTGGTCGAGATCGCCGAGTCGGCCAAGGGCCTGGCCAAGGACGACAGCGCCCGCCTGGCCTGGCGCGCCGGCACGGTGGACGAGCGCCTGAGCCACGCGCTGGTGCACGGCATCACCGAGTTCATCGTCGCGGACACCGAGGAGGCCTGGCGTGCCATCGAAGCCAGGGGTGGCCGGCCGCTGCACGTCATCGAAGGCCCGCTCATGGCCGGCATGAACATCGTCGGCGACCTCTTCGGCCAGGGCAAGATGTTCCTGCCCCAGGTGGTGAAGAGCGCGCGCGTGATGAAGCAGGCCGTGGCCCACCTGCTGCCCACCATCGAGGCCGAGAAGAACGCGGCCATGGAGGCCGGCGGCGACGTCAAGCCCAAGGGCAAGATCGTCATCGCCACGGTGAAGGGCGACGTGCACGACATCGGCAAGAACATCGTCACCGTCGTCCTCCAGTGCAACAACTTCGAGGTCGTGAACATGGGCGTGATGGTCCCGTGCCAGGACATCCTGGCCAAGGCCAAGCTCGAAGGCGCCGACATCATCGGCCTGAGCGGACTCATCACGCCGAGCCTGGAGGAGATGCAGCACGTCGCCGCCGAGATGCAGCGCGACGCGTACTTCCGCGGCCGCGGCACGCCGCTGCTCATCGGCGGGGCCACCTGCAGCCGCGTGCACACGGCGGTGAAGATCGCGCCGCACTACGACGGCCCGGTGGTCTACGTGCCCGACGCCTCGCGCAGCGTGGGCGTGTGCGCCGACCTGATCTCCGACGAGCGCGCCGCGAACTACATCGGCGAGTTGCGCGCCGACTACGAGCGCGTGCGCCAGTTGCATGCGAGCAAGAAGGCCACGCCGCTGGTGACGCTGGCGCAGGCGCGTGCGAACAAGGCGCGTGTCGACTGGGCCGCCTACACACCGCCCGTGCCGCGTTTCATCGGTCGGCGTGTGTTCAAGAACTACGACCTCGGCGATCTCGCCGCGTATATCGACTGGGGCCCGTTCTTCCAGACCTGGGATCTCGCCGGGCGCTACCCGGAGATCCTGCGCGACGACATCGTGGGCAGCGAAGCGCAGCGCGTCTTCAGCGACGGCAAGCGCCTGCTGCAGCGCCTCATCGACGGCCGCTGGCTGCAGGCGGGCGGCGTGGTCGCCCTGCTGCCGGCCAACACCGTGGACGACGACACGATCGAGGTCTACACCGACGAGACGCGCCGCGAGGTGGCGTTGCGCTGGAGCCCGCTGCGCCTGCAGACCGAGCGCCCGGTGGTCGAAGGGATGAAGCGGCCCAACCGCAGCCTGGCCGACTTCATCGCCCCGAAGGGCGGGGCCGCCGACTACATCGGCCTCTTTGCCGTCACGGCGGGCCTGGGCGTGGAGAAGAAGGAAAAGCAGTTCACCGACGACCACGACGACTACAGCGCCATCATGCTCAAGGCCCTGGCCGACCGCCTGGCCGAGGCCTTCGCCGAACGCCTGCACCAGCGCGTGCGCACCGAGCTGTGGGGCTATGCGCCCGACGAAGCGCTCGCGCCCGGGCAGTTGATCGCCGAGCAGTACCGCGGCATCCGCCCCGCGCCGGGCTACCCGGCCTGCCCGGACCACGGCGTCAAGCGCGACCTGTTCGGCGTGCTGCAGGCGCAGGAGATCGGCATGGGGCTGACCGAAAGCCTGGCCATGACCCCGGCGGCCAGCGTCGCCGGTTTCTACCTCGCACACCCCGATGCGCTGTACTTCAACGTCGGGCGCATCGGCGAGGACCAGCTCGCCGACTGGGCTGCGCGCACCGGCCTGCCCGAGGCCGACGCGCGGCGCGCGCTGGCGCCGGCCCTGGGTTGACGGCGCGCGGGCTCGCGCCGCGCCGGGCCCGCCAGCGAAGACGCGACCAAGAGTAAGGGCCGCCGCGCGCGTGCAGCAATTGGCAACGCGCGACACCCGCGGCGCCGAACAATGCGGCGTTCGACGCCGGCGTTCGCCCTTGGGGGGTGGGACGCGCGTCCCGCTGGAGACCCGCTCGTGAATCGCTTTCGACCACCAAGACATCGGCCAGGCACTCCACCCCTGAAGCGCGCGCTGGCCGCCGTGCTTGTGTGCGCCACGCTCGCCGCCTGCGGCGGCGGCGGGGGCGACTCCGGGGCC
>DYOR01000080.1:2836-15113 GCA_020720385.1 Rubrivivax sp.
ACCCCGGCCGTGCCGGTGGTGGAGATGCCGTCCTCGCGCGCGCAGGCCATGCGCTTCCTCACGCAGGCCAGCTTCGGCGCCACCGACGCCGACATCGGCCGCGTGATGAGCGTGGGCTACGCCGCCTGGATCGACGAGCAGCTCGCCCTGCCCGCCGCCTCGCACCGCGCCCACTGGGAGGCGGCCGACGCCGCCATCAAGCTGACCACGCCCACCGGCGCTGCAGGCCCGGACCAGGTCTACGAGTCGTTCTGGAAGCAGGCCGTCACCGGGCCGGAACAGCTGCGCGCTCGCGCGGCCTATGCCTTGTCGCAGATCTTCGTCATCTCTCTGGCCGACGGCACCGTGGGCCAGAACCCGCGTGCCGTGGCGGCCTGGCTGGACATGCTGGGCACGCAGGGCCTGGGCACCTACCGTGAGCTGCTGGAGACGGTGTCGCGCCACCCGATGATGGGGGTGTACCTCACCAGCCTGCGCAACCAGAAGGCCGACGCGCGCACCGGGCGTGTCCCCGACGAGAACTACGCGCGCGAGGTGATGCAGCTCTTCTCCATCGGCCTGGTCGAACTCAACGAGGACGGCAGTGCACGCACCGCGGCGGGCGTGCCGCTGGACACCTACACCCCGGCCGACATCGCCGGCCTGGCCAAGGTCTTCACCGGATGGAGCTGGGCCTGCCCGGACTGGCCTGACAACGGCTGCTTCTCCAGCGGCAGCGTCGGCGGCGTGAGCGACCCCGATCGAAGCTTCAAGCCCATGCTGGGCTACCCGCAGTACCACAGCAGCGAAGCCAAGTCCTTCCTCGGCACGAACATCGCCGCCCAGGCCAGCAGCAACCCCGACGCCAGCCTGAAAGTGGCGCTGGACACGCTCGCCGCCCACCCCAACGTGGGCCCCTTCATCGGCCGCCAGCTCATCCAGCGCCTGGTCACCAGCAACCCGAGCCCGGCCTACGTGGGCGCCGTGGCGCGCGCCTTTGCCGACAACGGCGCGGGCGTGCGCGGCGACATGAGGGCCGTGGTCAAGGCGGTGCTCATGCACCCGGAGGCGCGCGTCATGAGCGACACCTCGGGCAAGGTGCGCGAGCCCGTGCTGCGCCTGGCGGCCTACCTGCGCGCCTTCCCGCACAGCAGCGACACCGGCAACTGGCGCGTCGGCAATACCGACAACCCGGCCACCTCGCTGGGCCAGACGCCGCTGCGCGCGCCCTCGGTGTTCAATTTCTACCGCCCGGGCTACACGGCGCCGGGCACGGCCGCGGCCGCACGCAGCCTGGTGGCGCCCGAGATGCAGATTGCCCATGAAACCAGCGCTGCGGCCTGGGTGAACTACATGCGCGACAACGTCGCCTCCGGCGTCGGTGCCACCAATGGCACCGTGGGCGGCGTGGTGCTCAACCGGCGCGACATCCGGCCCGACTTCAGTGCCGAACTGGCGCTGGCCGGCGACGCGGTGGCGCTCGTCGAGCGCGTGTCCGGCAAGCTGAGCTACTCGGCCGGTACCGAATTGAAGAGCGAGATCGCCAGTGCCGTGGGCAGCGTGGCCATCCCGGCGCTGAATGCCGCCGGCAGCAACCAGGCCAACATCGATGCTGCCCGGCGCACGCGCGTCAACGCCGCGGTGCTGCTGATGCTCGCCTCGCCCGAGTTCCAGGTGCAGCCATGAACCAAGCCAAGGACAACGCCATGAGCCCAAGCCTGCCCGCATCCCAGTGCGCACGCCGCCTCTTCCTGCAGCATGCGGGGGCGATGGGCCTGCTCGCCGGCGCCGGCGCGCCCCTGGCGCTGAACCTGCTGGCCGCGGGCTCGGCCGCGGCGCAGTCCGCGCCCGACTACAAGGCGCTGGTGTGCCTGTTCCTCTTCGGCGGCAACGATGCCTACAACATGGTGCTGCCCACCGACGAGGCGAGTTGGCAGGCCTACGGCGCCACACGCAACCAGGCCCCCGATTCGATCGCCCTGCTCGCGGCGGGCACCGCGCCGCTGGCCACGGCAGCGGCGGGTTCGCCAGCGCGGCTGGGCGGGGTGCTGCCCATCGCGGCGCTCAACGCCTCGGGTCTGAACAACGGGCGCAGCTTTGCGCTGCACCCGCTGATGGGAACGCTGCAATCGATGTTCGACACCGATCGTCGCCTGGCCATCATGCCCAACATCGGGCCGCTCATCCGCCCCACCACCAAGGCGCAGTACGCGCTGGCGAGCCACCCCAAGCCCGCCAGCCTGTTCTCGCACAACGACCAGCAGAACACCTGGCAGGCACTGGCCGCCGAGGGCGTGACGCAGGGCTGGGGCGGGCGCATGGGCGACGCGCTGGCGGCATTGAACACGCGCACCGCGTTCACCTCGGTCTGCGCGAGCGGCAACGCGGTGTGGCTGGCCGGGCGCAGCGTGCAGCAGTACCAGGTGAGCACCAACGGGGCGATCCGCATGGGTGCCGACAGCGCCGGGCGCCTGTACGGCTCCACCGACCTGGCCGCGGCGCTGCAGCGCGTGGCCTCGCGCAGCCGCGGCACGCAGGTCTTCGAGGCCGACCTGGCGGCCGTCTCGGCGCGCTCCATCGACGCCGAAACCACGCTGCGCACGGCGCTCAGGCCCGCCAGCGACGCCGCCTTCGGCACCGCCCCGGCCAGCGGCAGCTACAACGCCAACAACGACCCCAAGCTGCAGTACGACAACCCGCTCACCGGGGCGAAGGCCGCCAGCGCGCTGGCGCAGCAGCTGCAGGTGGTGGCGCGCATGGTCGACGCCGGCCTGTCCGGCGCCACCGGCGTGCGCCGCCAGGTGTTCTTCGTCAGCCTGGGCGGCTTCGATACGCACGACCTGCAGAACCGCAACCACGCCGACCTGATGGCGCGGCTGGCGCACGCGCTGCGTTACTTCGACACCGCCCTGGGTGCCCTGGGTGCGCGCGCCAACGTCACCACCTTCACGGCGAGCGACTTCGGCCGCACCTTCACCAGCAACGGCGACGGCACCGACCACGGCTGGGGCGGCCACCACTTCGTCATGGGCGGCGCGGTCAAGGGCGGCGACCTCTACGGCCGCTTTCCCACCCTGGGGCCGAAGAACGCCAACAACAACAACTTCGACAGCAGCGCCGATCAACTCGGCAATGGGGCGCTGCTGCCCGAGGTGTCGGTGGATCAGCTCGGCGCGACGCTGGGGCGCTGGTTCGGCGTGACCGACTCCGCGCTCGCCGACATCTTTCCCAACCTCGCCAATTTCGACGCCGCGCGGCGCGACCTGGGCTTGTTCGCCTGAGCACCCCGGCCGCGGCGGCGGGCGCCGCTATGATCCGCCGCCCCTGTCCGCGTGCGCATGGCTGAACCCGCCGCTCCTGTTTCCCTGAACAACGCCCAGATGCAGGCCGTGCACCACCTGCACGGGCCCTGCCTGGTGCTCGCCGGTGCCGGCTCGGGCAAGACGCGCGTCATCGTGCACAAGATCGCGCGGCTGCTGCAAAGCGGCCTGGAGCCGCGGCACATCGCCGCCATCACCTTCACCAACAAGGCCGCGGCCGAGATGCGCGAGCGCACCAAGGCGCTGGTCGGCGCGCGCGCGGCGCGCGAGCTGGCGATCAGCACCTTCCACTCGATGGGCGTGCGCATGCTGCGCAGCGACGGCCAGGGCGTGGGGCTGAAGACCAACTTCAGCATCCTCGACAGCGACGACGTGCTGGGCGTGCTGCGCGATGCCGGGGGCTGCAGCGACAACGCGCTGGCCAGGCGCTGGCAATGGACCATCAGCCTGTGGAAGAACCAGGGGCTGGACGCCGCCGCTGCCGAAGCCCAGGCGGCCGATGACGACGAGCGCGTGGCCGCGCGCGTCATGCGCCGTTTCGAGGAGCGCCTGCAGGCCTACCAGGCGGTGGACTTCGACGACCTCATCGGGTTGCCGCTCGAGCTGCTGCAGCGCGACGCGGCCGCACGCGCCAAGTGGCAGGCGCAGTTCGCGCACATCCTCGTCGACGAGTACCAGGACACCAACGCCGTGCAGTACGAGCTGCTCAAGGCACTGGTCGGGCCGCAGGGTGTCTTCACCGCCGTGGGCGACGACGACCAGAGCATCTACGGCTGGCGCGGCGCCACCATAGACAACCTCAAGCGCCTGCCGCGGGATTTCCCCGCGCTGAAAGTCATCGCGCTGGAGCAGAACTACCGCAGCACCGGGCAGATCCTGCGTGCGGCCAACGCCGTCATCGGCCACAACCCCAAGCTCTTCGCCAAGACGCTGTGGAGCGAGCTGGGCGAGGGCGAGCCGGTGAAGCTCATCGAGAGCGACGGCGAGGAGCACGAGGCCGAGCGCGCCGTGGCGCGCATCCAGGCGCTGCGCGCTGCGGACGGGCGCAACAAGCTCGGCGATTTCGCCGTGCTCTACCGCGCCAACCACCAGGCGCGCGCCTTCGAGCGCAAACTGCGCGCGGCGCAGATTCCGTACAAGGTGTCGGGCGGGCAAAGCTACTTCGAGCGCGCCGAGATCAAGGACCTGTGCGCCTGGCTGCGCCTGCTGGTCAACGAGGACGACGACCCGGCCTTCCTGCGCGCCGCGACCACGCCCAAGCGCGGCATCGGCCACCAGACGCTGGCCACGCTGGGCGAGTTCGCCGCGAAGTGGAAGCTGAGCCTGTTCGAGGCCTTGTCCTCGCCGAGCCTGGGCGCGGTGCTCAAGGGCCGCGCCATCGAGGCGCTGCACGAGTTCGGCCACGAGGTGGGCGAACTGCAGCAGCGCGCCGGCCGCACCCAGGGGGCGCAGGAGGCGCGCGCGCTGCTGCTGGGCTGGCTCGAGGACATCGGCTACGAGCAGCACTTGCAGGGCGGTGAAGACAGCGCCAGGCTCGCCGCCGCGCGCTGGGCCAACGTGCTCGACTTCGTCGACTGGATCGCCAGGCGCTGCGGCGGCACCGACGACGCGCCCACGCCGCAGGCCGACGCGCAGACCGTGCTGCAGGTGGCGCAGACCATCGCCGTGATCATCAGCCTGGCCGAGCGCGCCGACGAACAGGACGTGGTCACGCTGTCCACCCTGCACGCGGCCAAGGGGCTGGAGTGGCCGCATGTGTTCCTGGCCGGCATCAACGAGGGCCTCCTGCCGTTTCGCAGCGGCGGTGACGACAAGGAAGCCGACCTCACGCCCGCGCGCATCGAGGAGGAGCGCCGCTTGATGTATGTCGGCATCACGCGCGCGCGCCAGACGCTGGCGGTGAGCACCCTGCGCCGGCGCAAGAAGGGCCGCGACACCGTGGCCGGCGTGCCCAGCCGCTTCATCCAGGAGATGAAGCTCGGCGAGGGCGTGGCGCGGGAAGACCCGCGCGAGCGGCTGAAGAAGCTGCGCGACGCCATGGCCGCCAAGGCCGCGGCAGCGGCCCCGCCGACGGCCTGAGCGACGCCGTCGCGGCGGATTGGCCCGCTTTCGCGCGCCATTTCCCGGACTTGCCGCTCAAGAATCCCAACAAACTGGTCGACATCGCCAGGAGCGCTTGCCGCGCCTCGCGTGGCCCCTGCCCGTGCCCAACAGGAAGAGAAAAGACATGAGAGTCAACGAACCCGTGACCCAGCGCGAATTCGACTACGCCGAAGACGCCACGCTGATGTCGACCACCGACACGCAAAGCCACATCACCTACGCCAACGCGGCGTTCATCGCGGTGAGCGGCTACGACCGCGACGCCATCACCGGCCAGCCACACAACCTGGTGCGCCACCCGGACATGCCGCGCGAGGCCTTTGCCGACATGTGGAGCACGCTCAAAGGTGGCGAGTCGTGGACCGCGCTGGTGAAGAACCGCCGCTGCGATGGCGACCACTACTGGGTGCGTGCCAACGCCACGCCCATGCGCCGCAACGGCCAGCTCGTGGGCTACATGTCGGTGCGCACCAAGCCCGCGCGCGAGGAGGTGGCCGCGGCCGACGCGCTGTACCGGCGCTTTCGCGAAGGCCAGGCGCACGGGTTGCGCTTCCACAAGGGGCTGGTCGTGCGCACGGGGCTGTGGGCCTGGACTTCGGCGCTGCAGGTCCTGCCGGTGCACTGGCGGCTGCGCCTGGCCTTCCTCGCCACGCTCGCGGTGATGGCCGCGGCGGTGCTTGGCCTGGGCACGGTTGGCGCCGGGGCGTGGGCTGCCGTGGGCGCCACGGCGCTGGCCGGTGCGGCCGCCTGCGCCTGGCTCGAGGCGCAGATCGCCCGCCCGCTGCGTGACCTCATGCGCCAGGCCTCGAGCGTGGCGGCGGGCAACCCGGAGCGTCTGCGCAACCTCGACCGCGTCGACGAGATCGGCATGATCCTGCGTGCGGTGAACCAGTCGGGCCTCAACCTGCGCTCGCTCGTCGACGACGTGAGCGAGCAGATCTCGGGGCTGCGCATCGCGAGCAAGGAAATCGCCTCGGGCAACAACGACCTGAGCGCGCGCACCGAGCAGACGGCGAGCAGCCTGCAGCAGACCGCCGCGTCGATGGAAGAGATCCACGGCACGGTGAAGAACAGCGCCGACGCCGCACGCCAGGCCGCCGCGCTGGCGACCAGCGCCAGCGCCGCAGCGGCCAAGGGCGGTGAGGTGGTGGGCCAGGTGGTGGGCACGATGGACGAGATCACCGGCAGCTCGAAGAAGATCGCCGAGATCATCGGCGTCATCGACGGCATCGCCTTCCAGACCAACATCCTGGCGCTCAACGCCGCGGTGGAGGCGGCGCGCGCCGGCGAGCAGGGGCGCGGTTTTGCCGTCGTGGCGAGCGAGGTGCGCACGCTGGCGCAGCGCAGCGCCGAGGCGGCCAAGGAGATCAAGGGGCTCATCGGCGCCAGCGTCGAACGCGTCGAGGCGGGCTCGCGCCTGGTGGCCGACGCCGGGCACACGATGCACGACATCGTCGCCCAGGTGCGCCGCGTGGACCAGCTCATCGCCGAGATCAGCCGCGCCACGCTGGAGCAGACCGCCGGCGTCGGCCAGGTCAACGTCGCCGTGACGCAGCTCGAACAGACGACGCAGCAGAACGCCGCGCTGGTCGAGCAGTCCGCCGCCGCCGCCGACAGCCTGAGCCAGCAGGCCACGCGGCTGTCGGATGCGGTGCAGGTCTTCAGCACGAGCAGCCGCGGCTGACGCGCTCGCTGCGGCGCGGCCGCAGCCGCGCGCGCCGGGTCAGGCACGCACGCCGCGGGAGGTCTGGCGACGGGTGAGGTTGAGCGTGCCCAGGCCGAGCAAGGCCAGCAGCGCACCCAGGGGCTGGGGGATGTCGTCGCTCTGCATGTCGAAGGACCAGCGCGCCACGGGTGGCGGTGGCGCGGGCTGGGCCGCAGTGGCGGTGGGCGACGCGGGCCCGCTGCCGCTGCTTGCGGCCAGGCAAGCCATGGGCAAGGCCTGCAGCAGTGCGGCCAGGGTGGCCGCCCGGCGTGCTGCCGCGCGCAGGCGAGACGCAGACCGGCGGACCGGCGCGGCGACGAGGCGTGTCATGGCGTCCTTGGGCAGGTGGTGGCGGGCGTCGGGGTGGCCGGCCGCGCGCGCTGCGTGGCGCCTGCCCCTCAACCCCTCAATGGCCAAAGGCCGGCCGTTCCTATCACGCCCCAGGGTTGACCCCCGGGCCTGAGCGCGCCCGCGCGTCAGGAGCGCGCCAGCCGCTGCGCCTGGGCCAGTTCGGCGCGCAGGCGTCGCAGGCTGGGGTGGGCCGGGCCTGCGGTGCGCGTGGCCAGCGCCAGGGCCTCCTGCAGCTGGTGCACGGCCTGGTGGTGCTCGCCGCGGGACTGCGCCAGCAGCGCCTGCGTGCGCCACAGGGCGGCGCGGCGCATCGGGCTGAGCGCGGCCGCGTGGCTCGCCGCCTCCTGCAGCACGCGCTCGGCCACCGTGGCGTCTCCGCTGGCGAGCCAGCATTCGGCCAGCGTGATGCGCGAGTCCACGCGGTCGGGGTGCCCCGCTGGCAGCCGCGCCTGGCGCGCGGCGTCGCTGGCCTCGAGCAGCGGCCGCGCCTGGGCCAGGCGGCCGGCACGCAGCAGCCAGCGCCCGAGGTTGTGCTGGGCCCGCGCCAGGGTCAGGTCGCCGGCGGGCAGGAGCGCCTCGCGGATGGCCAGCGAGTCGCGGTAGGCGGCCTCGGCGGTGGGGTCGCCGGCGTCCTCCAGCGCGGTGGCCAGGTTGTTGACGTGGATGGCCACGTCGGTGGACTGGTGCCCCGAGACTTCCTCGTCGATGGCCAGCGCTTCGCGGTAGGTGGCGATGGCCTGCGCCGTGCGGCCGGCGTCCTGCATCACGCTGGCGAGCTCGTTAAGCGCGTGCGAGACGAGCCGGTTGCGCGGGCCGTGCAGGGCGCGGCGCCGCGCCACCACCTGCACCAGCAGCGCCTGGGCCTCGTCGCCGCGGTGGTCGCGCGCCAGCGTCGCCGCGAGCAGGCCCTGCGTGTTCAGCACCGAGGGGTGCGCGTCGCCGAGCATGCGCGTCTTCAGCGCCAGCGCGCGGCGGTACGCGGCCTCGGCCTGCGGCAGATCGCCGGCGCGGGCGTGCATCAGCGCCAGGTTGTGGATCGTCGAGGCCAGGGCCAGCGGGGCCTCGGCCTCGTGCGCCTGGCGGATCGCCAGCGCGCGCTGCAGCAGCGTGGCGGCTTCGTCGAAGGCGCCGTTGCCGCTCAGCACCCAGCCCAGCGTGTCCAGCGCATCGGCCATCGCCGGCGAATCGGCCGGCGCATGTGCCTGGCGCAAGGCGAGCGATTCGCGCGCCGGCGCCACCGCGCGCGCAGCCTGGTAGTCGTTGGCCAGCGCGTTGGCCAGGCGGCTCAGCGCGGCGGCCTCACGCAGCGGGCGGCGCACGGGCTGCGCACGCTCCAGCGCCACCGCCTGCTCGTAGAGCTCGACGGCGGTGCGCGGGCGGCCGATGTTCTCGTAGACCTTGCCGAGCACGAACTTCATCGCCGCCTGCACCGCGCCCTGGCCCTCGAGGTCGGTGTCGATGCGCGCGCGGCCCTTGTCCACCAGCGCCGCGGCGCTGAGGTCCTGGCGCCCGGCGATGTTCGGGTCGGCGCCTTCGAAGAGCGCGATCATGAAATCGCTCACCTGGCGCGTGGTGGCGGCTTCCTGACGCGCCAGGGCCTCGGCCTGCACGGCGCGGTCGCGCTCCAGGACCAGGCGCATGACGAAGACCGTGCTCAGCACGAGCACGCCGGCGCCGGCCAGCACCCAGGGCCAGCGCCGGCGCAGGAACTTGCGTGCCACGTAGCTGCCGCGGTGCGGCAATGCCGCCAGCGGCTCGTGCGCGCGCAAGCGCTGCAGGTCGGCGAGCAAGGCCGGCACGGTGAGGTAGCGCTGCTCGGGGTCGGCCGCGGTGGCCTTGGCGACGATGGCGCGCCACTCGGCGGCGCGCGGCGCGGCCGGCGTGATGGCCTCCAGCAAGTCGCCCAGGGTGCGGCCGAGGCTGAACATGTCGCTCGCGCTGCTCGCCGGCGCGCCGGCCATCTGCTCGGGGCTGGCGTACTGCGGCGTCAGCGCCAGCATCTCCACGCCCTGGCGGCCCTGCAGCTGGGCGATGCCGAAATCCAGCAGCATGGCGCGGCCGTCGGCGCCGACGAGGATGTTGCCGGGCTTGATGTCGCAGTGCACGACGAGCTGGCGGTGGGCGTAGGCCACGGCCTGGCCCACCTGCGCGAAGAGCTCGAGCACGGCGTCGAGGCTCAGGGCCTGGTCGCGGCAATACACGTCGATGCGCTGGCCCTCGATGTACTCCATCACCAGGTAGGGCCGGCCCAGCGGCGTGCTGCCGCCGTCGATGAGGCGCGCGATGTGCGGGTGGCTGAGCGTGGCCAGGATCTGCCGCTCGGCGGCCAGCGCCGCCGGGCTGGTCAGGCCGAGCAGCAGCTTCACCGCGGCGCGCTGCTGGTAGTGGCCGTCGCTGCGCTCGGCGAGGTAGACGCGGCCCATGCCGCCACGGCCGAGCTCGGCACGCAGCGTCCAGGCACCCAGGCGGTCGCCCGGGGCGAGCTCGGTGCTGGCGGCGAGGGTGGCGGCGCTGACGAGCATGCCCGAGACAGGCGCGGCGAAGCGCGTCGTGGCCTCGCCCTGGGCGAGCAGCGCGCGCACGCGCGCGGCCAGGGCGGGGTCGAGGTCGGGCGCGGCCAGGCGCGCTTGCCGCGCCGCCTCGTCGGGCAGTTCGCACAGTTCGTTGAACAGCGCCTTGGCCCGGGCGTAGTCGGGGTCGGTGTCGGCGGCCACGTCGCGGGCCGGCATCAGGCCTCCAGCTCGCGGCCCAGGCGCTCCACGAGCCAGGCGCGCGCAAAGCGCAGGTCGCGGTCCACCGTGGGCAGCGACAAATCCAGCACCTGGGCGATGTCGGCGCGCTGCAGCCCGGCGAAGTAGGTCATCTCCAGCACCTGCGCGGCGCGCGCGTCGTGGCGCGCCAGTCGCGTGAGCAGCGCGTCGAGCGTGAGCAGGTCGGCGGCCATCGATTCCTCCCCCAGCTCGCACGAGCTCAGCGTGAGGCGCACGCGCGCGCCACCGCGCTTGTCGGCGAGCCTCGCGCGCGCGTGCTCGCGCAGCACGCTGCGCATGGTGAGCGAGACGGTGGCGAAGAAATGCGCGCGGTTGGCCCAGTCCACGGGCGACTCCATCAAGCGCAGCAGCGCGGCGTTGACCACGTCGCCGCGGCTCAGCGAGACCCCGTCGTGTCCGTGCAGGCGCGAGCCGGCCATGCGCATGAACTCGCCCTGCATCGCGCTCACGATGCGGCCGAAGGCGTCGCCGTCGCCACGCCGCCAGGCGTGCAGCAGCACGGTCATGGCCTGCAGCGTTTCACCGGGTGCGGGCAGCGGCGGTGGGTGGGTCATCGTCGATGGGCCGTCAGCGCAATGCGGCACATTGTCGCGGCATCGGCGCGGCCGCGTGCTGGCGCTGGGCGGGGCGCTCTTCATGGCCTCGGACGCCCTGTTGGCCACCGACCAGTTTGCGCGGCCGCTGCCTCTGGCCAGCCTGTGGAGCCTCGGCACCTGCTGGGCGGCGCAGTGGTGCATCGCCTCATGGTTGCAGCCGCCCGCAGGGGAGGCGATCCACGGCGTGCCTCGGGGACCCTGAGCGCCAGGCCGAACGACGCACGCGCAAGTTGCGACTCGAGCGTGGTCAGGCCGGGGGTTGCGCGGTCCAGCCACCCGTCGCTTCGGCGCGCACCTGCAGCGGCTGCAGCGGCCTGGCTGCCGGGCCATTGAGCACACGGCCCTGGTCGTCGAAGCGCGAGCCGTGGCAGGGGCAGACGACGACGCCGTCGATGACGCGGTCGAGGCGGCAGCCCAGGTGGGTGCAGCGCGCCGACCAGGCCTGCACGCGGCCATCGGCATGGCGCTGCACGACGGCGTCGCCAGCGATGCTCAGCCCGAGCGGCAGCTCGGCCGGCAGCGGCTGCGGTGCCGGCCGGCCGCGCGCGCGCAGCCGCTGCAGCATGGCCCCCAGGGGCAGCGCCAGCGGCAGCAGCAGCAGAGCGCGCAGCACGTCCTTGCGGCCGGTGTCGCGGCGGCGCGTCGCGGCGCGGCCGGGTTTGTCGCTCAGCATCGTGGGCAGCGTCGCGCGTGCAGACGCGCGCGGGTCAGGAAGCAGCGGATTGTGCAGAAGCGGCCGTCCGCGCTGCTTGTGCCCGGTCAATCCGGCGCAGGCGCGGCGATGCCCATGCCCAGGCCGACAACGAAGATCGCCGTGAACGGCATGGTGAACATCCGGGGCAGGTCTCTGATCGGGCGCATGCCCCGCCTCCGGGCGGGGTGGTGAGTCGATGGCGAGGTCTTGCGACGGCGTCGTGTGGCGGTCGAGCAACCGACGACGAAACGCGCATGCGGGTCGTGGAGCGACGCTTCCCGGCGCCGAAGTGCGGCGGCGAGAGACACCCGAGGCGTTTGATTGCCTCGCCCTGGCCGATGCACAGGGCGCTACGACAACAAAGTGAACACGGCCACCCCGGCCAGGGCCAGCGTCGTGCCATGCAACGCCGACACCAGGCAGGCCCGCCACAGGCGCGGCCCAGGTTGCCGAGGAAGCGGTCCTTCAGGGACTCGATCTCGCCAAGCCGCTTCTTGGGGTCGATGTCGACGCGACGTTGGATGCGCTCGCACACCCAGGTGGCGGGCTCTCGCAGAAGAACACACCGTCGAGCATGCCGACGCGGTTGTCTCCTGACTGCACTCACGGCAGAAGCGGTGGCGTTTGCCCCGTTCGCCGATTGACCCACCGCAATTCAGGCATGCGGTGGGAGCGGCGGCTTCAGCGGGCGGGGTGGGATGGAAAGTTCATTGACGCGTGCCGGGCACGCCGTGGAGCAGACCCGAGGACGCGTGCAG
>DYOR01000081.1:0-5784 GCA_020720385.1 Rubrivivax sp.
GCGCGGCACCGTCGGCGAGCGCGCCAGCCACATGCAGTCGCCGTAGCTGAAGAAGCGGTAGCGCGAGGCCACCGCGTGGCGGTACAGGGCGTGCATGCGCTCGTGCCCGG
This sequence comes from Rubrivivax sp., assembly GCA_020720385.1. GTDB lineage: Bacteria > Pseudomonadota > Gammaproteobacteria > Burkholderiales > Burkholderiaceae_C > Rubrivivax. Next base: position 111 of record DYOR01000081.1, read on the forward strand.
CGAAGGCGCTCACCAGCATGAGCAGGGTGCTCCTGGGCAGGTGGAAATTGGTGAGCAGCCGCTCGACGACGCGAAACTCGAAGCCCGGCGTGATGAAGATCTCGGTCTCGCCGCTGAAGGGGGCCAGCGCGCCTGTCGGTGACGCGCGCGCCGCCGATTCGAGCGCACGCAGCGTGGTCGTGCCCACGGCGACGACGCGGCCGCCGGCCGCCTGGGTCGCGGCGATGGCCCGCACCGTCGCCTCGCCCACCTCGAACCACTCGCTGTGCATGCGGTGCTCGGCGATGCGCTCGGCGCGCACCGGCTGGAAGGTGCCCGCGCCCACGTGCAGCGTGACCGCGGCGCGGCGCACGCCGCGCGCGTCCAGCGCCGCGAGCATGGCCTCGTCGAAGTGCAGCGCCGCGGTGGGCGCGGCCACCGCGCCGGGGCGCGCGGCGAAGACGGTCTGGTAGCGCGCCACGTCGTCGTCGGTGTCGCCGTGCGTGATGTAGGGCGGCAGCGGCACATGGCCGTGGCGTTCCAGCAGCGCCAGCGGGTCGCCGGGCAAGCGCAGGTGGAAGAGGCTCGCCTCGGGGCCCGCGCGGCCCAGCACCTCGGCGTCGAAGGCAGCGGCAAAGCGCACGCGGCTGCCCGGTCGCGGCGACTTGCTGGCGCGCAGGTGGGCCCACACCTCGTGGCCGGGCAGCACGCGCTCGACCAGCGCCTCCACCGCCCCGCCCGTGGCCTTGGCGCCGAGCAGGCGCGCCTTGATCACGCGGGTGTCGTTGAAGACGAGCAGGTCGCCGCTGTGCAGCAGCGCGGGCAGGTCGCGGAACTGGCGGTCGGCGGGCTGTGCACCCGTGCCGTCGAGCAAACGCGAGGCGCTGCGCTCGGCCGCGGGGTGCTGGGCGATGAGTTCGCTCGGCAGCTCGAAGTCGAAGTCGGCGAGCGTGTATGCGTGGGCTGTGGTCGGATTCATGCGGCAGGCCGGTCGCGGCCCGAGCCTTGGCGGGGTCAAAATTGTTTCATGCCCCGCACCCCCGCACCGCCCACCGCTGCCCCGCCCCCGGCGGCCCCGCTCTCGGCGCCGGCGCGGGCGCTGCGCAAGCTCGGCCTGGTGCGCGACATCGACCTGGCGCTGCACCTGCCCATGCGCTACGAGGACGAGACGCGGCTGGCGCCCATCGCCACGCTGCGCGACGGCGCGACGGCGCAGGTGCAGGGCACGGTGCGCGAGTGCCGCGTCGAGACGCGCGCGCGCCGCCAGCTCGTCGTGCACCTGGCCGACGAGAGCGGCGAGCTGGTGCTGCGCTTCCTGCACTTCTACCCCTCGCATCGCAAGACCCTGGCCGAAGGCCAGCTCGTGCGCGTGCGCGGCGAGGTGCGCGGCGGCTTCCTCGGCCGCGAGATGGTGCACCCCGAGTTCCGCGCCGTGGTTCCCGGCGCGCCGCTGCCGCAGGCGCTCACCCCGGTCTACCCGAGCACGGCCCAGCTGCCGCAGGCCTATCTGCGCAAGGCAGTGGCCACGGCGCTGGCGCGCGCGCCGCTGGAAGAGCTGCTGCCGCCCGAGCTGCTGCCCGCAGGCCTGCCCACGCTGCGCGAGGCGCTGCAGTTCCTGCACCACCCCAGCCCCAGCGTGCCGCTGGCCACGCTGGAGGACCGCAGCCACCCGGCCTGGCAGCGCCTGAAGTTCGACGAGCTGCTGGCGCAGCAGCTCTCGCAGGCGCAGTCCCTCGCGGCGCGCGCCCACCTGGCGGCGCCGGCGCTCCACCCCCGCGCCGGCGGCCTGGCGACACAGCTGCGCGCCGCGCTGCCCTTCACTCTCACCGCCGCGCAGCAGCGCGTGGTGGCCGAGATCGGCGCGGACATCGCCCGGCCGCAGCCCATGCACCGCCTGCTGCAGGGCGACGTCGGCTCGGGCAAGACGGTGGTCGCCGCACTCGCCGCGGCCGCGGCCATCGACAGCGGCTGGCAGTGCGCGCTCATGGCGCCCACCGAGATCCTTGCCGAGCAGCATTTCCGCAAGCTCGTGGGCTGGCTGCAGCCGCTGGGGGTGACCGTCGCCTGGCTCACCGGCGCGCGCAAGGGCCGTGCGCGCGACGCCATGGTGGCGCAGGTGGGGTCGGGACAGGCCATGCTCGTGGTGGGCACGCACGCGGTGATCCAGCACGACGTCGTCTTCGCGCGTCTGGGCCTGGCCATCGTCGACGAGCAGCACCGCTTCGGCGTGGCGCAGCGCCTCGCCTTGCGGGCCAAGCTTGGCCCGCAATCGCCCGTCGGCGCCAAGCTTGGCCCGCAATCGCCCGTCGGCGCCAAGCTCGACGAACAGGCGCTCGAACCCCACCTCCTGATGATGAGCGCCACGCCCATCCCGCGCACGCTGGCGATGAGCTACTTCGCCGACCTGGCGGTGAGCACCCTCGACGAGCTGCCGCCGGGGCGCACGCCCATCGTCACCAAGGTCTTCGCCGAGGGCCGGCGCGAGGCGGTGATCGCGCGCATCCGCGACGAGGTGGCGCAGGGGCGCCAGGTCTACTGGGTGTGCCCGCTGGTCGAGGAGAGCGAGCACCTCGACCTGCAGAATGCCACCGCCACGCACGCCGAGCTCGGCGCGGCGCTGCCGGGCACGGTGGTGGGCCTGCTGCACGGCCGCATGGCGGGCGCCGAGAAGGCCGCGGTGATGGCGCAGTTCAGCGCCGGCACGATGCAGCTGCTGGTGGCCACCACGGTGATCGAGGTCGGCGTCGACGTGCCCGGCGCCAGCCTCATGGTGGTCGAACATGCCGAGCGCTTCGGCCTGGCGCAGCTGCACCAGCTGCGCGGCCGTGTCGGACGCGGCGAGCGCGCCAGCGTGTGCGTGCTGCTCTACAGCGGCCCGCTCTCGGCCACCGGCAAGGCGCGGCTCAAGGCCATGGCGGAAACGAACGACGGTTTCGAGATCGCGCGGCGCGACCTGGAGATCCGCGGCCCGGGCGAGTTCATGGGCGCGCGCCAGAGCGGCGACGCGCTGCTGCGCTTTGCCGACCTGGCCGCCGACGACGCCTTGCTGCAGCGCGCGCGCGCCCTCGCCCCGCGCCTGCTCGCCGACGAGTCACAGGCCGCGCAAGCCCATGTGCTGCGCTGGCTGGGCGGCAAGGCGGAGTTCCTCAAAGCCTGAGGCCGCGGCTCCAAGCCCGACAGTTCGGGATTGGCCACAATCCGGCCATGACCCTGACCGAACTGAAGTACATCGTGGCGGTGGCCCGCGAGCGCCACTTCGGGCGCGCGGCCGAAGCCTGCTTCGTCTCGCAGCCCACGCTCAGCGTGGCGATCAAGAAGCTCGAGGAAGAGCTCGCCGTGAAGATCTTCGAGCGCGGGAGCAGCGAGGTCAGCGTCACGCCCCTGGGCGAGCAGATCGTGCGCCAGGCGCAGCAGGTGATCGAGCAGGCGGCGGCGATCAAGGAGATCGCCAAGAGCGGCAAGGACCCGGTGAGCGGGCCGCTGCGGCTGGGCATCATCTACACCATCGGACCCTACCTGCTGCCCGACCTGGTGCGCCAGGCCATCGCGCGCGTGCCGCAGATGCCGCTCATGCTGCAGGAGAACTTCACCGCCAAGCTGCTCGAGATGCTGCGCACCGGCGAACTCGACTGCGCCATCATGGCCGAGCCCTTCCCCGACGCCGGGCTGGCGGTGGCGCCGCTGTACGACGAGCCCTTCATGATCGCCGTGCCTGCCGATCACGCGCTGGCCAAGCGCAAATCCGTCAGCGCCGAGGAGCTCAAGCAAGAGACCATGCTGCTGCTGGGCACCGGGCACTGCTTCCGCGACCACGTGCTCGAGGTGTGCCCCGAGTACGCGCGCTTTTCCAGCGCGGTCGAGGACGGCCGCGAGGGCATCCGCAAGAGCTTCGAGGGCAGCTCGCTGGAGACGATCAAGTACATGGTCGCCTCGGGCATGGGTGTGACCGTGGTGCCGCAGCTCAGCGTGCCCAAGGAGGCACAGCCGCACATCCGCTACGTCAGGTTCGCGCCGCCCGTGCCCACGCGGCGCGTGGCGCTGGCCTGGCGGCGCAGCTTCCCGCGCTACGAGGCCATCGCCGCGCTGCGCAACGCCATCTATGCCTGCGCCCTGCCCGGGGTGACGCGGCTCACCGCCTGAACCCGCCGTGGCCGTGGCCGCGGCCCAGCTTCACCTCGAAGAGCGAGGTCGTGTCGCTCACCTCGTTGGCGACGGCGAGGTAGTGGCGACGGCCGATCTTGAACGCCGCCAGGCCTTCGGGAGAGCGGTCGCCTTCGCTGACGACGGTGTCGAGGTGGCGCACCTCGCGCGGGTCGGTGACGTCGAAGACGGCGAAGGCCGACTGCAGCGTGCGTTCCAGCCCGATGAAGGCGAGCACGCGGCCGTGGGCGTGCAGCAGCGCCACGCCCTCGGGCTCCACGCCCTTGTTGTCGCTGCGGCCGTCGTCGTAGATGCCGAGCCGGATGGCCTCGCGGTCGAGCAGGCTGGCGCTGTCGTAGACGATGCGCCCGGCGGTGTCGCGGATCGAGAACGAGTGGCCGCCGAAGGCGACCAGCGGCCCGCCCTGGGCGGAGTCCACGTTGGACAGCGTCAGCCGCGACAGCTCGCTGCCCTCGGGCACGAGCTCGGCGGTGCCGCTGCCGGCGGAGCCGCGGCGCTCGTCTTCGCCATCCGCGCTGCCGTTGTCGCGCGCGTCGCCTTCGTTGGCCATCACCAGATAGGTGCGGCCGCGGTGTTCGTAGGCCGCCACGCCGTCGGGCTGGTACAGGCCCTTCAGCGCCACGCCACGCAGCCGCGGCTCGCCGTCCTTGTCGCTCGGGTCGATCTCGTTGCCCGCCAGGCTGAAGTCCTTCAGGCCCAGGCCGTAGATGCGTCGAAAGGCGCGCGCGTGCAGGTCCAGCACCGCCACCGCGTTGGCTTCCTGGAGCACGACATGGGCGAAGCGGCCGTCCTTGTCGACCGCGATGTACTCGGGCTCCGGCCCGTAGGCGCACATGTCCGGGCGCGTCGTGCCGTTGCCGGTGGCCGGGAACTGGCGCATCTCGGCGTAGCCCGGGATGCTCTGGGCGATGGGCAGCGTCGTCACGCGGCGCGAGTGCAGGTCGACGATGCTCACGCTGCCCGCGGGGTCCTCCGGGCAGGGCTGGCCGGCCAGCCGCGGCGCCGGCGTGCCCTCGTTGGCGACCAGGAGCTGGCGACCGTCCGGGGTGAAGGTGAGCATGTCGGGCAGCACGCCCACGCCGACCGCGTCGCCGAGCTGGCGCCGGGTGCGCGTGTCGAAGAACACCACCACGCCCGGCTGGCTGCGGTCGACACCGTTCTCGATGGCCAGCGCGGCCAGTCCATTGTGGATGGCCACGCTGTTCACGGCGCCCAGGTGGCTTGCGCTGACCTGCGCCACGAGCTGGCCGGTGGCGCGGTCGAGCACGTCCACGCCGACCACGCCGGCCACCCACAGCGTGTCGCTGCGTTCGTCGTAGGCAACGATCTCCGACTTCTGCCCGCCCTGGTGGGCGTACTGCCAGACGCGCTCGATGGCGACGTCGGCCGGCGGCGCGGCCGTGGCGTGCAGCGCCAGGCTGGCGCCAGCCAGGGCACACAGGCGGACCAGGGGGCGCAGGCGGGACGGGAGCTTGGACATGGTCGTTGGCGGTCGGTTGGGCGAAGCGCGCAGCATCGCCGCGAGGCATGACGG
>DYOR01000081.1:5884-15108 GCA_020720385.1 Rubrivivax sp.
CGTCGGCCCGGCCTCGCCGGCCCCGATAATCGTGCCCTCCCTTGCCTGCCTGCCGCGCGAGCCGCCCGCTGCGCGCACGACCCATGTCCGATCTCGCCACCCAGGTGCGCCGCCGCCGCACCTTCGCCATCATTTCCCACCCCCACCCCGGCCTCTGAGACAGGCGGGGTCAAGCCGCGACACGGGCTGACCCTTCACGTGGTTTGCGCGAGGAAGGACGCCTTCCGGGCATGGTCAAGTGATGTCATGGCGAGACAGGCCGTGACAGCGGGTTTGCGTACATGGACGTGTACATAAACCACCCTGACGGCGGCCCCCCTCGCGCTATGTACACACCGGGGGTGCGTATGGCGTTGACGGACGCATGGCTCAAGGCCAATGACGGGAAGGAGCGGGCGGCGCTCGCTGAGCGCAGCGACCGCGAGGGCTTAGGCGTGCGGGTCACGCCCAAGGGCAGGATCACCTTTCAGCTTCGCTACCGCTACGACGGCAAGCCCCGCAGGCTTGACCTTGGCAGCTATCCGCTGATGTCGCTGAAGGAGGCGCGCACCGAGGCGCAGCGCCTCCGCGCGCGCCACGAGCAGGGGCACGATCCGCAGGTCGTTCGCCTGCTGGAGAAGCAGGCCATCGTCAAGGCGGATTTCCCTCTTCGCGGAAGCCGGGATAGGCAAATGCCGAGACGATCTTGTCGCAGTCCCGCTCGCTCACGCCCGCCGCGCGCGCTATCGCGTACCAGGAGCCGCGTACCTGCGCTCCCATCGCATCGACGAGCGCACGCGCTTCGTCCAGATCGAGCAGGAAGCGGGCGCTTTGTGAGAGCAGGTTTTCTGCATTCGCAAACCGGCCCGCATCACCGCACTCCATCGCCAGGTCGCGCCGCTCCAGGCTGACCGGCACGGAAGGCGTCAGGTCATAAGCAGGCGAGAGGCTCCAGTCAGTCGCGCGCGCAAGGACCGCATGGTTGCGCGGGTGATCATCGACGTTGGAGATCAGCGCGTTGAAGCACATCCGGCGAAACAGCTCTGAGGTGCTTTGCCGGGGCTCTGCACACACGCGCCGCAACTCTTCCGCCAGCAAGACGTATGACCACTTGTCGCGGGACTGGTAAGTGTCCTCCGCGCGCAGCAGGGTCAGGGCGCTCACCATGCGGGCGCGCCGGTAGCCTGCATCGGCCTTCTCGCGGTCAAAGCGCTTGACCAGAAGCACGTCGTGCCCAGCGACTTCGACAACCCGGCTTTCCGCCGTGACGAGACCGCAGGCCCGTGCGAGGGTCAGCATGGCGTGCTCGACCCGCGCGTTGTTCCAGGGATCGTCCGGCCTGTTGAACTTCGCAATCCAGAGGCCGTCATCGTCTTCGACCACGGCCTTGGGGCGAGCGCCGCCCATCGACGTGCCGATCACCATCAGCTTCTCGACCTGATCGTGATCAGCATCGGCAGCAGCATCACCGCCGCCACCGGCGGCGGGCTGATCTTCATCGGCCACGATGGCATCGGCAATCGCCTGCACTGTTGCCAGATCGAGCGTCCGGTTGAAGCTGCGCTTGGGGGCGGGGGGCGTCTGGTTGAGCCCGAAGCCGAGCGCGCCCGCCCGGTCATCGGGCGAGTACAGCAGGTAGTCCATCTCACTGGGCTGCGCCTTGCCAAGATGGCGCTGGATGACCCGGCGGCCCCAGTAGTCCGGACTCGCATCGCGCAGCGCGCCGAAGACGCCGCCCATCGACGCTGTTGCATAGGTGCGCGGGGCCAGCTTCAGCTCGACAGGGTCAAGCGCCACGGCGTTGGGCCGCTCAAGGTAGCTGCGCCCGTAGACGAAGCGCCCCTCGGGCACACCCCGCCGGTCAACAGAGAGCGCGAACCGCCCAGCCGTAACGGGCTCGGTCTCTCCGGGCAGGGTGATGTAGACGAAGCACTCGCCTGGCGCTTCAGAAGTCATTGCTCAGCTCCGTCTTCGGACGGGCGCGGCCCCGCTCGCGCGAAAGTGCCAGGGTCTGTCCTTCCTGATCCCGTTCGGGCGTGGCGACAAGATCAAGCTGATCGAGCAGGTCGAGCGCCCAAAGGAGCGCCGCATAGACCGCGATGCCAGTCGAGGGCTTCCCCTTCTCGGCGTCGGCGACAGCACGCTCGCCGGTGCCGATCTTCTCAGCCATCTCGCCAATCGTGAGGTTGCGCCGCAGCCGCGCCGTGCGCAGGTTCGCACCCAGCCCTTTGAGCGTCTTCTCGACGGCATAGGGCGGTGCGGTGAGCAACTTGTTGCGGGCAGTCATCGAAGCACCTCTTCTTGAGCGTTCCTGTCTCCTATACCAGTACCATGACGGGAAGGTGAGTTCAAGAAAAAACGCTCTTAAGAGCATTCTAAGCCATCTAATACGCTCTTGAGAGCGGCAAAGACTAACCTTGTGCTAGAATCTTTGCCGTTGGGAGGCCTCAAGACCAGGGGCTTCCCAGCCTCAGAAGAGAGGGCCGGTGTGCCGCTGCTATGGGCACCTTCAGAAATGCGTACATAGCTGTGTACATAACGGGGTTCTTGGGTGATGTCGAACGAGCAAATCGTCAATGAAGTCAAGCGGAGACGCACGTTTGCCATCATTTCCCACCCCGATGCGGGCAAGACCACGCTCACGGAAAAGCTGCTGCTCTTCAGCGGCGCCATCCAGATCGCCGGCAGCGTGAAGGCGCGCAAGGCCTCGCGCCACGCGACCAGCGACTGGATGGAGATCGAGAAGCAGCGCGGCATCTCGGTGGCCAGTTCGGTGATGCAGATGGAGTACCGCGACTGCGTCATCAACCTGCTCGACACCCCGGGCCACCAGGACTTCAGCGAGGACACCTACCGCGTGCTCACCGCGGTGGACGCGGCGCTCATGGTCATCGACGCGGCCAACGGCGTGGAGCCGCAGACGCGCCGCCTGCTGCAGGTCTGCCGCGCGCGCCACACGCCCATCCTCACCTTCGTCAACAAGATGGACCGCGAGGTGCAGGAGCCCCTGAACCTGATGGACGAGATCGAGCGCGAGCTGGGCATGGGCGTGGTGCCCTTCACCTGGCCGGTGGGCATGGGCAAGTTCTTCGGCGGCGTGCTCGACCTGCGCAAGCAGCAGATGCGCGTGTTCTCGTCGGGCGAGGACCGCCTGAATCGCGCAGGCCGCGACGACGAGATCATCGACGGCCTGGCCCACCCGCTGCTGCAGGAACGCTTCGGCGCCGCCTTCGAGCAGGCCGCCGGCGAGATCGAGCTGGTGCAGGGCGCCGCACCGCCGTTCCTCGAGTCCGAGTTCCTCGCCGGGCGCCAGACGCCGATGTTCTTCGGCTCGGCGATCAACAACTTCGGCGTGCGCGAGGTGCTCGACGCGCTCGTCGACCTGGCCCCGCCGCCGGGGCCGCGCGGCAGCCTGCAGCGCGAGGTGCAGCCCGAGGAGGACAAGTTCAGCGGTGTGGTCTTCAAGATCCAGGCCAACATGGACCCGGCGCACCGCGACCGCATTGCCTTCCTGCGTGTGGCCTCGGGGCATTTCGAGCGCGGCATGCGGCTGAAGGTCACGCGCAGCGGCAAGGAGCTGCGCCCGAACACGGTGGTGAGCTTCCTCAGCCAGCGCCGCGAGCTGCTCGACGAGGCCTACGCCGGCGACATCATCGGCATCCCCAACCACGGCGTGCTGCAGCTCGGCGACACGCTCACCGAAGGCGAGGCGCTGCAGTTCACCGGCCTGCCCTTCTTCGCCCCCGAGATGTTCCGCAGCGTCGAGGTCGCCGACCCGTTGAAGACCAAGCAGCTGCGCGCCGGCCTGACGCAGCTTGGCGAGGAAGGCGCGATCCAGGTCTTCCGCCCGGTGGCCGGCAGCGTGCTGCTGCTCGGCGCCGTCGGCCAGCTGCAGTTCGAGGTCGTGGCCCACCGCCTGGAGCACGAATACGGCTGCAAGGCGCGCATCGTGCCGGCGCGCTACAACGTGGCGCGCTGGGTCACCTGCGACGAGGCCGACGGCGGGCAGCGCGAGCTGCAGCGCTTCATCGACGGCAACGCCCACCGCGTGGCGCTCGACGCGGTGGACGCGCCCACGGTGCTGCTGGAATTCGCCGGCGAACTGCGCGCGATGCAGGAGAACTGGCCGAAGATCAGGTTCCACGCCCTGCGCGAGCACGCCGGGCTGGTATTTCAGAAGCAGCTGGAAGGCTGATTCAGGGCGCCGGCGGGCTGCGCGGCAACGCTTCCAGCAGCGCGACCAGCAACAAGCGCAGCGTAGGAAGGTCGTCGCGCAGAATGCTCCAGACGGTGTCGGCGGCGATTCCCAGGTAGGCGTGCGCGACGCGGTTGCGTGTGGCAACGATCTCGCGCCACGGCAGCTGCGGCGCCAAGGCCCGCTGCTCCACGGTCACGTGGGTGGCGGCCTCGCCGATCAGCTCCAGATTGCGCAGGATGGCGTCGTAGCGCATGCGGTCTGCGTCCAAGGACTCGCGCGAGATTCCCGCGGCGTAGTCCAGGGCGCAGTCGCAGAACTCGAGCATGTCCTCGACATAGAGCCGGGGATCGCGGTCAGACATCGATGGCATCGCGCTCGACATAGGGTCGCAGCCGGGGGCGCAGCGCGGATTCGGTGACCAGATCGACCGGGCGGCCCAGAAGGTCCTCCAGGTAAAACTGCACTCCGAAGTAACGCTTGGACGTTGCGGGGCCTTCGAAGTCAACGAGCACGTCCACATCGCTGTCGGCGCCGGCAGTGCCGCGCGCAACGCTGCCAAACAGGGCCAGCTTCGTGACGCCGAAGCGTTCGGCCAGCACCGGCTTGTGCAGGTTCAGCAAAGCGAGGGCGGCAGCGCGATCCATGGTGGAATGATGCCGCATTGCAGGACCCCCGTGCAGAAGCTCGGGGCAATCAGCGGCGCGCGGATAATTCCGCCGCGTGAGCACCGTCGTCGTGCGGCCCGCGCGGCTGCCCCTGTACCTGGACCTGATCCGCTGGGACCGCCCCGCCGGATGGCTGCTGCTGCTGTGGCCCACGCTGAGCGCGCTGTGGATCGCCGCCGACGGCTGGCCAGGCTGGCACCTGCTCGCGGTGTGCGTGCTCGGCACCATCCTCATGCGCAGCGCGGGCTGCTGCATCAACGACGTCGCCGACCGCGAGTTCGACCGCCACGTCAAGCGCACCGCCTGCCGCCCCGTCACCAGCGGCCAGGTCTCGGTGAACGAGGCGCTGGGCGTGGGCGCCGCGCTCGCCCTGGGCGCCTTCGCGCTGGTGCTCACGACCAACCCCGCGGCGGTGATGCTCTCCTTCGCCGCGTTGGCCGTGACCCTGGCCTACCCCTATGCCAAGCGCGTCGTGTCGATGCCGCAGGCGGTGCTCGGCGTGGCCTTCAGCTTCGGCATCCCGATGGCCTTTGCCGCCGCCCTCGGTGGCCTGGATTGGGGCTGGGCGGCGCTCGACGCCGCCGTGCCGCCGCAGGCCTGGTGGCTGCTCGCCTCCAACCTCTTCTGGGTGCTCGCCTACGACACCGAATACGCCATGGTCGACCGCGACGACGACCTGCGCATCGGCATGAAGACCTCGGCCATCACGCTGGGCCGCTGGGACGTGGCCGCGGTGATGGCCTTCTACGCCGCCTACCTGGTGTCCTGGGCCGCGCTGGGTTGGGCGCTGGGCCTGGGCCGGGTCTTCCTGCTCGGCATTGCGGCGGCGGCGGCACAGGCGCTGTGGCACTTCACGCTCATCCGCACGCGCTCGCGCGAGGGCTGTTTCAGGGCTTTCCGGCTGAACCACTGGCTCGGGCTGGCGGTGTTCGCCGGCGTGGCGCTGGACCTCGCCCTGCGCTGAGGATTTACCCGGCCGCGTGCGGCCGCGGCGGCCCGGCGCGGGGCCACGTCGTTAAAATCACCGGTTTTACGAGGAGCCTACCCATGAAGATGACACGCGTTCTTGCACTCGCCGCCGCGCTGGCCCTGGCCGGCACTGCCGCGCAGGCGCAACAGTTCTTCCGCATCGGCACCGGCGGCACCGCCGGCACCTACTACCCGGTGGGCGGCATGATCGCCAACGTGGTCAGCCAGCCGGGCAAGGTCGTCGCCACGGCGCAGGCCAGCAACGGTTCGGTGGCCAACGTCAACGGCATCGCCGGCGGCTCCATGGAAGCGGGCTTCTCGCAGGCCGACGTCGCCACCTGGGCGCAAAAGGGCAGCGGCATCTACGAAGGCAAGCCCAACGTGCCGGGCCTGCGCCTCATCGCCAACCTCTACCCCGAGAGCGTGCACGTGGTGGTGCGCAAGGGCGCCGGCATCAAGAGCGTGGCCGACCTCAAGGGCAAGCGCGTGGCGCTGGACGAACCCGGCTCGGGCACGCTGGTCAACGCGCGCGCCATCCTCGCCGCCTACGGCATCAAGGAAGCCGACATCAAGCCCGAGTACATCAAGCCCAACCAGGCCGGCGACAAGATGAAGGACGGCTCGCTCGACGCCTTCTTCTTCACCGGCGGCGCCCCCGCCGGCGCGATCTCCGAGCTGGCGTCCGCGGGCGGCGGCATCGACATCCTGCCCATCGAGGGCGCGCAAGCCGACGCCCTGCGCAAGAGCAGCCCCTTCTTCGCGCCCGACACCATCCCCGCCGACACCTACCGCGGCGTGGGCACGGTGCATACGCTGGCCGTGGGCGCGCAGCTCGTCACCAGCGACAAGATCGATGCCAACCTGGTCTACGAAGTGACCAAGGCGCTGTTCAGCGACGCGGCCAAGGCGCAGTTCGCCAACGGCCACGCCAAGGGCAAGTACATCACCAAGGAAAACGCGGTGAAGAGCGCGGGCATCCCCTTCCACCCGGGCGCCGAGCGCTTCTACAAGGAAGCCGGCCTGCTGAAGTAAGGCCGGACCCGAGACCTTGCGTGGGGCGGCCCTTGCGGCTGCCCCTTTTTCTTTGCCCACCCCGCGCCCGCCATGACCACCACCGCACTGCCCGACGACAAGACGCTTCTGGAGCTGGAGCAGAAGTTCGACCCGGAGATGCGCTTCCGGCCGCTCACGGCGCATGCCGCGACGCTCGTCGGCGGGCTGCTGCTGCTGCTGTCGATGTTCCACTACTACACGGCCGGCTTCGGGCTGCTGCAGGAGATCACCCACCGCGGCGTGCACCTGGCCTTCGTGCTCGGGCTCATCTTCCTCGTCTTTCCGCACCGCCACGCGCTGCTCGAGAAGCCCGCCCACCACAGCTGGCTCACGCCGGGCAACGTGCCCTGGTTCGACTGGCTGCTGGCGCTGGCCATCGCCGCGTCGGTGCTCTACATCCCCTACGTCTTCGAGGACCTGACCTTCCGCGTCGGCAACCCCCTGGCCATCGACGTGGTGATGGGCTCGATCCTCATCATCGCGCTGCTCGAGGCCACGCGGCGCAGCATGGGCTGGCCGCTGCCGGTGATCGCCATCATCTTCATGTTGTACGCGCTGGGCGGGCCGCTCTTCCCCGGCCTGCTGCAGCACGCCGGCTCCAACTGGAACCTGCTCATCAACCACCTGTACCTCACCAGCCAGGGCGTGTACGGCGTGGCCGTGGGCGTGGTCTCGACCTACGTCTTCCACTTCGTGCTCTTCGGCGTGCTCGCCACGCGCATCGGCCTGGGCCAGCTCTTCCTCGACGTGGCTTCGAGCATCGCCGGGCGCTACGCCGGCGGGCCGGCCAAGGTCAGCGTCTTCGGCTCGGCCATGTTCGGCATGCTCTCGGGCTCGAGCGTGGCCAACGCGGTGACGGTGGGCTCGCTCACCATCCCGGCGATGATCCGCATCGGCTACAAGCGCGAGTTCGCCGGCGCCGTCGAAGCGGCCTCCTCCACCGGCGGGCAGATCACGCCGCCGGTGCTGGGCGCGGCGGCCTTCCTCATGATCGAATTCCTCTCGGTCCCCTACCAGACGATCATCGTCGCGGCGTCCATCCCCGCCTTCATGCACTTCTTCGGCGTCTTCATGCAGGTGCACTTCGAGGCCAAGCGCTTCGGCCTGCGCGGGCTGACCGAGGAAGAGATGCCCAAGCTGCGCCGCAGCTTCAAGGAGCGCTGGCCGACGCTGATCCCGCTCTTCCTGCTCATCTACATCCTCGTCACCGGGCGCACGCCCTACCTGGCGGCCTTCACCGGCATCAGCTCGGCGGCCATCGTCGGCCTGACCACGCGCACGCAGGGCAACACGCCGGGCCACTGGGGCCTGCTGGCGGCGCTGCACGCGGTGCTCGTGGTGATCGTCTTCGGGGGCATCGAGGACAGCAGCCTGAAGCTGGGCATCTTCGCCGCGACGCTGGTGGTCGCACCCTTGATCGTGAAGGCCTTGAAGATCCAGGGCCGCATCGCCCCGCAGGCGCTGGTGGAGGCCTTCAGCACCGGCGCCAAGTACGCGCTGGCGGTGGGCGCCGCGGCGGCCACCGTGGGCATCGTCATCGGCGTGGTCACGCTCACCGGCGTGGGCTTCAAGCTGAGCATGATCATCACCGGCGCGGCGCAGGCCGTGGCCGGAGGCGTGGGCAGCTGGATTCCGCAGGCGCTCATCCAGACCCACTCGCTGACGCTGCTGGTGGCCCTCATCATGACCGGGCTGGTGTGCATCCTGCTCGGCGCGGGCATCCCGACCACGGCCAACTACATCATCATGGTCACGGTGGCCGCGCCCACGCTGGTGGGCCTGGGCGTGCAGCCGCTGGTGGCGCACTTCTTCGTCTTCTACTACGGCGTGCTGGCCGACATCACGCCACCCGTGGCACTGGCCGCGTATGCCGCCGCGGGCATGGCCGGCAGCGACCCCTTCAAGACCGGCAACATGGCCTTCCGCCTGGGGCTGGCCAAGGCATTGGTGCCTTTCGTCTTCGTCTTCTCGCCCTCGCTGCTCATCGTCGCCAAGGGATTCACCGGCTACGACTTCGTCGTCACCTTCGTCGGCTGCGTCCTCGGCATCACCATGCTCGCGGCGGCGCTGAGCAAGTGGTTCCTGGTGGAGATGACGCGCCCCGAACAGGCGCTGTGCCTGCTCGCGGCGCTGCTCATGATCGCGCCCGGGCTCATGCCCACGCTCGTCGGGCTGGCGCTGGCGACACCGGTGCTTGTGCACCAGGTGCTGGCGCGACGGCGCGAACTGGCGCGGGCCTGAGGGCCGCACGGCCCGGCGGCTTGGCGGCCCGAGCGGGGCGCCTCAGGCGCGGCCGAGCTCCACGGCACGCTCGCGCGCCGCGTGCAAGGCGCGCACGAAGGCCGCCTTGACCCCGCTGG
>DYOR01000082.1 GCA_020720385.1 Rubrivivax sp.
GCACCAGCACCGGCGCCGCGACGGCCCAAAGCCCGCGGCCACTCCGCGCTTTCCCAACGCCCCGATTTCCCAATCCCCAGGCGGCCCGCTTGCGCGCGCGCGCCTTGGCGCAGGACGGGCGCACGCGCGCTTCGGCAAAAATAGTACGATCGTTCTATTTTCTGACGCCGAACCACCTTTCCATGGGGTGCGGCGCCTAGAATGAAGCGGTTTACGTATACGTCAATCAGAGCCTAGGAGCGACATTCATGAAGGTGCTGGTCCCCGTGAAGCGGGTGGTGGACTACAACGTCAAGGTGCGTGTGAAAAGCGACGGCACCGGCGTGGACATCGCCAACGTCAAGATGAGCATGAACCCCTTCGACGAGATCGCCGTCGAGGAGGCCGTGCGCTTGAAGGAGAAGGGCGTGGCCACGGAGATCGTCGCCGTGTCGTGCGGCGTCACGCAGTGCCAGGAGACCTTGCGCACGGCGATGGCCATCGGTGCCGACCGCGCCATCCTCGTCGAGTGCGCCGACGAACTCCAGCCGCTGGCCGTGGCCAAGCTGCTCAAGGCCCTCGTCGACAGGGAGAAGCCCGGCCTGGTCATCGTCGGCAAGCAGGCCATCGACGACGACTGCAACCAGACCGGTCAGATGCTGGCTGCACTGGCCGGCCTGCCGCAGGCCACCTACGTCTCGAAGATGGAGATTGCCGAAGGTTTCGCCACCATTGCCCGCGAGATCGACGGCGGCCTGGAGAACCTGAAGATCACGCTGCCGGCGGTGGTCACCACCGACCTGCGCCTGAACGAGCCGCGCTACGTGACGCTGCCCAACATCATGAAGGCGAAGAAGAAGCCGCTGGAGATCGTCAAGCCCGCCGATCTGGGCGTGGACGTGTCCCCACGCATCAAGACGCTCAAGGTCGGCGAGCCGCCCAAGCGCGGCGCCGGCGTCAAGGTGCCCGACGTGGCCACGCTCGTGGCCAAGCTCAAGAACGAAGCAAAGGTGATCTGAGATGGCCGCCCTCGTCATTGCCGAACACGACCACGCGTCCATCAAGGCCGCGACCCTCAACACCGTCACCGCCGCGCTGCAGTGCGGCGGTGAAGTCCATGTCCTGGTGGCAGGCGCGGGTGCCGCGCCCGCCGCGCAGGCCGCCGCGCAGATCGCCGGCGTGGCCAAGGTGCTGCATGCCGACGCGCCTGGGCTGGCCCACGCCCTGGCGGAGAACCTCGCCGCGCAGGTCGTGGCGGTGGCACGCAGCTACAGCCACGTGCTTTTTGCGGCCACGGCCAGCGGCAAGAACGTGGCGCCGCGCGTGGCTGCGTTGCTCGACGTGGCGCAGATCAGCGAAGCCACCAAGGTGCTCGGGCCAGACACTTTCGAGCGCCCGATCTACGCGGGCAACGCCATCGCCACGGTGCAGAGCCTGGACCCGGTGAAGGTCATCACCGTGCGCACCACCGGCTTCGACGCGGCCCCCGCCAGCGGCGGCTCGGCCGCGGTGGAGAGCCTGGTGGCGGTGGCCGACTCCGGCGCCACGGTCTACCTGGGCAGCGAGATCGCCAAGAACGACCGCCCCGAGCTGACGGCGGCCAAGGTCATCGTCGCCGGCGGGCGTGCCCTGGCCAGCGGTGAGAAGTTCAACAGCGTGCTCATGCCCCTGGCCGACAAGCTCGGTGCCGCCCTGGGCGCCACGCGGGCGGCCGTGGACGCGGGCTACGCGCCCAACGACTGGCAGGTGGGGCAGACGGGCAAGATCGTTGCCCCGCAGCTGTACTTCGCCATCGGCCTGAGCGGGGCCATCCAGCACCTGGCCGGGATGAAGGACAGCAAGGTCATCGTGGCCATCAACAAGGACGCCGAGGCGCCGATCTTCAGCGTCGCCGACTACGGGCTGGAGGCCGACCTCTTCACCGCCGTGCCCGAACTCGTCGCGAAGATCTAGTTGCAGAGCTGAGCAAGGGCGCCCCGGTCGGCGCCCTTTTTTTCATTCTGGAGACCCCCATGAGCTACCGCGCCCCCGTCAAAGACATGCTGTTCGTGATGAAGGAGCTGGCCGGCATCGATGCCGTGGCCGCCTTGCCCGGATTCGAGGATGCCGGCTACGACACCGCCGCGGCGGTGCTCGAGGAATGCGCCCGCTTCAACGAGGGTGTGGTGGCGCCGCTGAACTTCGAGAGCGACCAGGCGCCTTCGAGTTTCAGCGACGGCAAGGTCACGACCTCGGCGGGCTTCAAGGCAGCCTTCCGCCAGTTCACCGAAGGCGGCTGGCAGGGCCTGCAGCACCCCGTGGAGTTCGGCGGCCAGGGGCTGCCCAAGCTGATCCACGCCGCCTGCAGCGAGATGGTCAACAGCGCCAGCATCAGCTTCGCCCTGTGCCCGCTGCTCACCGATGGCGCCATCGAGGCCTTGCTCACCGCCGGCTCGGCCGAGCAGCAGGCGAGCTACATCCCGAAGATGATCGACGGCCGCTGGACGGGAACGATGAACCTCACCGAGGCGCAGGCCGGCAGTGACCTGGCCGCCGTGCGCACGCGCGCCGAGCCGCAGCCCGACGGCAGCTACAAGCTGGTCGGTACCAAGGTCTTCATCACCTACGGCGACCACGACCTGGCGGACAACATCATCCACCTCGTGCTGGCGCGCGTGAACGGTGCGCCCGAGGGCGTGAAGGGCATCTCGCTCTTCATCTGCCCCAAGCTGCTGACCGACGGCACGCGCAACGACGTGGACTGCGCGAGCATCGAGCACAAGCTGGGCATCAAGGCCAGCCCGACGGCGGTGCTGCAGTTCGGCGACCACGGCGGCGCGATGGGCTACCTCGTGGGGGCTGAGAACCGCGGCCTGGAGTACATGTTCATCATGATGAACGCCGCGCGCTTCGGCGTCGGCGTGCAGGGCATCGCGCTGGCCGAGCGCGCCTACCAGAAGGCGGTGGAGTACGCCCGCGAGCGCATTCAGAGCCGCCCCGTGGACGGCTCGCTGCCGGCCGCCGGCCCCATCATCCACCACCCCGACGTGCGCCGCATGCTCATGACCATGCGCGCCCACACCGAAGGCTGCCGTGCCATGGCCCTGGTCGGGGCCAGCGCCTACGACGCCGCCCACACCCACCCGGATGCCGAGGTGCGCAAGCAGAACATGGCCTTCTACGAGTTCCTCGTGCCGCTGGTGAAGGGGCTGTCCACGGAGATGAGCCTGGACGTGGCCAGCCTGGGCGTGCAGGTGCACGGGGGCATGGGCTACATCGAGGAGACGGGCGCGGCGCAGTACTTGCGCGACGCGAAGATCCTCTCCATCTACGAGGGCACGACGGCGATCCAGGCCAACGACCTGGTGGGGCGCAAGACGGCACGCGACGGTGGGCAGGTGGCGCGCGCCATCGCCCAGCAGATCGAGGCCACCGAACAGGCCCTGGCCTCGCGCGAGAGCGCGGCCTGCCGCAGCATGGCGCGGCGCCTGGGGGCGGCGCGCAAGGCCTTCCTCGACGTGGTGGCCTTCGTCGCCGGCCAGATGCGCGCCCAGCCCAATGCGGTGTTCGCCGGCAGCGTGCCCTACCTCATGCTCGCCGGCACGACGATTGCCGGCTGGCAGATGGCGCGCGCGCTCATCGTTGCCGAAGACCGACTCGCCCAGGGCCAGGACGCGGCCTTCATGCAGGCCAAGATCGCCACGGCGCGTTTCTACGGCGACCACGTCCTGAACAAGGTGCCCGCACTGGGCGAGAGCATCCTCGAGGGCGCCGACGCGGTGACCGCGCTGGCGCTCGAGGCCTTCTAGTCCGCTTCGCCTGCCTGGCCGCGCGTGCCGCGCGCCGCTAGGCGGCCTGGAGGTCGGAGTCGCAGCCGCGCGCCGCGGCGATCCAGCGCCGGGCCAAACGCCGTGTCAGCGCGCCAGGCAGCCAGGGGATCCAGCGCAGGGGCTCGGCCAGCACGCCGCAGCGGTAGCGCTGCTCGGGCACGTCCCAGCGCAGGGCCGCGCAAGCGCCACGCCGGCGACGCGACAGCGCCATGCCCAGCGGGCAGGGCTGGGCGGCGCAGCACAGCCCGCAGCCGTTGCACGGCGCGCCCGGCGCGGGCTTGGCGGGGGCGTCGGGGTGCAGCAGGACGACGCGGGGGGTCATGGGTTCGACAGTCTCGCGCCGGCGGCGGCACGGCGTGAGCGGAACAGCGCGGCAGCGGTCGCCCAATTCGGGGATCACGCCTGCGGCAGGGAGAGGGTGATAGAGTCTGGGTCGATTCACGGACCGGTCCTTCCCGTCCCCTTGCTGGCTCGAGACAGGCAGCAAGGCGGGTCGCTAATCCGCCAACCGGTGCAGCCGGGGCCGCGGAAGGTTGATCAACCCATCTCTTGCCCCGGAAACCGGGGTGGCAAGGTGAGCGAAAGATGATGCAGCAGTACAGGTCGAACTCGTACCTGTTCGGGGGCAATGCTCCCTACGTCGAGGAGTTGTACGAGGCCTATCTCGACAACCCCGGCAGCGTGCCCGACAACTGGCGCGCCTACTTCGACAACCTCCAGCACGTGCCCGCGGCCGACGGCAGCGAGACCCGCGATGTGGCCCACGCGCCGGTGGTGGAGTCGTTCGCGCAGCGCGCCAAGGCCAACGCCTTCGCCCTGAAGGCGAGTGCGGCCGACCTGGCCGTGGCACGCAAGCAGGTGCACGTGCAGTCGCTCATCGCGGCCTACCGCTTCCTGGGCAGTCGCTGGGCCGACCTGGACCCGCTCAAGCGCGCCGAGCGCGCGAAGATCCCCGAACTCGAGCCGGCGTTCTACGACCTGAGTGAGTCCGACATGGACATCACCTTCTCGGCCGCGAACACCTATTTCAGCAAGGCCGAGCACATGACGCTGCGGGAGATCCTGCAGGCGCTGCGCGAGACCTACTGCGCCAGCGTGGGTGCGGAGTTCATGCACTGCACCGACCCGGCGGAGAAACGCTGGTGGCAGGAGCGGCTGGAGTCGATCCGCAGCAAACCCAGCTTCAGCATCGCGGAGAAGATGCACATCCTGGAGCGCCTCACCGCCGCCGAAGGCCTGGAGCGCTACCTGCATACCAAGTACGTGGGCCAGAAGCGCTTCTCGCTCGAAGGCAGCGAGAGCTTCATCGCCAGCATGGACGAGCTGGTGCAGCGCGCCGGGGCCTCGGGCGTGCAGGAGATCGTCATCGGCATGGCGCACCGCGGGCGGCTCAACGTGCTCGTCAATACCCTGGGCAAGATGCCGGCGGACCTGTTCGCCGAGTTCGACCACACCGCGCCCGAGGCCCTGCCTGCGGGCGACGTGAAGTACCACCAGGGCTTCTCCAGCGACGTCACCACGCCCGGCGGGCCGGTGCACCTGAGCCTGGCCTTCAACCCCTCGCACCTGGAGATCGTCAACCCGGTGGTCGAGGGCTCGGTGAAGGCGCGCATGGACCGCCGCGGCGACAAGACCGGCGCGCAGGTGCTGCCCGTGCTCGTGCACGGCGACGCGGCTTTCGCCGGCCAGGGTGTGGTCATGGAGACGCTGGCCCTGGCGCAGACGCGCGGCTACTTCACCGGTGGCACCGTGCACCTGGTGGTGAACAACCAGATCGGCTTCACCACCAGCGACCCGCGCGACACGCGCTCCACGCTGTACTGCACCGACGTGGTGAAGATGATCGAAGCACCGGTGCTGCACGTCAACGGCGACGACCCCGAGGCGGTGGTTTTGTGCACGCGCCTGGCGCTGGACTACCGCCGGCAGTTCATGAAGGACGTGGTGGTCGACATCGTCTGCTTCCGCAAGCTCGGCCACAACGAGCAGGACACGCCGAGCCTGACGCAGCCGCTGATGTACAAGGTCATCGCCAGGCACCCCGGCACGCGCAGGCTCTATGGCGACAAGCTCGCCACCCAGGGTGTGTTGCCGGCGCAGGGCCCGGACGACATGGTCAAGGCCTTCCGCGCCGCCATGGACGAGGGCCGCCACACCGCCGACCCCGTGCTCACCGCCTTCAAGAGCAAGTACGCGGTGGACTGGACGCCGTTCCTGAACAAGAAATGGACCGACGCGGCCGACACCGCCGTGCCGCTGGCCGAGGTCCGGCGCCTGAGCGAGCGGCTGACCACCATTCCGCAGACCTTCAAGGTGCACCCGCTGGTGGAGAAGGTCATTGCCGACCGCGCGGCCATGGGCCGGGGCGAGATCAACGTCGACTGGGGCATGGGCGAGACGCTGGCCTACGCCTCGCTGGTGGCGAGCGGGTATGCGGTGCGGCTGTCGGGCGAGGACTGCGGCCGCGGCACCTTCGTGCACCGCCACGCCGTGCTGCACGACCAGAACCGCGAGAAGTGGGATACCGGCACCTACGTGCCGCTGAGCCATGTATCCGACGGGCAGGCGCCGTTCGTGGTCATCGACTCGCTGCTCTCCGAAGAGGCCGTGCTCGGCTTCGAGTACGGCTATGCCTCGGCCGACCCGAACACGTTGACGGTCTGGGAGGCGCAGTTCGGCGACTTCGTCAACGGCGCGCAGGTGGTCATCGACCAGTTCCTCGCCGCCGGAGAGGTGAAATGGGGCCGCGTCAACGGCCTCACGCTGATGCTGCCGCACGGCTACGAAGGGCAGGGCCCGGAGCACAGTTCGGCGCGGCTGGAGCGCTTCATGCAGCTCGCCGCGGACAACAACATGCAGGTCGTGCAGCCCACCTCGGCGAGCCAGATCTTCCATCTGCTGCGCCGCCAGATGCTGCGCCAGTTCCGCAAGCCGCTGGTGATCTTCACGCCGAAGTCTTTGCTGCGCGCGCGCGACGCCACCTCGCCGCTGGCCGAGTTCACCAAGGGCGAGTTCCGCACCGTGATCGGCCCGCAGCGCGCGGAGATCGACGGCGAGAAGGTCAAGCGCGTCATCGCCTGCTCGGGCAAGGTGGTCTACGACCTGATGCGCAAGCGCCAGGAGAGGAAGGCCAGCGACGTGGCCATCGTGCGCGTCGAGCAGCTCTACCCCTTCCCGCACAAGGCCTTCGCCGCCGAGATGAAGCGCTTCCCCAATGCCACCGAGGTGGTGTGGTGCCAGGACGAGCCGCAGAACCAGGGCGCGTGGTTCTTCGTGCAGCACTACGTGCACGAGAACATGCTCGACGGGCAGAAGCTCGGCTATGCGGGGCGGCCGCCGTCGGCCTCACCCGCGGTGGGCTACTCGCACCTGCACCAGGAGCAGCAGAAGGCCTTGCTCGAGCAGGCCTACGGCAAGCTCAAGGGCTATGTCCTGACCAAGTGAAATCCACCCGAGCCGCGTCATGTCAATCGTTGAAGTCAAGGTTCCACAACTCTCCGAATCCGTCGCCGAAGCCACACTGCTGCAGTGGAAGAAGAAGCCCGGCGACGCCGTGGCGATGGATGAGATCCTCATCGAGGTCGAGACCGACAAGGTCGTGCTCGAGGTGCCCGCGCCCGCCGCGGGCGTGCTCGGCGAGATCGTCCAGCCCGGCGGTGCCACCGTGGTCGCCGAACAGCTCATCGCGCGCATCGACACCGAAGGCCAGGCGATCGCCAGTACGGCCACGCCGGCTGCCGTGCCCAGCCCCGCGCCGGCAACTCCACCCGCTGCGGCGGCGGCGCGCGAGCCCGCCATCGCCATGCCCGCGGCCGCCAAGCTCATGGCCGAGCATCAACTTGCCGCCGGTTCGGTGACGGGCACGGGAAGGGGCGGCCGCGTGACCAAGGGTGACGTGCTCGAGGCCCTGGCCACGCCCAGGCCGGCGGCTCCCGCTGCAGCCGCCCCGGCACCGGTGGCGGCACCCGCCGCAGCGGCCAAGCCGCTGCCAGCGGTGGCCGCGCCGGTGAGCGTCAACCTCGGCGAGCGTCCCGAGCAGCGCGTGCCCATGTCACGCCTGCGCGCGCGCATCGCCGAGCGCCTGGTGCAGTCGCAGTCCACCAACGCCATCCTCACCACTTTCAACGAGGTCAACATGGCCCCGGTGATGGAGATGCGCAAGAAATTCCAGGAGCGCTTCGAGAAGGAGCATGGGGTCAAGCTCGGCTTCATGAGCTTCTTCGTCAAGGCGGCGGTGGCGGCGCTGAAGAAGTACCCCATCATCAACGCGTCGGTCGATGGCAACGACATCGTCTACCACGGCTACTTCGACATCGGCATCGCCGTGGGTTCGCCGCGCGGCCTGGTGGTGCCGGTGATCCGCAACGCCGACCAGATGAGCTTTGCCGACATCGAAAAGAAGATCAGCGAGTACGGCAAGAAGGCCGCCGACGGCAAGCTCGGCATCGAGGAGCTCACCGGCGGCACGTTCTCCATCAGCAACGGCGGCACCTTCGGCTCGATGCTCTCCACGCCCATCATCAACCCGCCGCAGTCGGCCATCCTGGGCGTGCACGCCACCAAGGACCGCGCGGTGGTCGAGAACGGGCAGGTGGTGGTGCGGCCGATGAACTACCTGGCCATGTCGTACGACCACCGCATCATCGACGGGCGCGAGGCCGTGCTCGGCCTGGTGACGATGAAGGAAGCGCTGGAAGATCCGGCGCGGTTGCTCTTCGACATCTGAGACAAGGAACTGCCATGGGACTGGCCGACGACCTCGCACGACTGGATGAAATGCACTCGCGTGGCGCCCTCTCGGGCGAGGAGTTCGCGCGTGCCAAGGCGCGGCTGCTCGATGGCCGCGGAGAACCATCCGAGATCCCGGCGATCGATGCCATGAACCGCCTGCGCCGCAGCCGCGGCGACCGTTGGCTCGGTGGCGTGTGCGGCGGCGTGGCCGCGAGCACCGGCGTCGAGTCGTGGATCTGGCGGTTGATCCTCACCGCACTGGCGCTCTTCGGTGGCGTCGGCGTGCTCCTGTACCTCCTGCTGTGGGTCTTCGTTCCCGAAGAGCCCTGAACCCGACCCATGTACAAGACCTTCGACATCATCGTCATTGGCGCCGGCCCCGGTGGCTACATCGCGGCCATCCGCGCCGCACAACTCGGCTTCAAGGTCGCCTGCATCGACGCCTGGAAGAACTCGGCGGGCGGCCCGGCCCCGGGCGGCACCTGCACCAACGTCGGCTGCATCCCGAGCAAGGCCCTGCTGCAGAGCAGCGAGCACTACGCGCACGCCGCGCACTCGTTGGCCGCGCACGGCATCGGCTTGAAGGACCTGAGCATCGACGTGCGCAAGATGCTGGCGCGCAAGGATGCCGTGGTGAAACAGAACAACGACGGCATCCTCTTCCTGCTGAAGAAGAACAAGGTGAGCTTCTTCCATGGCCGCGGCTCGTTCGTCAAGGCCGTCGAAGGCGGCTGGGAGATCGCCGTGCACGGCACGGCTTCCGAGAGCCTCGTGGGCGGGCAGGTCATCGTGGCCACCGGCTCGAGTGCGCGGGCGTTGCCCGGGCTGCCCTTCGACGAGGAGAACGTGCTCAGCAACGATGGCGCGCTGCGCATGGGTGCCGTGCCGGCGCGGCTGGGGCTCGTCGGCTCGGGCGTGATCGGCCTGGAAATGGGTTCGGTGTGGCGCCGCCTGGGCACGCAGGTGACGGTGCTGGAGGCCTTGCCGACCTTCCTTGGAGCCGTGGACGAGCAGATCGCCAAGGAGGCGCACAAGGCCTTCGTGAAGCAAGGCCTGAAGATCGAATTGGGCGTGAAGGTCGGCGCCGTGAAGGTGGGCCGCGGCGGCGTCAGCGTGGCCTACGACGACGCTCAGGGCCAGGCGCAGACGCTGACGGTGGACAGGCTCATCGTCTCCATCGGCCGCGTGCCGCACACTGAGGGGCTGAATGCCCACGCCGTCGGACTGCGGCTCGACGAGCGCGGCGCGGTGGTGGTCGACGATGAGTGCCGCACCAACCTCCCCGGCGTGTGGGCCGTGGGCGACGTGGTGCGTGGCCCCATGCTCGCGCACAAGGCCGAGGAAGAGGGCGTGGCCGTGGCCGAGCGCATCGCCGGCCAGCACGGGCATGTCGACTTCAACACCATTCCATGGGTCATCTACACCAGCCCGGAGATCGCCTGGGTCGGCCAGACCGAACAGCAACTCAAGGCCGCCGGCCGCGCCTACCGGGCGGGCAGCTTCCCCTTCCTGGCCAACGGCCGCGCGCGCGCGCTGGGTGACACCACGGGGATGGTGAAGGTCCTCGCCGATGCCGCGAGCGACGAGATCCTGGGCGTGCACATGGTGGGCCCGCAGGTCAGTGAGCTGATTGCCGAGGCCGTGGTGGCGATGTCGTTTCGCGCCAGCAGCGAGGACATCGCGCGCATCTGCCACGCCCATCCGTCGCTCGCGGAGGTGACCAAGGAGGCGGCGCTCGCCGTCGACAAGCGCGCGCTGAACTTCTGACCGCATGGCCGGCGTGCGCACGCTCTACGAGACCGCGCTGCGCGAGCGCGGCCATGTCAGCGACCCGGCGCAGTTGCGCGCCGTCGCCGCACTCGAGCGCTGCGAGGACGGGTGGGCCCTGTACAAGGCACGCCGCGGCAACGCGCTGACCCGGCTCGTGGCGCGCCCGGCGATCCCGCGCGGTGTCTACCTGTGGGGCGGGGTGGGGCGCGGCAAGAGTTTCCTCATGGACTGCTTCTTCCAGTCCGTGCCCCTGTCGCGCAAGACGCGGCTGCACTTCCACGAGTTCATGCGCGAGGTGCACCGCGAGTTGCAACTGCTCCAGGGCACCGTCAACCCGCTCGACGAACTGGCCCGGCGCATGGCGCGGCGTTTTCGCCTCATCTGCTTCGACGAGTTCCATGTCGCCGACGTCACCGACGCGATGATCCTGCACCGGCTGCTGGCCGCCCTGTTCGCCAATCGCGTGGGCATCGTCGCGACCTCGAATTTCGCGCCCGACGGCCTGTACCCCGACGGGCTGCACCGCGACCGCATCCTTCCCGCCATCGAACTGCTCGAGGCGCAGCTGACGGTGGTCAACGTGGATGCTGGCCGGGACTATCGCCAGAGTGCCGGCGACGACGTGGCGCTGTACCACTGCCCCGCGGGCGAGGCGGCCGAAGCGGCGCTGGCGCGCATCTTCGAGCGCCTGGCCCGTGCGCCCGACGCGGACCCGCTGCTGCACATCGAGCACCGCGCGCTGCGTGCCCGGCGCGTTGCCGGCGGCGTGGCGTGGTTCGACTTCGCCACCCTGTGCGGCGGACCGCGCTCGCCCAACGACTACCTCGAGCTGGCGTCGCGCTTTCACACGCTGCTCGTCTCGGGCGTGCCGCGCATGCTGCCGCGCATGGCCAGCGCCGCGCGGCGCTTCACCTGGCTGGTGGACGTGCTCTACGACCGTCGCGTCAAGCTCGCGCTCTCGGCCGAAGTGCCGATCGAGGCACTGTATGCCGCCGGCCCGCTGGCGCACGAATTCCCGCGCACGGCGTCGCGCCTGCGCGAGATGCAGTCGGCCGAGTTCCTGGCGCTGACGCGGCGTGAAGTCGACACTTCGCTGACATGAAGACGCCCACGCGTGGCCTGTGCGTGCTGCTCGCGGCGTGGGCCTGGGCCGCGCCGACCGCGGCCGAAGCCGACGAGCGCGCGCGCATCGGCGCGCAGCGCCAAGAGCTGACGATGCAGTTCGACGCGCGCGAACAGGCCTGCCGCGGGCGCTTTGCCGCCACCTCGTGCGTCGAGGAGGTGCGCGCCCTCCAGCGCCAGGCGCTGGCGCCGCTGCGCGAGCGTGAACTGCAGCTCGACGCCGCCGCACGCAAGCAACGCCTGGATCAGCGCCAGGCGGCGGTGGCCGCCAAGCGCCGGGCCGCCTCGATGCCGCTCGCGCCGCCCGCCGTGGCGCGAGCGGCCGTGCCCACGAAGGCCGCCCCCGCATCGGCGGCCACGCCGCGGGCGGCATCCCCCGAACCACAGGGCGGTACACGGCGCCGCGACGCCGCCGCGCAGGCGCGCGCCGCCCAGGCTGCGGCCAACGCCCAGTCCGCAAGGCGTGAGCAGGCCGAGATCGCCAAACGGCAGGCGCGCATTGCCCATCGCCAGGCCAAGCAAGCGGCCGCCGTGAAGAAGGCGAAGCCGCTGGCGCTGCCCGCGAGCGGAGGAGCCGGCCGATAGGCCTCGCCAGGCCGGGACCTTCAGCCCAGGGGATCGATCCGTGCCAGGGCCAGCGAGAGGTTGTCGCCGCCGCCCCGGGCGCGCTGGCGCGCCTTGCTGATGAGCATCTCGCTGGCCTCGCGCGGGGGCAAGGCGTGCAGGATGGCGCCCATCTCCTTGGGGGTGAAGTAGTGCCACAGGCCGTCGCTGCAGGCGAGCAGGGTGTCGCCGTAGTCGAGCTTGTCGAGGTGCCACAGCGCCACCGGCGGGTCGGCGTGGGTGCCCAGGCAACCCGTGAGCAGGTTGGACTGCGGGTGCGAGTTGGCCGCTTCCTCGGTGATCTTGCCTTCGTCGATGAGGCGCTGCACGAACGAGTGGTCGATGGTGCGCCGCATCATCTCGGCGCCGCGGAAGTGGTACACGCGCGAATCACCCGCATGCACGATGTCGCATTCGAGCGCGGGCGAGATGCAGAACGCGGCCACCGTGCTGTGCGGCTCTTCCTCGGCAGTGATGGCCGTGAGCTTGATCATCAGATGTGCTTCGAGGATGAGCTGGCGCAGCAACTCGGCGGTGTCGTCCTGCATGGGCACGAAGCGCTCGAAGATCTGGCGCGCGGTCATCAGCACCTGGTCGGCGGCCTTGCGACCACCGCTCTTGCCACCCATGCCATCGGCCACCACGGCCAGCACCGAGCCGCTTACGCGAGGGTGTTCGATGATCTCGACCTGGTCTTGCTGGTAGGCGCGGTCGCCACGGTGCAGGCCCGTGGCGGCGCTGAAACGGAAAGATTGCACAGTGGCCATGCGGGCGAATATAAACTCGCCACTCAACCCTGACCCGTGCAGCAATGGACGAGAACCTGCATTCCCCGCAGCGCCGCCTGATCGAGCTGCGCATCGAGCACGCCGACCTCGACGAGCTGATCGATCACAACCCGGCCGACCACCCGGTCGACGACCTCACGTTGCGTCGCCTGAAGAAGCGCCGGCTGCTGCTGCGCGACCAGATCTCGCAACTCGAGACCGAGCTCGACCCGCCCGAGCCTGCGTGACCGGGCGTCTCGCCGCGGGTGTGGCCCGCGCCTTCGCTCTGGACGGCCCGCTCGCCCGCAGCGAGCCCGGCTTTCGCCCACGCCCGCAGCAGGATCTCATGGCCGCACGCGTGGCGCAGGCGCTGGAGTTCCGGCAGACGCTCGTTGCCGAGGCCGGTACCGGCGTGGGCAAGACCTTTGCGTACCTCGTGCCGCTGCTGCTCTCGGGGCAGCGCGCGCTCGTCAGCACGGCGACGAAGAGCCTGCAGGACCAGCTCTTCCTGCGCGACCTGCCGCGCCTGGCCGACGCGCTGAAGGTGCCCGCACGGCTGGCGCTGCTCAAGGGCCGCGCCAGCTACCTCTGCCGGCACCGGCTGGCCCAGGCCGAGCAGGGCGCGCAACTGCCCGACCGCTTCGCCGTGCGTGCGCTGCAGCGCGTGGCGCGGTGGGCCCAGGGCACGCGCAGCGGCGATCTGGCCGAGATCGAGGGGCTGGACGAGCGCTCGCCGGTGATTCCCCTGGTGAGCTCGACGCGCGACAACTGTCTGGGCGCCGAGTGTCCCGAGTACCGCGACTGCCACGTCGTGCAGGCGCGCCGCGAGGCGATGGCCGCCGACCTGGTGGTGATCAACCACCACCTGTTCTTTGCCGACCTCGCCTTGCGCGACAGCGGCGTGGCCGAGTTGCTGCCCACGGTGGACGCGGCGGTGTTCGACGAGGCGCACGAACTGGTCGAGGCGGGGGTGCAGTTCCTGGGCGTGCAGCTGTCCACCGGGCAGGCCATCGACCTGGGGCGCGACGTGCTCGCCATGGGCCTGCAGCATGCGCGCGGGCTGGAGCGCTGGAACGACCTGCAGGCGGGCATCGAACACAGCGCTCGCCAGCTGCGCCTGGCCGGCGCGGGCACGGTGCGCGAGGTGCGCGGCGTGCTCAAGCTGCGCTGGGACGAGCGCGCCGGCGCGCTGCGCGAGCCCCTTGCCGATCTGGCCGAGGCGGCACGCGCGGCGGCGCAGGCGCTGGCCCGGGTGGCCGAGACGGCGCCCGACCTGCCCAAGCTCGAACAGCGCGCGCGCACGCTGGCGGCGCTGTGCGAGCGCTTCGCCGAAGGGGCCGAGGCTGACCACGTGCGCTGGATCGACCTCACGCCGCAGCAGGCGCGGCTGGTGGAGTCGCCGCTGGACATCCGCGACATGCTCACCCAGCAGCGCGAAGCGGCGCCACGCACCTGGGTGTTCACCTCGGCCACCCTGGGCGACGACGAGGCGCTGTCGTGGTTCACCACGACCACCGGGCTCGAGGACGCCGAGCGGCTGCGCGTGGGCAGCCCCTTCGACTATCCGGCGCATGCCCGCGTCTGGGTGCCGCAGCAGCTGCCGCTGCCCAACGCCGCAGGGCACCCGGCGGCCGTCGGCGCGCTGGCGGCGCGCTGTGCCGCCGCCCTGGACGGGCGCACCTTCGTTCTCACCACCACGCTGCGCGTATTGCCGCTGGTGGCCGAGGCCTTGCAGGCCGAAGCTGCCGCCCGGGACGTCGAGCTCAAGGTGCTGGTGCAGGGCAGCGAGCCGCGACGCGCGCTGCTGCAGCGCTACGGCGACGGGCGGGGTTGCGTGCTCGTGGGCTCGCAGAGCTTCTGGGAGGGCATCGACATGCCCGGCGAGGCCTTGCAGTGCGTGCTCATCGACAAGCTGCCCTTTCCGCCGCCCGGCGACCCCCTCGTCGAGGCGCGGGTGCGCCAGCTGCGCGAGCAGGGCCGCAACCCTTTCGAAGACTACTTCGTGGCCGAAGCGGCGATCTCGCTCAAGCAGGGAGCAGGGCGCCTGATCCGCACCGAGAGCGACCGCGGGCTGCTCGTCATCTGCGACCCGCGGCTGCGCCGCATGGGCTACGGGCGCCGCCTGCTGGCGGCCCTGCCGCCCATGGGCAGCGTGGCCGACGAGGCCGAGGCGCTGGGCTGGCTCGACGAACTCGCCGCCTGCCACTAGCCGCCAGCGGCGGCGCGGTGTGAGGATGGGGTTACCAGAACTTCCACCACGGCTT
>DYOR01000083.1 GCA_020720385.1 Rubrivivax sp.
CTAGCTCAGCGGCGGGCAGCGGCAACGAAGCGCCTCGAGGTCCAGCCGATCGAGGCGCCGAAGACCATGTGGCCGATGAGGCTGGGGTAGATCGTGCTCCAGCCGATCTGCCAGGGCGTGGGGTCGCCGAAGTAGATCGGCAGGGCCAGCGAATTCACCACCACGTAGTACGCGGCCCCGTAGGCCGCCCCCGCGGCGACGGGCCACGCCGCGGCGCGCGTGCGCAGCAAGATGAGCAGCAGCGGCAAGGCCGAGACAGCGCCCACGACCAGGTGCTGCACGAAGAGCAGCCAGGGCTGCGGGTCGTAGAAGAACAGCGCGGCGAACTTCGGCCCGTAGTGGCCGATGCGCAGGCCGAACGCCTTGAACAAGGGCGCCAGCGGCACGATCACCAGCGAGGCGATGACGCCCGAGCGTACGGACTCGACGAACAGGGCTTTGAGCTTCATCGGGCGAGCATAGGGTGTGCGGGCAAGACAGGAAAAAGGGCGGGCCATTGCGGGCCCGCCCCTGACTTCGGATGAATGCCGCGGGATCAGAGCGACTTGGTCGAGTAGTACCAGTCGGTGGTCTTGTAGCCCTCGCTGGGCCGCTTGTCGGCGGCGTCCGAGGTCTTCGGCGGCGGCACGATGACGTCGCAGCCCGGCGTCCAGCCCTCGGGCGTGGCCACCGAGTTCTTGTCGCTGGTCTGCATCGCCTGCAGCAGGCGCACGAACTCGTCGATCGAACGGCCGTTGCTCATCGGGTAGTACACCATGGCGCGCAGCACGCCCTTGGGGTCGATGAAGAAGGTGGCGCGCACGGCCTGCGTGTCGGCCGCACCCGGGTGCACCATGCCGTAGGCATGGGCCACCTCCATCTTGATGTCCTCGATGATCGGGAAGGGGATCTTCACGCCGAACTTCTCCTGGATGTTGCGCGTCCAGGCGAGGTGCGAGAACAGGCTGTCGATGGACAGGCCGAGCAGTTCGCAGTTCATGCTCTTGAACTTGTCGGCGGCCTTGGCAAAGCCGATGAACTCGGTCGTGCACACGGGGGTGAAGTCCGCCGGGTGCGAGAACAGGATCAGCCACTTGCCCTTGTAGTCGGCCAGGCTGCGGTCGCCGTGCGTGGTCTTGGCGCTGAAGGCCGGCGCCGGTTCGTTGAGGTGGGGGAACGAGGAAACGAGCTCGGTCATGATGACTCCGTGGGTTGAATGAGCGGGATAGACGTCGGCTTCATCGACGTGAAGCCACCCGGTCAGTATCCAATACCGCTTGGGGTATGTGGATGACTTCTGCCAATGGTGGCGATAGCGGTCGCAGGCAAGCCCGCGATCTCACTCCTCGACGCACAACTCATGCCGTGCCATGGCGATGGCCGTGCGCACGATGAGCAGCACGACGACGAGGCTCAGCACCACGAGCAGGGCAATAGCGATCCAGGCGTAGCCGGCACCACCGGCCTTGTGCAGCATCATCAGCGTGGCGATGGCCATCGCGGCGAGCGGGAAGGAGTAGGCCCAGGCGGAGAGGAAGAAGGGCGTGCGCAGGAAGCGCAGCGCGCTGGTGGACAGCAGCAGCGTGAAGAACAGCGCCGCCGAGTACAGCACGTGCGCCATGGCGTCGACCTGGCCGGTGAGGTTGACGTAGGCGATGCAGGCCACCGCCGGCGGGGCGACGAGGATGAACAGCGTGGGTGTGAGCCGCGCGGGCAGCGGGGCGTGGAAGAAGAGGCGGTTGAGGACGATGGTGAGCAGCACCGGCCACAGCACCAGGCCGATGCTGAAGAAGAACCAGGAGACGTCGGCCGGGAAGAAGCGCACGCCGACGATGGGCACGAGGATGTTGCCCACCACCGGGATGAACCAGGCCGGGTTGACGTGCAGCATCTCCACGCCCGGGTGGTGGATCCAGCGGTTCATCGCCACCAGGGTGAGGATGAGGTGCAGGCTGGCGCCGACAGCCCATAGCGCCTGTGACGCGGCGGGGGCCGCATCGGCCTCGACGATGGCGAGCAGGATCAGTCCGATCGACGCCGCGGGAAAGAAGTTGATGCGGATCGGGTGGCGGAACTCCTTTACCACCTCCTGCCGGTAGAGCACGAACTTGGCGAGGTAGGCGACGGCGATGAGCGCAAAGGCAACCTCCGCCAGCCGCCCGAGCGCAGCGCCCAGGGCGAAGGGCAGGCTCAGGTGCAGGATGCTCTCGGCACGGCTCCAGGCGATGCTGAATCCGGCCAGCCCCATGACGACGGCGAAGAACGAGATCGGAAAGTGGAACAGCCGGGAGTCGGCGTGGGCCGCCTGGGCCGGCAAGGTCGGGGTGCTCATGGGTCTGTTCTCGGTGTGAGGAAGGGGTTGGATTTAGCCGCTGACAGGGTGTGGAGCGACATTCACCATGTGTTGCGCCATGTCGGCAAATGCACGCTGCACGGCCTGGCGCAGCGCCGGGTCGGCCACCTGCTCGTGCAGCGCCTGGGTCATGCACAGCATCCACTCATCGCGCTCGACGGCGCCCACGGCGTAGGGTGCATGGCGCATGCGCAGCCGCGGGTGACCGTGCTCGCGCGCATACAGCGGCGGCCCGCCGAACCAGCCGCTGAGGAACTTGAACAGGCTTTCGACGCTGCCGGCCAGGCTTTCGGGGTGCATCTTGCGCACCGTGTAGGCCTCGGGCAACTCGTCCATGAGCGCGTAGAAGCGCTCGACCAGCGCGCGCACCGCGGGTGCCCCGCCCAGGCGGGCGTAGACGCTGTCGGCAGCCACGGGTGGGTCTTCGGATGTCGTGGTCATCGGGCAGGGTTCGATTCAATCGTCGAGGCACTTACGCGTGCCAGAAACTCGTCGCGGCTGGCGTTGGCGAACCAGGGGTGCCAGCGTCGCTGCTCGAGCACCGTGCTCACCGCGCGGGCATGCCATGCATGTCCGCCGAAAAGCAGCGTCTCGGCCGGCAGCGTGAAGATCCGGTGCACGACGCTGTCCCAATGGGCTTCGGGCAGCGCCGGGCGCGGCTGGAACGGGCAGGCGTCCACCGCCATCAGGCCGCCGCAG
Organism: Rubrivivax sp.; assembly: GCA_020720385.1. GTDB lineage: Bacteria > Pseudomonadota > Gammaproteobacteria > Burkholderiales > Burkholderiaceae_C > Rubrivivax. The sequence goes on from DYOR01000083.1 coordinate 3,032, forward strand.
AAGAGGCGGTCGCGCCAGTGGTAGCTCAGGCAGCCGGCGGTGTGGCCCGGCGTGGCGAGCACGCGCAGGTGCTCGTGGCCGAAGACGAGCACGCCGTCGTCGCCTTGCAGCGCGTGGTGCTGGATGCGCGGTGCGCCCAGCGCATCGAGCGCCGCGGGCTCGCCCGGCAGCAGGTCGTCGTGCTCGTGCGTGCGCAGCACCCAGCGCAGCCGCAAGCGGTGTTCGTCGAGCATGGCGGCGAGCACCGGGATGTCCGCGCCGCGCGGGTCGACGAGGACGGCCTCGCCCGCCTCCAGGTCGCCCAGCAGGTAGCTCACCGCGCCGCTGGATTCGTCGTGCAGCAGTCGGAAGTACATGGCAGGCCCTCAGTGCGACAGCTTGAGGACAGCCGCCAGCGCCAGCGCGGCGGCGCAGGCCCAGCCCGAGAACAGCCAGCGCCAGACACGGGCCCGCGGCACGAAGCCCACGCCGCGAATGAAGCCCGCACTCATGGCCCAGAACAGGGCCATGGCCAGGGTGTGGTCGGCACGCCCCGCGGCGTCGACCATCAGCGGCGGGTACAACGTGCCGCCGAGCATGGTCGCCAGGCCCACCATCAGGCTGGGCAGGTGCACGCGCGACGGCGGCTGCACGACGGTGGTCATTGCCGCGCGCCGTCGTCGCCATCCCGCGCGGCGGCGTCGCGAGCGGCCTCGTTCTCACCCCACATCGCGTTCATGATCGCCAGCAGCACGGCGAAGCCGACTCCCAGCATCCAGGCGAAGTACCACATGCGATGCTCCTTCAGGCGGCGGCGTCGAGGCCGATGAGGATCTTCGTCTCGCTCGCGTAGTGGTGCGGCGGGATCTCGAGATTGGTGGGCGCGGGCTTGTTCTTGAAGACGCGCCCGGCGCCGTCGAAGGTCGAGCCGTGGCAAGGGCAGAAGAAGCCCCCCGGCCAGTCGGCGGGCAGGCTCGGGTTGGCCGAGCCCTTGGGCACATCGGTGGGCGAGCAGCCCAGGTGCGTGCAGATGCCGATGGCGACGAAGACCTCGGGCTTGATCGCGCGCGCGGTGTTCGTGGCGTAGGCGGGCTGCTGCGGCTCCTGCGACTGCGGGTCGACGAGTTCGCCGTCGTGGCCCTGCAGCGCCGCCAGCATCTCCGGCGTGCGTCGCACCACCCACACGGGCTTGCCGCGCCACTCCACGGTCTTCATGCCGCCGGGTGGGATGTCGGAGAGGTCGACTTCCACGGGGCCGCCGGCGGCCTTGGCGCGCTCGCTGGGGGCGAGCGAGGCGACGAACGGGACGGCCGTGGCCACGACCCCCGCGCCGCCGACGGCACCGGTGGCCATGAGCCAGAAGCGACGCTGGGGGTCGCCGGGCTGGGCCGGCCGGGTCGGGTTGGGGAGGGCGTGGTCCATTTTCGGTTCCTTGCGGGTGTGGCGTGGGTTGGGGCGCGGCGCTCAGTGCGCGTGGCCGTGGCAGCCGCAATGACCGCCGCCCGCGTGCCCATGTTCGGCGCTGTGTTCATCTCCGTGGTGCTCGGCGCCATGCGCGTGGTCATGCCCATGGCAGCCGCCGTCGTCCAGGAGTGTGCCTTGCACCAGGCGCTGCACGGCAGCCAGGGGCTCGCGCTCGGTGGTGAGCAGGGTGCGGATGCCGCGCTGCGCGAGCTTGCGGCGCAGGCCCTCGCCCATGCTGCCGCTGATGAGCAGGTCGACGCCGTCCAGGGCGTGCGGCTGGTGGCCGGGGGTGTCGTGGAAGCTGGCGCCTTTCGGCAGTTCGAGCAGTCGGGGCTCGCCGATGCGGTCGCCGTCCACGTCGTAGATCAGGAACTTGCGGCATTGGCCGGCGTGCTCGGTGATCTCGCGCCGGTTCTGGCAGGTCAGGGCGATCAGGGTCATGGTGGTCCTTGGTTGCAATCGAGGCGTTCAGTACGCGTTGTGTTCGTTGGCGCGGATGTGCGCCAGGGTGACCTTGCCGCGCATCACGCGGTAGGCCCAGGAGGTGTAGACGACGATCAGCGGCATGAAGATCACCGTGGCCCAGAACATGAGGCCCAGCGTGAGGTGGCTGGAGACGCTGTCCCACACGGTGAGGCTGGCGTTGGGCTGCGACGACGAGGGCATGACGAAGGGGAACATCGCCGCGCCGGCGGTGCCGATGACGCCGACGATGGCCAGCGACGAGGCGACGAAGGCGCTCAGCGTGCGCCGGCTCAAGGTCAGCGCCGAGGCCAGCAGCGCGCCGACTATGCCCAGCGCCGGCAGCAGCCAGATGAGCGGCTGCTTGGCGTAGTTCAGCCACCAACCCTCGGCGCTGCGCGCCACCACCTTGGCCAGCGGGTCGGGCAGGGCCGCGGGGTCCAGCGCCGAGGTGATGACGTAGCCCTGGATGCCGCCGAAGCGCAACCACAGGCCCGCGCCGATGAACGCAGCCACCATCAACAGCGCCGCGCCCACCGCCGCACGCATGGCGCGCTGCTGCACGGCGCCTTCGGTGCGGTGCGCCAGGTACACGCCGCCGTGCATGGTGATCATCGCGCTGCTCACCACGCCTGCGAGCAGCGCGAAGGGGTTGAGCAGCTGCCAGAACGTGCCGGTGTAGGTCGACACCAGATAGTCGTCGAAGCCGAAGGGCACGCCCTGCAGCAGGTTGCCGAAGGCCACGCCGAAGATCAGCGGGGGCACCGCGCCGCCGACGAACAGGCCCCAGTCCCAGGTGCTGCGCCAGGTCGCGTCGTGGATCTTGCTGCGGTAGGTGAAGCCCACCGGGCGGAAGAACAGAGCCCACAGCGCGGCCATCATGGCCCAGTAAAAGCCACTGAAGGCCGTGGCATAGACCAGTGGCCAGGCCGCAAAGATGGCACCGCCGCCGGTGACGAACCAGACCTGGTTGCCCTCCCAGTGTGCGCCGACGGTGTTGATGACGACGCGCCGTTCGTCGTCGCCCTTGCCGACGAAGGGCAGCAAGGTGCCCACGCCCATGTCGTGGCCGTCCATGATGGCGAAGCCCACCAGCAGCACGCCCACGAGCAGCCACCAGATCACCTTGAGGGTCGGATAGTCGAGCATGGTGTTCTCCTTCAGGCGTGGGCAGGTTCGGACTGGTAGCGCCCGGTGCCCAGGCTGCCCGGGCCCATGCGCGCGAACTTCACCATCAAGTACATCTCGACCACCAGGAGCACGGTGTAGAAGCCGACGAACCCGGCGAGCGACCCGTACAGGCTGCCCACCGACAAGGTGGACACGCTCAGGTGCGTGGGCAGCACGCCGTAGATGGTCCACGGCTGGCGGCCGTACTCGGCGACGAACCAGCCCAGTTCGCAGGCGATCCACGGCGCGGGCAGCATCCACAGGGCCCAGCGCAGCAGCCAGGGTCGCGCCTTGCACTCGCTGCGGACGGTGCTCCAGAACGCCAGGGCGAAGAGCGCCAGCATGGCGAAGCCCAGGCCGACCATGGCGCGGAAGCTCCAGAACATCGGCGTCACGCGCGGCACCGTGTCGTTCACCGCCTTTTCGATGATCTCGGGCGTGGCCTGGCGCACGTCGAGCACGTACTTCTTCAGCAGCAGGCCGAAGCCGAGGTCGGCCTTGGTGCGCTCGAAGACCTGCCTGGCCACCGTGTCGTCGCGCTGCCGGCGCAGGGTCTCCAGGGCGGTGACGGCGGTGATGCCGTTGACGATGCGCTCGCGGTTCTTCTTCTTGATCTCGTGGATGCCGGGGATCTGCTTGGTCACCGAGCGCGTGCCGATGAGGCCCATCACCCAGGGGACTTCGACTTCCCAGGTGTTGCGCTGGTTGGCCTCGTCGATGCCGGCCACGAGCTTGAGGCCGGCCGGGGCGGGTTCGGTCTCCCACATCGCCTCGATCGCCGCCATCTTTGTCTGCTGCGCCTCGCCCACCGTGTAGCCGCTCTCGTCGCCGAGCACGATCACCGAGCACACGCTGGCCAGGCCGAAGGCCGAAGCCACGCGGAAGCTGCGCTTGGCGAACTCCAGGTCGCGCCCCTTGAGCAGGTACCAGCTCGAGATGGAAAGGACGAACATCGCCCCGGTGAGGTAGCCGGCGGAGACGGTGTGCACGAACTTGGCCTGCGCATCGGGGTTGAAGACGATGGCCCAGAAGTTGGTCATCTCCATGCGCATGGTCTGGTAGCTGAACTCGGCGCCCACCGGGCTCTGCATCCAGCCGTTGGCGATGAGGATCCACAGCGCCGAGAGGTTCGTGCCCACCGCCATGAGCATGGTCACCATGAGGTGCTGGGTCTTGGTCAGGCGGTCCCAGCCGAAGAAGAACAGGCCGATGAAGGTGGACTCGAGGAAGAAGGCCATCAGGCCCTCGATGGCCAGCGGCGCGCCGAAGATGTCGCCCACGTAGTGCGAGTAGTAGGCCCAGTTGGTGCCGAACTGGAATTCGAGCGTGATGCCGGTGGTCACGCCGAGTGCGAAGTTGATGCCGAAGAGCTTGCCCCAGAAGCGCGTCATGTCTTTCCAGATGACGTTGCCGGTCATCACGTAGACGCTTTCCATGATCACCAGCAGCCACACCATGCCGATGGTCAGCGGCACGAAGAGGAAGTGGTACATCGCGGTGGCCGCGAACTGCAGCCGCGAGAGGTCGACAAGTTGCTCTGAGATCACCGGGTTCCTCCTGGGGGCGACATGGGTGCGACGACGAGCTGGGCGGCCGCCCGCTCGGCGTCAACCGCGACGCGGGCATCGTGGACGAAGAGCCACCACAGCGCGGTGAGCACGATCAGTTTCACCCCCACCGCGGTCGCCAGGTGGCGCACGAGGCGCCGCTCGTCATGCGTCATGCTCATGCAGTCTCAAGAACCGTGCCACTCGGGCGCGGAGAGTTGTTCCTTGAAAATCAACGACTTGCACCTTTCCTTCGGGGGGCTGCTGCCAAAGTTCGCGCCGCGCATGCGCCACTCTGGCAGTGAACTGCCAAATTGGCACTTAAACCAGGCGCCAGATGGAATTCGCCTGCCAAATACCGCCATGGGTATGGCCGCTGCGGCACAATAGCAGATAAATTCCTTAAGCCCTTCCTCCTTTGCCTTCAACCCACACTGCAGCACAGCCCATAGACATGAGCGCCACCAAGAAGGAAACCGGCAAGGTGCCGCCCAGACAGAACCCAATGTGCGCCGTGTGCGAGGTGCGCTGCTCGGCATTGTTCGGCTCCTTGAAGGGGCCGGCGCTGGCGCGCGTGCAATCCGAGATCGAGGACGTCGCGCTCTCTGCCAACGAGCGCATCTACGGGCCGGGCGACGCGGGCAAGGATGTCTACACCGTGCGTTCGGGCATGGTGCGCTTCGAGCGCCACACCGAGGGCGGTGAGCTGCGCATCGTGCGCGTGGCCGGGCGCGGCGACCTCATCGGCCTGGAGGCCTTGCTGCAGCGGCCCTACAACGACGAGGCGCTGTGCTGCGGGCCGGTGAAGCTGTGCCGCATCCCCTGCGCCCTGATCGACAAGCTGGCGGACGAGCAGGGCGCGCTGCGGCGCGAACTCATGCTGCGCTGGCAGACCACGCTGGAGGCCTCGGAGGCATGGGTGGCGAACCTCGCCACCGGTCCGGCGCGCCGGCGCATGCTGCGGCTGTTGTCCCGCCTGAGCGAGCTCGGCCTGCCCGATGGCACGATCTGGCTGCCGCGCCGCGAGAAGATCGGCGCCATGCTCGACCTCACCTTCGAGACCGCCAGCCGCCTGGTGAGTCAGATGCGGCGCGAGGGTGTCCTCGACCTGACCACGCCGCGCCTGGCCCGGGTGAACGCGCAGGCCCTGCGCGAGGCGAGCGCGGCGCAGGACGCCGAAGGACGCGACAGCGCCACGGTCTAGGCTGCCGCGCCATGGCCGCCGTGCTGCCCGAACTCGTGTCCTACCTCGAGGGTTTGCCCGAGCCGCACATCCTCTTCGACCAGCAGTACCGCATCGTCGCCGCCAACGCGGCGTACCGGCGTCAGTTCAGCCCCGTGGGCTCGGCCATCGGTCGCACCTGCTACGAGGTCTCGCACCACTTCAGCGTGCCTTGCGACCAGGCCGGCGAGAGCTGCCCGCTGGCGCGCTCGCGCGAGTCCGGCCAGCGCGAGCGGGTGCTGCACCTGCACCATACGCACCAGGGCGAGGCCTACGTCAACATCGAGCTCGTGCCCTTGCGCAGCGCGGCGGGGGACACCTCCTATTTCATCGAGAAGATGGAGCCGCTGCGGGTGGCCCAGGGGCGGGCTGCCGCGCAAGGGCTCATCGGGCGTTCGCCGCCCTTCCAGCAGATGCTCGAGCTGGTGGCTCGCGTGGGGCCGGCGCAGGCCAGCGTGCTGCTGCTGGGCGAATCCGGCACCGGCAAGGAGCTCGTCGCGCGCGCCATCCACGAGGCCAGCGCACGCAGCGCGGCGCCGCTGGTGGTGGTGGACTGCGCGAGCCTGCCCGAGACGCTCTTCGAGAGCGAGCTCTTCGGCCACGAGCGCGGTGCCTTCACCGGCGCCAACGCCAGCAAGCCCGGGCTGGTGGAGGCGGCCAGCGGCGGCACGCTCTTCCTCGACGAGGTGGGTGACATTCCGCTGCCGATGCAGGTCAAGCTGCTGCGCCTGCTGGAGAGCGGCACCTACCGGCGGGTCGGCAGCACCGAGTTGCGCCGCACCGACGTGCGCGTGGTCTCGGCCACGCACCGGCACCTCAAGGGCATGGTGGCCGAGGGGCGCTTTCGCGAGGACCTCTACTACCGCCTGAGCACCTTCCCCATCCGCCTGCCCGCGCTGCGCGAGCGCGCCGACGACATCCCGCTGCTGGCTGCCGCGCTCATCAAACGTGTGGCTCCGCAGCGGCGCCTGGCGCTGTCGAGCGATGCACTCGCGTGCCTGCACGACTACCCGTTCCCGGGCAACGTGCGCGAGCTGCGCAACGTGCTGGAGCGCGCGGCACTGCTTGCCGACGGCACGACGATCGAGCGTGCCCATGTGGAACGGGCGCTGGATGTCGACGCGCAGGCCACGACTCCCGCAGCGCCCGCATCGACCGGAACTGCGCTGCCGGCCTCGGCAGCGCAGGCGGCGGACCCCTCGCTGCGCGGCGTGGCGCGCGCCACCTTGCGCGCGCAGCTGCAGGTGCACCGCGGCAATCGCGCCGAGCTGGCGCGCAAGCTCGGCATCAGCGAACGCTCGCTGTACCGCAAGCTGCGCGAAATGGGCGAGATGGGCGAGTAGACGCGAGCACTGGCGGAAGCGAAGAGATTCGAACTCTTGGACCCTTGCGGGTCGCCGGTTTTCAAGACCGGTGCAATCGACCACTCTGCCACGCTTCCTGCGCGCGGCGGATTTTATGTCCCGGGCCGGCGTGCCTGTTCGCAGCGCACCTGCACCACCTCGCGGCGGCCGCCGTCCACGCGCACGGCGGTGAGCGCACCACCCCAGACACAGCCGGTGTCCAGGGCGAGCAGGTCGGGGCGGTTGACCAGGCCCAGCGTGCTCCAGTGGCCGAAGGCGATGGGCTCGCCGGCCGTGCGCCGGCCGGGCACGTCGAACCAGGGGCGGTAACCCGGCGGGCCGGCGCCGGCGGCTTCGGTGGAACTGAAGTCGAGGTCGCCATCGTCGCTGCAAAAGCGCGTGCGCGTGAGTGCGTTGATGACGAAGCGCGAGCGCTCCACGCCGCCGAGGGCGTCGTCCCAGCGCTGCGGTTCGTTGCCGTACATCCGGGGCAGGAAGCTCGCCAGCGCCTCGCTGCGCAGCAGCGTGTGCACCTCGTCGGCCAGCGCCAGCGTCTGCGCACGGTTCCACTGCGGCACCACGCCCGCATGCACGCACAGCCAGCCCTGCTCCACGAGCGCCAGCGGCTGCCGGCGCAGCCACTCGACCCAGTGCGCTGCGTCGGGGGCCTGCAGCACGTCGGCGAAGGTGTCGCCACGCTTGAGCGGGCGCACCCCGTGCGCCGCGGCGAGCAGGTGCAGGTCGTGATTGCCCAGCAGGCAGGCGGCGGCGCCGTCCAGCGCGGCCAGGCGCTTGAGCACCGCCAGTGACGCCGGCCCGCGGTTGACCAGATCGCCGAGCACGACCAAGCGGTCGCGCGAAGGGGAAAAGCCGATTTCGGCGAGCAGCCGCTCCAGCGCCGTGGCGCAGCCCTGGATGTCGCCGATGAAGTGGATCATGCGGCGATTCTGCTACGCTGCCGAGCTTCCCCTCTTGGCCACTGCCGGCGCGTCCGGCGGCGCGCATGGAATTCAGCCTCCTCGTCTTTCTCATCGCGCTCAACGGCCTCTTCGCCATGTCGGAGATGGCGCTGAGCGCCAGCCGCAAGGCCCGTTTGCAGGTGATGGTCGAGGCCGGTGCGCCCGGCGCGCAGGCCGCCATGGAGCTGCACGACAACCCGACCCGGTTCCTGTCGACGGTGCAGATCGGCATCACCTCCATCGGCGTGCTCAACGGCATCGTCGGCGAGGCCGCGTTCAGCGAGCCGCTGGCGCAGTGGCTGGCGCAGCTGCCGGGCCTGTCCGGGCGTGCGGCGGGCTTCACCGCCACGGGCCTGGTGGTGGCGATGATCACCGTGTTGACCATCATCTTCGGCGAGCTCGTGCCCAAGCGCGTGGGCCAGATGTACCCCGAGACCGTGGCGCGCCTGGCGGCGCGGCCGATGAACTGGCTGTCGGTGGCCGCGCGGCCGCTGGTCGCGCTGCTGAGCCTGAGCACCCACGCGGTGCTGCACCTCATGGGCATCCGCGGCGGGCCGTCGCGCGCGGTGACCGAGGAGGAGATTGCGGCGAGCCTGGAAGAGGGGCTCGACGCCGGCGTCATCGAGGCCCAGGAGCACCAGATGGTGCGCAACGTGTTTCGCCTGGACGACCGCCAGATCGGCTCGATGATGATCCCGCGCGCCGAGATCGTCTGGCTCGACGCCGCCGACCCGCTGGAGGAACTGCTGCAACGCATCGCCGACGGTGGCCACACGCGTTACCCGGTGTGCCGCGGTTCGCTCGACGACGTGCAGGGCGTGCTCCCGGTGGTCAGCCTGCTGCAGCCTCTGGCGCGCGGCGAACGCCCCACGCTCGCCGGCTTGCTGCAGCCGCCGGTGTTCGTGCCCGAGACGCTCTCGGGCATGGAGCTGCTGGAGCATTTCCGCATCTCGGGCACCGACCTCGTCTTCGTGGTCGACGAATACGGTGCCGTGCAGGGCGTGATCACCGAGCGCGACATGCTCGAGGCCATCGCCGGCGAGTTCGGCGCGGCGAGTGCCGAGGACTCCTGGGCGGTGCCGCGAGCCGATGGCTCCTGGCTCATGGACGGCATGATCCCGGTGCCCGAGCTGAAGGACCGGCTGGACCTCAAGGACCTGCCCGACGAGGAGCGTGGCCGCTACAACACGCTGGCTGGCATGATCATGCTGCTGCTCGGCCGCATGGCACGCACCGCCGATGCGGTGGAGTGGGAAGGCTGGCGCTTCGAGGTCGTGGACCTCGACGGCAAGCGTGTCGACAAGGTGCTCGTGACGCGCACCAGAACCCCTGGAGAAGGAACTTGATCAATCAGAACCTGCACCTGCAGCCCGCCGCGCTGGACAGCGCGCAGCACCGCGCCTTGAAGCTGCGCATGCCGGTCACCGACTGGTCGGTGGCGGGCCGGCTCAACGCGCTCTTCGTCGCCGCCGCGGAGTTCGGCGACGTATGCCGCGAGTTCCCCATCGTCTTCATCAAGGCCGGCAAGGAGGCCGACGGCAGCGACGCCATCGCCCCCATCGCCGTGTTCGGCCTGTCGCCGCAGCAGAACCTCTACCTCGACGGCGAGCGCTGGCGCGCGCGCTACATGCCGGCGGTGCTGCGTTCGTACCCGTTTTGCATCGCCCGGCTCGACGACACGCGCTTGGCCGTGTGCGTGGACATGGCCTACAAGGGTGCCGGCCGGGAAGACGGCCAGGCCGTGTTCAAGGACGACGGCCAGCCCGCTGAACTGCTCGCCGACATGACCAAACACCTCGAGGCGCTCGAGGCCGAGGTGCAGCGCACGCGACTGGTGGGCCAGCGCCTGCTCCAGCTCGACCTGCTGCGCGAGATGCGCCTGGACGCCACGCTGCCCGACGGGCGCCGGCACACGGTGGACGGTTTCCTCACCGTGGACGACAAGAAGATGGCCGAGTTGCCCGCCGAGGTGGTGCACGAGCTGCACCGCAACGGCGTGCTCGGGCTGGTGCACCTGCACTGGGTCTCGCTGGGCAACATGCGCCACCTCATCGAGTGGCACGCCGAGCGCAACGCCGCGGCGCCCGCAGCGGCACAGGCGGAATCATGACCAACGTCGACGCCCAGGAGCTCGCCAAGTTCAGCGAAATGGCCCACCGCTGGTGGGACACCGAGAGCGAGTTCCGCCCGCTGCACCAGATCAACCCGCTGCGCCTGGACTGGATCGACGAGCGCGCCGCGCTGCGCGGCAAGGCGGTGCTCGACGTGGGCTGCGGCGGCGGCATCCTGGCCGAATCGATGGCGCGGCGCGGCGCCCAGGTCACCGGCATCGACCTGGCCACCAAGCCGCTGGGCGTGGCCCGCCTGCACGCACTGGAGTCGGGTGTGGACAACGTGCAGTACCGCGAGATCGCCACCGAGGCGCTGGCCGCGGAGAGCCCCGCCGCCTTCGACGTCGTCACCTGCATGGAGATGCTCGAGCATGTGCCCGACCCGGCCTCGGCGGTGCAGGCCTGCGCCACCCTGGCCAAGCCCGGCGGCTGGGTCTTCTTCTCCACGCTCAACCGCAACCCCAAGGCCTTTGCCTTCGCCATCCTCGGCGCCGAGTACGTGCTGCGCCTGCTGCCGCGCGGCACGCACGAGTACGCGCGTTTCATCCGGCCCAGCGAGCTGGCGCGCTGGTGCCGCGAGGCGGGGCTGTCGCTGCAGGACACGCGCGGCTTGCAATACAACCCGCTCACGCGCCGCTACTGGTTGTCCGGCGACACCAGCGTGAACTACCTCGTGGCGTGCCGCAAGGCGCCGTGAGCATGAGCACGGCGCTCGTGCTGTTCGACCTGGACGGCACGCTCGTCGACAGCGCGCCGGACCTCGCCGGCGCGGCCAACGAGATGCGCGCCGCCTGCGGCCTGGCCCCGCTGCCCTTCGAGCGCCTGCGGCCGCACGCCGGCTCGGGCGCGCGCGGCATGCTCGGCGTGGCCTTCGGGGTCACGCCGGGCGAGCCGCGCTTTGCCGCGTTGCGCGACGACTTCCACCGGCGCTACGAGTTGCGCATGCTGGAACAGGCCGCGCGCTTTGCCGGCATCGACGCCGTGCTCGACGCACTCGACCGCCAGCGTCGCCCCTGGGGCATCGTCACCAACAAGGCACTGCGCTTCGCCCAGCCCATGGCGCAAGCGCTGGGCCTGTGGCCGCGCGCCGCCGTGCTCGTCGGTGGGGACAGCACGCCCTTCACCAAACCACACCCCGCGCCGCTGCTCGAAGCCGCGCGCCGCGTGGGCCTGGCGGCGGCGGAATGCGTTTACGTGGGCGACGACGCCCGCGACATGCATGCCGGGCGCGCCGCAGGCATGCGCGTGGTGGCGGCGGCCTGGGGCTACCTCGGCACCGGCGCGCCGCCGCACGAGTGGGGGGCCGACCAGGTGCTGGCCGAACCGGGCGAGCTCTTGAAATGGCTGGATATGGCCTAAACTCGCTGCCACGGGTCCGACTTGGCTTCGACGTGGGTGCGGAGTTGGTACGGGGCATGCCGAGCACCAGTTCGCTCGTAAATCCACTGGAAACAAAGTAACTGCGAACGATACTTCGTACGCCCTCGCCGCTTAAAACCGGTGAGCCTCGCAACAGTTGGCCGATGGGCTGGGCCTGAGGGGTAAAACCCGAAGGCTGCGAGGTCATTCACATTGGCTCGTCCTGCAGCGTGTCATTCGTTGCGGGCCTAAAACCAAATGACTCGGGGCCAAGCTAGCGTGCTGCTGCGCGATCGGGGCCCTCAAATCCAAACCAGACAGCTACGCATGTAGAACCGGCCGGCAATGGCTTGCGGACGGGGGTTCGATTCCCCCCGGATCCACCA
>DYOR01000084.1 GCA_020720385.1 Rubrivivax sp.
GTTGCAGACGTCCGCGCGCAGCATGTTCTCGCCGAAGAACTGGTGGAACATCTGCCCCACGGGGCTCTTCAGGAACGCGACGCCGCCGCTGTGCCCCGGGCAGTGCCACGAATAGCTGCCGTCCTGCGCGTAGTCCATCAGCGCCTTGAAAAACGGCGGCGCCAGGCCATCGAGATAGCTGCGCGCCTCGCGGATGATGTGCCGGGCAACGAACTCCGGCGTGTCCTCGAACATGTGGATGAAGCCGTGAAGCTCGCGCAGCACGTCGTTGGGGATGTGCTGGCTGGTGCGCGTCTCGCCGTAGATGTAGATCGGGATGTCGGCGTTCTTGAAGCGGATTTCCTCGATGAACTTGCGCAGGTTGAGCACCGCGGGGTCGAGCTCCGGCCCCGGCGTGAACTCCTCGTCGTCGATGCTCAGGATGAAGGCGCTGGCGCGGCTCTGCTGCTGGGCGAACTGGCTCAGGTCGCCGTAGCTGGTGGCGCCCAGCACCTCGAAGCCCTCCTTCTCGATCGCCTGGGCCAGGGCGCGGATGCCGAAGCCCGAGGTGTTCTCCGAGCGGAAATCCTCGTCGATGATGACGATGGGAAAGCGGAAGCGGAGCATCGGCAGGGCCTTACTGGGTTGGGGATCGCGCGCCAGGGAGCGCAAAGCGCGAAGTGTAGAGGCCGCGGCGCGCGACGCGGTGGGTGGCTACACTGCCGGGGCACGCCCTTCGTGCGCGGGAGTCGATGTTGGACCTGAGTGCATCCACGTGGTGGTGGCTGGCCGCCGGTGCCCTGGTGGCGGCCGAACTGGCCAGCGGGACGTTCTACCTGCTCATGCTCGCCCTGGGTTGCGTGGCCGGTGCCCTCGCCGCGCATGCGGGCCTGGGCGGCACCGCGCAGATCGTGGCGGCGGCATTGCTCGGCGGCGGCGCCACTCTGGCCTGGCACCTCAAGCGCTCGCGCCAGCCGTCGGCCGTGCCGGCCGAGCGCAATCACGACGTCAACCTCGACATCGGGCAGGTCGTGCATGTGCAGGCCTGGGCCGAAGACGGTTCGGCGCGCGTGCAATACCGAGGCGCCGCCTGGTCGGTGCGCTTTGCCCACCCGGGTATCCCCAAGCCCGGCGAGCACGTGATCGAGGCCCTCAACGGCAACGAGCTGCTCGTGGCCCCCGCCAAGAAACACTGAGAGAGACCTCCATGGAAATCGCACTCGTTCTGGCCATCATCGCCATCATCTTCGTCGTACGCTCGCTGAAGATCGTGCCGCAACAACATGCCTGGGTGGTCGAGCGCCTGGGCAAGTACGATCGCACGCTGACACCGGGCCTGAGCTTCGTCGTGCCCTTCGTCGACCGCGTGGCCTACAAGCACTCGCTCAAGGAAGTGCCCCTGGACGTGCCCAGCCAGGTCTGCATCACCAAGGACAACACGCAGTTGCAGGTCGACGGCATCCTGTACTTCCAGGTCACCGACCCGATGCGCGCCAGCTACGGCTCGAGCAACTACATCGTCGCCATCACCCAGCTGGCACAGACCACGCTGCGCAGCGTGATCGGCAAGATGGAGCTCGACAAGACCTTCGAGGAGCGCGCCCACATCAACGGCGGCGTGGTGGAAGCGCTGGACGAAGCGGCGCTGAACTGGGGCGTGAAGGTGCTGCGCTACGAGATCAAGGACCTCACGCCGCCGGCGGCCATCCTGCACGCCATGCAGGCGCAGATCACGGCCGAGCGCGAGAAGCGCGCGCTCATCGCCGCATCCGAGGGCCGGCGCCAGGAGCAGATCAACATCGCCACCGGTGAGCGCGAGGCCTTCATCGCGCGCTCCGAGGGTGAAAAGCAGGCCGAGATCAACAAGGCCCAGGGCGAGGCCGCCGCCATCGTCGCCGTCGCCGAAGCCACCGCCGATGCGATCCGCAAGGTGGCGCAGGCCATCCAGCAGCCCGGCGGCGAGCAGGCCGTGCAGCTCAAGGTGGCGGAGAAGGCCGTGGAGGCCTACAGCCACCTGGCGCGCACGAACAACACCATGATCGTGCCCGGCAACATGAGCGAAGTGGCCACGCTCATCGGTACCGCGATGGCCCTGCTCAAGGGGGGCAAGGCCGCGTGACAGGAGCGCGGCCGAACTTCGAGCGCGGCACGGCAACGAGCACATCAGCGCGCCACCGCAAGTGCGCTCTTGCGGCCGCGCCGGTCACCCAAGGCTAGAATCCTGCGCTCGCTGCAGCGACGGAAGGGTGGATGAGCGGTTTAAGTCGCACGCCTGGAAAGCGTGTGGGGGTTAACAGCCCCCCGCGGGTTCGAATCCCGCCCCTTCCGCCACACCCCCGCCAAGCGCAGCTAGCGCTGGCACCCCCTCAGCGCCTTGCGGGCAGATTGCCGAGCAGCTGCGCGTACAGCGCCAGGTAGGCCCGCGCCGGGCCGTCCCACGACAGGGTTTGCGCCATGGCCGTGGCGCGCATGCGTTCCCAGGTCGCGGCGTCGTTGCCCCGCATGGACACCGCGCGGCGCACGCAGCGTTCCAGGGCCGCCGCGGTGGCGGCGTCGAAAACGAAACCGTCGGCACGGTGTGCGGCGATGTGCTCGGGCGTGGCGTCCGTGACGGTGTCGGCGAGGCCGCCGACGCGGCGCACGATGGGCAGGGTGCCGTAGCGCAGGCCGTACATCTGCGTCAGCCCGCAGGGTTCGAAGCGCGAGGGCACGACGATGGCGTCGGCCCCGGCAATGAGCCGGTGGGCGCGATTCTCGTCGTAGCCCAGGTGCACGTGCACGCGCCCCGGGTGCGCCTGCTGGGCCATGCGCAAGGCGGTCTCCAGCGCCGCTTCACCCGTACCCTGGACCACGAGTTGCACGCCGGCGGCCACCATCTCGGGTAGCGCCGCGAGCACCAGGTCCAGCCCCTTCTGTGCCGTCAACCGGCTCACCAGCGTGACGATCAGCGCGCTGTCGTCGGCGTCGATGCCCAGCTCGGCCTGCAGCGCGCGGCGGCAGGCGAGCTTTCCGGCGGGCGCGGCGGCGTCGTAGCGCTGCGCGATGGCGCCATCGGTGGCGGGGTTCCAGACGTCCTCGTCGATGCCGTTGAGGATGCCACTGACGCTGGCCCCGCGCCCGCGCACCACGCCGTCGAGCCCGCAGCCGAACTCGTGCGTGGCGATCTCGCGGGCATAGGTGGGGCTCACGGTGGTGACGTGATCGGCGAGCGTCAGGCCGGCCTTCATGAAGCTCAGCTGGCCGTGGTATTCCAGCCCCGTGGGCGACATCAGCCGCGAAGCCAGGCCCAGCATGGGCCAGTCGTGCATGGCAAAGAGCCCCTGGAAGGCCAGGTTGTGCACCGTGAACACGGTGGCCGCGCGCGTGGGGGCGTGCTCGGCGACGTAGGCGCAGGCCATTGCGGCGTGCCAGTCGTGGGCATGCACGATGTCGGGCGCCCATTTCAGGTCGGCATCTTCTGCCGCCAGGTGCGCGGCCACCCAGCCGAGCAGGGCAAAGCGCTGCAGGTTGTCGGGCCACTCCTCGCCCTCGCCGTCCTGGTAGGGGCCGCCGCTGCGCCGGTAGAGGTAGGGCGCGTCGATGACGTAGACCTTGAGCTTGCTTGCCGGCAGGCGCGCCAGCAGCAGGCGCACGCGCATGGCGCCGAAGCACGGGCCCATCTCGATCACCGTGCGTGCGCCCTGCACCGCCTCGATCACTGCGGGCAACCCGGGCAGCAGCAGGCGCACGTCGGCGCCCTGCTGCGCCAGCGCCACGGGCAAGGCGGCCACGACATCGGCCAGCCCGCCGGTCTTGACCAGCGGAAAGACCTCCGCCGCAACATGAAGTACCTTCATCTCCGGATTCGCGCTCCCCGGGCGGCTTACTGCAGGCGGCGCAGCATGTCGCGCGTGACCAGGGTGATGCCCGACTCGGTGCGCAAGAAGCGCGCCGTGTCGGCGGCCTCATCTTCGCCGATGACCATGTGGTCGGGGATGATGCAGTCGCGGTCGACCACCGCGCGTGTGACGCGCGCGTGCCGCCCCACCTGCACGCCGGGCAGGAGCACGCTCCAGTTCACGCTCGAGTACGAATGCACGCGCACGAGGGAGAAGAGCACGGAGCGGAACACCGCCCCGGAAACGATGCAGCCGCCCGAGACCAGCGACTCGATGGCCGCACCGCGGCGGTCGGGCTGGTTGTGCACGAACTTGGCCGGCGGCAGCTGCTGCTGGTAGGTCCAGATGGGCCAATGCGTGTCGTAGAGGTTGAGCAGCGGGTCGGTGGCCGTGAGGTCGATGTTGGCGTCCCAGTAGGCGTCGATGGTTCCCACGTCGCGCCAGTACGGGGGCAGCCCGGGCTTGCCGCCCACGCAGCTCAGGTCGAAGGGGTGGGCCACGGCGTGCCCGGCCTTGACGATCCGCGGGATGATGTCCTTGCCGAAGTCGTGGCTCGAGTTCTCGTCGGCCATGTCGCGCTCGAGTTCGCGGTAGAGGTAGCGCGCATTGAAGATGTAGATGCCCATGCTCGCCAGCGCGCGATCGGGCTTGCCTGGCACGGCGGGAGGATCGGCAGGCTTCTCGACGAAGTCGACGATGCGCCGGGCCTCGTCGATGGCCATCACGCCGAAGGCGGTGGCATCCATGCGCGGCACTTCGATGCAACCCACGGTGCACTCCTGCCCCAGGGCCACGTGGTCGGCAAGCATGAGGGCGTAGTTCTGCTTGTAGACGTGGTCGCCGGCGAGCACCACCACGTAGTCCGCCTTGTAGCCGGCGAGGATGTCCTGGTTCTGGTAGACGGCGTCGGCGGTGCCACGGTACCAGCTCTCGTCGTCCATGCGTTGCTGCGCCGGCAGCAGGTCGACGAACTCGTTCATCTCCGATTTGAGGAAGGCCCAGCCGCGCTGCAGGTGGCGCAGCAGGCTGTGGCTCTTGTACTGCGTGATCACGCCGATGCGGCGGATGCCGGAGTTCAGGCAGTTCGACAGGGCGAAGTCGACGATGCGGAACTTGCCCCCGAAGTACACCGCCGGCTTGGCCCGGCTGTCGGTCAGGTTCTTCAGGCGGCTGCCGCGGCCCCCCGCCAACACCAGCGCCACGGCATGACGCGGCAGGTCCAGGCTCTGGGCGATATCGTTCGGGCGCATGGTCTACTCCTCCTCGATGCAGGCGGGTGGGGTCGGGAGATACGCCTTGGATTCTGGGACACTCGGGGGCGAGGCCGATCTGCTCCAGGTCAAGGCTCGACACCAACCCAACCCCGCGCCAATTCCGATGCTCCACCAAGACACCTGCCCCTCGCCCTGGGCGGCGCAGAGCGCCAGCACCGCCGCCGAAGTGGAAAACCAACTCCTGGTCAGCGTCGGCGTGACGCCAGCCCTGGCGTCCCATACCGAGATCATGCACGCCGTGGCGCAGGTGGCGCGAGAGCAATTGTCCCAACGCTGGGTGGCCGGCGACTGCGCCGACAGCAGCGCCGGCGCGCGCCGCGTGTACTACCTGTCGATGGAGTTCCTCATCGGGCGCACCCTGTCCAACGCGCTGGCGGCGCTCGATCTCACGCCGGAGATGGCACGCGCCGCGCAGGCGCACAGCGCCACGCTGGAAGACCTGGCCGCCACCGAAGCCGATGCGGCGCTGGGCAATGGCGGCCTGGGCCGCCTGGCGGCGTGCTTCATGGATGCCATGGCCACGCTGGAGCTGCCCTCGTTCGGCTACGGCATCCGCTATGAATTCGGCATGTTCAAGCAGAGCATCGTCGACGGCCGCCAGGTCGAGCATCCCGATTCCTGGCTCGAGGACGGCACGCCCTGGGAGTTTCCGCGCTCGGGCGTGCACTACGCGGTGCGTTTCGGCGGTTGGGTGGAGCCGAGCCCGGAGCCCGGCCGTCCCTCCGTGTGGCGCCATGCCGGCGAGGTCAATGCCAAGGCCTACGACATGGTCGTCCCGGGCCATGGCACCTGGCGCGTGAGCACGCTGCGCCTGTGGCGCGCGGTGGCACCCTCGCAGATCGACCTGCACGCCTTCAACACCGGCGACTACGCCCGCGCCGCCGAGTTCAAGAACCAGTACGAGAACATCTCCTGGGTGCTCTATCCCAACGACAGCACGCCCGCGGGGCGCGAGCTGCGCCTGCGCCAGGAGTATTTCTTCACCAGCGCCTCGCTGCAGGACATCCTGGCACGCCACCTCGCCGAGCAGGGCCGGCTCACCAACCTGTCCGACAAGGTCGCCATCCACCTCAACGACACCCACCCGGCGATCGGCGTGGCCGAGCTCATGCGTCTGCTCGTCGACGAGCATGGCTTCGGCTGGCGCGAAGCCTGGGCGAGCACCAAGGCGGTGTTCAGCTACACCAACCACACCCTCATGCCCGAGGCCCTCGAGACCTGGCCGGTGGCCCTGATGCAGCAGGTGCTGCCGCGGCACCTGGAGATCATCCTGCGCATCAACCAGGAGTTTCTCGCCGAGGCCGCCGCGCACCGCCCCGGCGACAACGACTTCCTGCGCCGCATCTCGCTCATCGACGAAGGCGGCGAGCGGCGCGTGCGCATGGCGCACCTGTCCATCGTCGGCAGCCACATGGTCAACGGCGTGTCGGCGCTGCATTCGGACCTGCTCACGAAGACCATCTTCGCCGACTTCGCCAGCCTGTGGCCGCAGCGCTTCACCAACCTCACCAACGGGGTCACCCCGCGCCGCTGGCTGGCGCAGGCCAACGTGGGCCTGGCCGAGCTCATCGACCGCAGCATCGGCAGCGCCTGGCGGCTCGACCTGGACCAGCTCCGGCAGCTCGGTGCGCACGCCGAGCGCGCGGAGTTCCGCGAAGCCTTCCTTGCCGTCAAGCACGCCAACAAGGCACGCCTGGCGGACCACATCCGCAGCGCCACGGGATTGGCCGTCGACCCGGCGAGCCTCTTCGACGTGCAGGTCAAGCGCATCCACGAGTACAAGCGCCAGCTGCTCAACTTGCTCCAGGTGGTGGCGCGCTACCAGGCCATGCTCGCCGACCCGACGGCCGACTGGGTGCCGCGCACGGTGATCTTCGCCGGCAAGGCGGCGAGCAGCTACGTGGCGGCAAAGAGCATCATCCGGCTCATCCACGATGTGGGCCAGGTGATCAACCACGATCCGCGCATCGCCGGCAGGCTCAAGCTCGTGTTCCTGCCCAACTACGGCGTCTCGGTGGCCGAGATCATCATGCCCGGCGCGGATCTGTCCGAGCAGATCTCCACCGCCGGCACCGAGGCCTCGGGCACCGGCAACATGAAGCTCGCCCTCAACGGCGCCCTGACCATCGGCACCGACGACGGCGCCAACGTCGAGATCCGCCAGCAGGTGGGCGACGACAACATCTTCATCTTCGGCCTGTCCACGGCCGAAGTGGCCGCACGGCGCGCCGCGGGCTACCAGCCGCTGCGCCTGTACGAGGAGCGGCCGCGCATCAAGGCCGCGCTCGATGCCATCGCCGGCGGCAGCTTCTCGCCCGACGAGCCCGGGCGCCACCGTGCGCTGGTCGATTCCCTGCTCTGGGGCGGCGACCATTACCTGCTGCTCGCCGACTTCGACAGCTACGTCGCGGCGCAGGAGCGCGTGGACCGGCTCTATGGCGATCGCCACGCCTGGGCGCGCAAGGCCATCGCCAACGTGGCCGGCATGGGCTTCTTCTCGGCCGACCGCACGATCCGCGAATACGCACGCAGGGTCTGGGGCTTGACGCCAAAACCCTGAACGGCGTGCCCGCCATGCTCACCCCCGAACAGATCGAAGCCCTCACGCAAGGCCGCCACGGCGACCCCTTCGCCGTGCTCGGCCCGCACCCCGGCAGCGCGGGCAACATGCTCGTGCGCGCCTTCCTGCCCGGCGCGAGCGCGGTCCAGGCGGTGGCCCAGGGCAAGTCCTGGCCGCTGTGGCTGCGCCACGCCGACGGTGTCTTCGAGGGGCCCTTTGCCGCTGCCGGCCCGTACCAGTTGCGCGTGCGCTGGCACGACGGCACGGAGTCGCTGCAGGAGGACCCGTACCGCTTCGGCCCGGTGCTGGGCGAGATGGACGTGTGGTTGCTCGCCGAAGGCTCGCACCTGCGTCCGTACGAGATCCTGGGCGCCACGCCGCGCGAGTTCGAAGGCGTGGCGGGCACCTCCTTCGCGGTCTGGGCTCCCAATGCCTCGCGCGTGAGCCTGGTGGGCGACTTCAATTTCTGGGACGGCCGACGCCACCCCATGCGCCTGCGCCGCGAGTGCGGTGTGTGGGATCTCTTCCTGCCCGGCGTGCATGCCGGCGCGCGCTACAAGTTCGAGCTGCTCGACCGCGAGGGCCGCCTGCTGCCGCAAAAGGCCGACCCCTACGCGCGCCAAGCGGAACTGCGCCCGGCCACGGCCAGCGTGGTGGCATCCATGCCCGCCGTGGTCCCACCGAGCGCGGCGCGCCAGGCGGCCAACGCGCTGGACGCCCCGATGAGCATCTACGAGGTGCATCTGGCAAGCTGGCGGCGCAAACCCGAGGAAGGCGAACGCTGGCTGAACTGGGACGAACTCGCCGACGCGCTCGTGCCCTACGCCAGCGAGATGGGCTTCACCCACCTCGAACTGCTGCCGGTGAGCGAGCACCCCTTCGACGGTTCCTGGGGCTACCAGACGCTGGGCCTGTTCGCCCCCACGGCGCGTTTCGGAGAACCGTCGGGCCTGCAGCGCTTCATAGCGCGCGCCCACGCCGCCGGCATCGGCGTGTTGCTGGACTGGGTGCCGGCGCACTTCCCCACCGACGCGCACGGCCTGGCGCGCTTCGACGGCACGCATCTGTACGAATACGCCGACCCGCGCGAGGGCTTCCACAACGACTGGAACACGCTGATCTACAACTTCAGCCGCACCGAGGTGCGCAACTTCCTCGTCGGCAATGCGCTGTACTGGCTGGAGCGCTACGACATCGATGGCCTGCGCGTCGATGCGGTGGCGTCCATGCTCTACCGCGACTACAGCCGCAAGGCCGGCCAGTGGATCCCCAACGTGCACGGCGGACGCGAGAACCTGGAAGCCATCGCCTTTCTCAAGCGCACCAACGAGATCATCGGCGGCGAGCGCCCGCAGGCGGTGACGCTGGCCGAGGAATCCACCGCCTTCCCCGCAGTGAGCCGCCCCACCTACGCCGGCGGGCTGGGCTTCCACTACAAGTGGAACATGGGCTGGATGCACGACACGCTGCAGTACATCTCGCGCGACCCGATCCACCGCCCCTATCACCACGGTGAGCTGACCTTCGGTCTGATCTACGCCTTCACCGAGAACTTCGTCCTGCCGATCTCGCACGACGAGGTCGTGCACGGCAAGGGTTCGATGCTCGAGCGCATGCCGGGAGACCGCTGGCAGCAGTTCGCCAACCTGCGCGCCTACTACGGCTTCATGTGGGGTCACCCGGGCAAGAAGCTGCTCTTCATGGGCTGCGAGTTCGCGCAAGGTCGCGAATGGAGTCACGAGCGCAGCCTGGACTGGCACCTTCTCGGGCAGGCCGAGCACGCCGGCGTGCAGCGCCTGGTGCGCGACCTCAATCACTTGTACCGCGCCCACCCGGCGCTGTACACGCAGGACTTCAGCGCGGCGGGGTTCGAGTGGATCGACCACGACGATGCGCGGCGCAGCCTGCTGAGCTTCGTGCGCAAGGGGGCCGACGGCAGCCTCATGCTGGTGGTGAGCAATTTCGCGCCCGTCGTGCACCAGGGCCTGCGCCTGGGCGTGCCGCGAGCCGGGCGCTGGCAGGAGCGGCTCAACACCGACTCCGCGTTCTACGGCGGCAGCAACGTCGGCACGCCCCTGGGCCTGGCCTGCAGCGAGGCCGTGCACAGCCACGGCCGCGAGCACTCGGTGGTGCTGACGGTCCCTCCCCTGGCCACCGTGTTCCTCGAATGGATCGACTGACGCAAGTTCAGCGGGCCGCCGTCGGCTCGCATGTCGCCGCGCTGGAGGCCGGCCAGCCGTGGCCGCTGGGCGCGAGCTTCGATGGCGGCGGGGTGAACTTCGCCGTCTTCTCGGCGCACGCCTCGCAGGTCGAGCTGTGCCTGTACGACGAGAGCGGGCGCGTCGAGCTGGCGCGCATGCCCCTGCCGGTGCAAAGCGGCGACATCTGGCACGGCCGCCTGCCCGGAGCGGGCGCGGGGCTGGTCTACGGGCTGCGTGCCGACGGCCCGTGGCGCCCGGACCGCGGCCACCGTTTCAATCCGCACAAGCTGCTGCTCGACCCCTGGGCGCGCGAAATCGTCGGCACCTTCGACTGGGACGGCGCGCACGCCGGCTCCGAGGCCGAGTTTCCGCTGCACATGGACACGCGCGACAACGGCCGCCAGGCCCTCAAGGCGCGCGTGGTGCATGACGGCTTCGACTGGCGTGGCGACGCGCCGCCACGCACGCCGCTGGCCGACACGGTGATCTACGAGACGCACGTGCGCGGCTTCACGCGGCGCATGAGCGGCGTGCCCGAGCACCAGCGCGGCACCTATGCCGGGCTGGCCTCGCCGGCCGCGCTGGCGCATTTCCTGCAGTTGGGCATCACCGCCGTGAGCCTGCTGCCGGTGCAGCAGATCCTCGACGAACAGCGTCTGGTGCGCGCCGGGCTGGTCAACTACTGGGGCTACAACACGCTGGGCTTCTTCTGCCCCGATCCGCGCTACGCCAGCACCCCGCAGCCGCGCGATGAGTTTCGCGAGATGGTGCGCCAGCTGCACGCCGCGGGGCTGGAAGTGCTGCTCGACGTGGTCTTCAACCACACGCCCGAGGGCGACGAGCACGGCCCGACCCTGTGCTGGCGCGGCCTGGACAACGCCAGCTGGTACCGCCTGCCGCCGGAGCGGCGCGAGCGCTACGACAACTGGAGCGGCTGCGGCAACACCCTGGACATCCGCCACCCACGCGTGCTGCAGATGGTCATGGACAGCCTGCGCTACTGGGTGCAGGAGATGCACGTCGACGGGTTTCGCTTCGACCTCGCCCCCGTGCTGGGCCGCGCCAGCCCGGGCTTCGAGCGAGACGGCCCGTTCTTCAAGGCGCTGCTGCAGGACCCCACGCTGCAGGGCTTGAAGCTCATCGCCGAGCCCTGGGACCTGGGCCCCGGCGGCTACCAGGTGGGCCAGTTCCCGCGCGGCTGGCTCGAATGGAACGACCGCTTCCGCGACACGGCGCGCGCCTTCTGGCTGGGCGGCGACTGCACGCGCGGCGAACTGGCGTTGCGGCTCGCGGGCTCGTCGGACCTCTTCCAGGCGCGGCGCCGCTCGCCGCTGAACTCGGTGAACTACGTGGTCTCGCACGACGGCTTCACGCTCGCCGACCTGGTGAGCTACGACATGCGCCACAACGAGTCCAATCTGGAGGGCAACCGCGACGGTCACGCCCACAACCTGAGCTGGAATTGCGGTTGGGAAGGGCCCACCGCCGACCCCGTCGTGACGCAACGCCGCGCCCACCTGCGGCGCGCCCTGCTCGCCACCGTGCTGCTGGCCCAGGGCACGCCGATGCTCGCTGCTGGCGACGAGCTCGGCCACACCCAGGCGGGCAACAACAACCCCTACTGCCAGGACAACGAGACCACCTGGATCGACTGGGACCACGCCGACGCCGATCTCATCGCCTTCACGGCACGCGTGCTGGCGCTGCGCCAGGAACTGCAGCCGCTGGCGCCGCGCTGGTACACCGGCCTGCCCGATGCCCACGGCCGCGCCGATCTGGCCTGGCTGCGTCGCACGGGCGAGTCGATGACGCGCGAGCACTGGAACAACCGCATGTCGCGCGTCCTCGGGGCCTGGATCGGCGTGCCCGGCCGCGCACGAGCGCCCCTGCTGCTGTTACTCAACAGCCACGACAGGCACGCGCAGTTCCGCCTGCCGCCGGGGGACTGGGTGGCGCTGCTCGACACCACCAGCGCCGACGGCGCCAGCGCCTGGCGCCGCGGCGAGGCGACGCACTTCGAACTGCGCGCGCGCAGCCTGGTGCTGCTGCGCGACGCGCAGGACCAGCCCGCCGCACCCCCACCGCTTGCCTGAGGCCCACGCCATGAGATTCCCACGCGCCAGCGGTGTGCTCCTGCACCCCACCTCCCTGCCCGGCCCGCATGGCTCGGGCGACCTGGGCACGGACGCCTATCACTTCGTCGACTGGCTCGTCTCCGGCGGCCAGCGCCTGTGGCAGGTGCTGCCCCTGGCCGGCATCGGCCCGGGCAACTCGCCCTACATGAGCACCTCGGCCTTCGCCGGCAACGTGCTGCTGATCGATCTGGCCGAACTCGCCCGGCAGGGCTGGCTCGACGCCTCCGACCTGAGCGCCAAGCCGTGGCTGGACGCCGCGAAGGTGGACTTCGCGCTGATGGTGCCTTTCCGCATGCAGCGCCTGGCCAAGGCGGCGCAGCGCTTCGCCGCTGCGGCCACGGCTGAACAGCGCCGGGCCTTCGACGACTTCAAACGCGCGCAGCAGCCCTGGCTGGCCGACTACGCGCTCTTCATGGCCTTGTGCGAGGCCAACGACTGGCGCGACTGGTGCGATTGGGAGCCCGAATTGGTGGCGCGCGAGGCTGGCGCGCTGGCGGACGCACGCGCGCGCCACGCCGAGCGCGTGGCCTTCTGGGAGTTCTGCCAGTGGGCGTTCTTCCGCCAATGGCTCTTGCTCAAGGCCTATGCCAACGGCAAGGGCGTGGAGATCATCGGCGACACGCCGATCTTCATCGCCCACCAGAGCGCCGAGGTGTGGGCCAACCAGCGCCTGTTCCAGCTCGGCGCCGACGGCCGGCCCACGGTCGTGGCGGGCGTGCCGCCGGACTTCTTCAGCGCCACCGGGCAGCGTTGGGGCAACCCCTTGTACCGCTGGCGGGAACACGCCAAGGACGGCTATGCCTGGTGGGTGGAGCGCGTGCGCCGCAGCTTCGAACTCGTCGACATCGTTCGCATCGACCATTTCCGCGGCTTCGCGGCGCACTGGGAAATCCCGGCCAGCGAGCCCACGGCCGAGCGCGGCGCCTGGGTTCCCGGCCCGGGCGCGGCGCTGTTCAAGGCCATCACCCGTGCCTTGGGGCCGATGCCCATCATCGCCGAGGACCTGGGGGTGATCACACCGGACGTGGAGGCGCTGCGCAAGAAGTTCGGTTTCCCCGGCATGCGCATCCTGCAGTTCGCCTTCGCCGGCGACGCCAGCGACCGCTTCCTGCCGCACAACCACGAGCCCGACACGGTGGTCTTCACCGGCACCCATGACAACGACACGGTGGCCGGCTGGTGGAGCGTGGCCTCCGATCACGAGCGCCATTTCGCTCGCGGCTACCTCGCCACCGATGGCCACGACATGCCCTGGACGATGATCCGCGCCGCCATGGCCAGCGTGGCCGACACGGCGGTGCACCCGATGCAGGACGTCCTCGCCCTGCCCACCGAGTGCCGCATGAACTACCCGGGCCAGGCTTCGGGCTGGTGGGGTTGGCGCTTCCAGTGGAGCCAGGTGCAACCCTGGCACGCCGGCCGCCTGGCCGAGCTGTGCCGCCTTTACGGCCGCCGCAGGGGTCCGCAGTGACGCCCGCGATCGGTGTGCCAACGCCGCCGGGCGATCGCCTGGTCAGCGTCGACGAGGCGCGCGCCGCCATCGCCGCAGCGCTGCGGCCGGTCACCGAGCACGAGCGCGTGCCGCTGCGCAGCGCGCTCGGGCGCGTGCTGGGCGAGGACGTGCTCTCCCCGATCGACGTGCCGGCGCACGACAACTCCGCCATGGACGGGTTCGCCTTCGCCGGAGGCGCGCTGCGCAGCGGCGGCGCGACGACGCTGCGCGTGGTGGGCACCCTGTA
The DNA here is from genome assembly GCA_020720385.1 of Rubrivivax sp. Classification (GTDB taxonomy): domain Bacteria; phylum Pseudomonadota; class Gammaproteobacteria; order Burkholderiales; family Burkholderiaceae_C; genus Rubrivivax. The sequence goes on from DYOR01000084.1 coordinate 13,767, forward strand.
TGCCGGGGCCCCGTTCGCCGGGCGCATCGGCGCGGGCGAGTGCCTGCGCATCATGACCGGCGCGGTGATGCCCGAGGGGCTGGACACGGTGGTGCCGCTGGAGTCGTGCCGCGCCGAGGGCGAACGCGTACACATCGAGCCGGGCACCCTTGCCGTGGGCGAGAACCGGCGTCGGCGCGGCGAGGATCTGGCGCGGGGCCTGCCTGCCCTGCACGCCGGGCGCGTGCTGCGCCCCGTGGACCTGGGCCTCGTCGCCTCGCTGGGCATCGCCGAGGTGAGCGTGATGCGGCGCCTGCGCGTGGCCTTGTTCTCCACCGGCGACGAGTTGCGCACCCTGGGCCAGCCGCTGGAGCCGGGTTGCGTCTACGACAGCAACCGCTTCAGCCTCATGGCCGCCGTGCAGCGCCTGGGCATGGAGGTCATCGACCTGGGGCTGGTGCGCGACGACCCGGGCGCGCTGCAGGCCACGCTGGAAGCGGCGATGGCGCAGGCCGACGTCGTGCTCACCAGCGGCGGCGTGAGTGCGGGCGACGCGGACTACACGCGCGGCCTGCTCGAGCGCCTGGGCGAGGTGACCTTCTGGAAGGTGGCCATGCGACCCGGGCGCCCGTTCGCCTTCGGCCCGCTGCGCACGCCCGCGCAGCCGCGCTGGTTGTTCGCGCTGCCGGGCAACCCGGTGGCGGCGTTGGTCACCTTTTACGCCTTCGTGCGCGAGGGGCTGCTGCAACTCGCCGGGGCCACGCCCGATCCCCTGCCCGTGCTGCAGGCGCGCTGCACGCAAGCCATGCGCAAGCGGCCCGGGCGCACCGAGTTCCAGCGCGCGCGCCTCGCGCCCGGTGCCGGCGGCGGCTGGGAAGTGCAGCTCACCGGCGCCCAGGGCTCGGGCATCCTGAGCAGCATGAGCCAGGCCAACGCCCTGGTGGTGCTGCGCCACGACCAGGGCGCGGTGGCTGCGGGCGAAGCCGTGGACGTGTGGCTCTTCGACGGCCTGGTCTGAGAGCTTGTGAAGC